>NZ_JAVKPY010000005.1:0-236031 GCF_040981035.1 Kocuria sp. CPCC 205297 | reverse complement strand
CCTCATTCGGAGTCTGGATGTATCGAGCACACGAAGACCGTAGCTGAACGAGCATTTAGCAACACGCCCTATGGCTGTGGCACCGGTTGTCCGAGCGCGCCCGCCGCTACTGGGAGGTCGGTCATGGCGAGCCCGAGGCCGCCCCGTCGGAGGAGGCGGACTTCGTATGGGACGTCGCCCGCCCGGAGGGCCGCGGTACCTACTGGTTCTTCGCGGCGGAATCCGCCACGGTCAAGTCGCTGCGCCGGATGTGCGTGAGCGGGGGAGTGCCCAAGACGGACATCTCGTTCATGGGCTACTGGAAACAGGGAGCGGCCACGGAGTGACCCCGCGGATGTGACGTCCGAGGTCAGTAGAGGCGGCCCGCGGCGTAGCATGGCGATGATCCGCCCGCACCCGAGGAGAGCTCCCGACCATGACCTACCCCCTGGGGCTGAACCTCGCCGGACGCGCCGTGCTGGTGGTCGGTGGGGGATCGGACGCCGCGCGTCGGACGCGGTCCCTGCTCGCCGGGGGCGCCCTCGTGGACCTCGTGGCACCTGATCTGCATGACACGTTGCGGGACCTCACGAGCTCACCCGGTCTCACGTGGCACGAGCGCGCGTTCCGCCCCGACGACCTCGACGGCGCGTGGCTCGTCTTCCTCCACGTCTCGGACTCCGGGGAACGGGAGCGGGTGGCGCTCGCGGCGGAAGAGCGTCGGGTCCTGTGCGTCGCGGACGACGCCGCGCCCGGGCCCGATCGCGCAGCCGACACTCGGGCACCGGTCACTCAGGTGCCGGTTACCGAAACACGGGTTGCTCAGGATCGGGTCTTTCAGGCCCCGGTCACTCAGGAACCCGGGACAGTGGCGCTGGTGGGCGGAGGACCCGGCGACCCCGGACTGCTCACGGTGCGCGGACGGCAACTGTTGGCGGACGCGGACGTGATCGTCGCGGACCGGCTCGGCCCCACGGACCTCCTACCAGAGCTCGCCCGGCACGCCCGCATCATCGACGTGGGCAAGCGCGCCGGGTACCACAAGTACACGCAGGACCGGATCAACGAGACCCTCGTGGAGCAGGCGAAACTCGGACTGCGGGTCGTGCGGCTCAAGGGTGGGGACCCGTACGTGTTCGGCCGCGGTGGCGAGGAAGTCGAGTTCTGCCGGGCCCACGGTGTGGCCACCCAGGTGGTGCCGGGTGTGACCTCGGCGATCTCCGTCCCCGCCGCGGCGGGGATCCCCGTGACCCACCGGGACATGACCCACGGGTTCACCGTCATCACCGCGCACCAGCAATTGCGTCACGTGCCGTACCGGGACGGGCACACCCTGATCCTCATGATGGGCGTGCGGGGTCTCGAACATAACGCCGAGCTGCTCATGACCGCGGGCTACCCCGCAGACACCCCGGTCGCGGTCGTGGAGCGGGGCTGGACCCCAACCCAGCGCACGACCGTGGCGCAGCTGGACACAATCGCCCGCGCGGCCCGCGAGCGCGAGGTCACTGCTCCCGCGGTGATCGTGGTGGGCCGGGTCGCGGCGCTCGCGCAGAAGTCATGCGCGACCCCCGGCCCCCAGGAGTCGGCTCAGGAGGGCTGACCCACCGGGATCTTCGCCCCGGACACCAACGCCTTGTGCTCCTCACCGACCTCGGACCGGGCGATCCCCTCGGGGGTGGCCGGGCGGATCTGTTCGCGTTCGAGCACGTACATGCGCGCGTCCACGTCCTCCGGCGCACTCGCGGCTGCAGCCCGAGACCCCGGACTTGAACTTGTGGGGTGAGCGCAGCCCGCGGTAGCGGTTCTCCAGGTCCACGGCGAGCGCCACCGAGTCCTGCACCCCGAAGCGGCACCACGAACTGCCGATGCACGACTTCACATTGCGCAGCGCCTTGCCGTACGCGGAACCGGACTCGAATCCGGCGTCCACGAGTTTCTTCCAGATCGTCGGCAGCTGCTCCAGGCGGGCCCCGTAGAGCGAGCGGTGTTCCGCACCAATGACGACCTCGTGTTCGCGACCGACCACAGGGACCCCCGCTCCCGGGCGCTCGTGATGGCCCGGGGGATCGTCGGGCGCACGGGGCAGTACCACACGGTCGCCTTACCCCTGTACAAGGAGACCTACGACCTCGCGACCGGGCGGTGCGTGTCCGGCGCGGAGTACACGCTGCCCGTCCACCCGGTGCGCGTGCAGGACGGCCGGGTCCTGGTGGTGGTGTCCGGGGGAGACGAACAGGGCGGCGGCGAGCAGGGCGAGTAGTCCCTCCCGTCGGGGTATTATGGCGGGGTGCGCCCTGCGCGCACGGGTGTCGATCCGGCCATCACCGGGGAGCCCTTCCGGAAGAACAGGCACCGCGCCCCAGTAGAACCGGACGACTCGGGCCCGTGACAGCCCCCAACGAGCGACTCGCGACGTCGTCGGCTGTGCCGATGCCACCGCGGGTAAGCGAGGTGGTACCGCGCCACCGGCGCCCCGCGCGCCCGAGCGTCCTCGCATCCTGAACCGCACACCCCTCAGGATGGAGCACCGTGACCGAATCCTTCGTGTATCCCAAGGCGAGCACCGACCCCAGCGCACACGGGGTGCCCTCCGCGCCGCGTTTCCCCGCGGTCGAGGAGCGCGTCTTGGATTACTGGAAACAGGACCACACCTTCCAGGCGAGCATCGACCAGCGCGACCGCGGGGACCACGGGTCCAACGAGTTCGTGTTCTACGACGGCCCGCCCTTCGCCAACGGCCTGCCCCACTACGGCCACCTGCTGACCGGCTACGTCAAGGACCTCGTGGCCCGCTACCAGACGCAGCAGGGCCGGCGCGTGGAGCGCCGCTTCGGGTGGGACACCCACGGACTGCCGGCCGAACTCGAGGCCATGAAGCAGCTCGGGATGACCGACAAGCAGGACATCGAGGCCATGGGCATCGACAAGTTCAACGACGCCTGCCGCGCCTCCGTGTTGAAGTACGCGTCCGAGTGGCAGGACTACGTGACCCGCCAGGCCCGCTGGGTGGACTTCGACAACGACTACAAGACCCTGAACGTGGACTACATGGAGTCCGTGATCGGCGCGTTCAAGGCCCTGGATGACAAGGGCCTGGTCTACTCCGGCTACCGCGTGCTGCCGTACTGCTGGAAGGACGAGACGCCCCTGTCCAACCACGAGTTGCGCATGGACGACGACGTCTACAAGAACCGCCAGGACCCCTCCGTGACCGTGGCGTTCACGCTCTCCGAGGACACCTCGTGGGCCACCGATCCCGCCGTGGCCGCCGAACTCGCCGGCGCGGAGGCCATCGCCTGGACCACGACCCCCTGGACCCTGCCCACCAACGAGGCGCTCGCGGTCGGTCCGCACATCGACTACGTCCTGGTCCCCGGTGCCGGCGACCTGGCCGGGCGCCGCTTCCTCGTGGCCGCGGAGCTCGCGGGCGGGTACGCCAAGGAGTTCGGGTACGACGACGCCGCGGCCGTCGCGGACGCCGTCACCGCCCACTACAAGGGCGAGCAGCTGGGCGGAATCCGGTATCGGCCGCTGTGGGACTACTTCACGGACGCCGAGCGCTTCGGGACGCAGAACGCGTGGCAGATCCTCGTGGCCGAGTACGTGTCTACCACGGACGGCACGGGCATCGTGCACCAGGCCCCCGCGTACGGCGAGGACGATCAGATGGTGTGCGCCGCCCACGACATCCCCGTGGTGCTCTCCGTGGACGAGAGCGGACGGTTCTACGATTTCTTCACGGACGAGTCCCTCGCGCAGGGCGCGCCGCTCGGGGAACTCGCCGGGCACAACGTGTTCGACAAGGACGTGGCACGCACCGTGGTCCGGGACCTCCGAGCCCGCGGCGCGCTGCTGCGGGAGGCCTCCTACGAGCACTCGTACCCGCACTGCTGGCGCTGCCGTAACCCCCTGATCTACCGCGCGGTGTCCTCGTGGTTCGTGAGCGTGACCGCGTTCAAGGACCGGATGGTCGAGCTGAACCAGCAGATCAACTGGATCCCCGAGAACGTCAAGGACGGCCAGTTCGGCAAGTGGCTCGAGAACGCCCGTGACTGGTCCATCTCCCGCAATCGCTACTGGGGTTCACCCATCCCGGTGTGGGAATCGAGCGACCCCAATTACCCGCGCCGGGACGTCTACGGTTCCCTCGCGGAGCTGGAGCGGGACTTCGGCCGACTTCCGCGCAACGCCCAGGGCGAGGTGGACCTGCACCGGCCGTGGATCGACGACCTGACCCGGCCCAACCCGGACGACCCCACGGGCGAGTCCGTGATGCGCCGCGTGCCCGAGGTGCTGGACGTGTGGTTCGACTCCGGGTCCATGCCGTACGCCCAGGTGCACTACCCCATGGAGAACCGGGAGTGGTTCGAGACCCACAACCCGGGTGACTTCATCGTGGAGTACATCGGTCAGACCCGCGGCTGGTTCTACACGCTGCACATCCTGGCCACCGCGCTGTTCGACCGCCCCGCGTTCCGCAACGTGATCTCCCACGGGATCGTGCTGGGTTCGGACGGGCAGAAGATGTCCAAGTCGCTGCAGAACTATCCGGACGTCAACGAGGTCCTGGACCGGGACGGTTCGGACGCCATGCGCTGGTTCCTGATGTCCTCGCCCATCCTGCGCGGCGGCAACCTGATCGTCACCGAGCAGGGCATCCGCGACGGCGTGCGCCAGATGATGTTGCCGCTGTGGAACGTGTACCACTTCTTCGGTCTGTACACGAACGCCGCGAACGGGGGAGCCGGCTACGACGCCCAGTTGCGCCACGACGCCGATCACGTGATGGACCGCTACATCCTCGCGGAGACCGGCGCGCTCGTCACGGACGTCAAGCGGTTGTTCGACGACTACGACATCTGGGCCGGTGCCGAGCGGTTGCGCTCCTACATGGACACCCTCACCAACTGGTACGTGCGCCGTTCCCGCGAGCGGTTCTTCGAGGAGGACACCCAGGCCTTCGACGTGCTGTACACGTGCCTCGAGACGGTGTGCCGCGTGGCCGCCCCGTTGCTGCCGCTCGTCACGGAGGAGATCTGGCGCGGTCTTACGGGTGGGCGCTCCGTGCACCTGACCGACTGGCCGGATGCCTCCCTGTTCCCCCGGGACGAGGCCCTACTCACGGCCATGGAGCGCACGCGCGCCATCTGCTCGGCCGGGTCCGGTCTGCGCAAGACCCACAACCTGCGCGTGCGGCAACCGCTCGCGGGGATGACCGTGGCCGTGCCCGGGGCGCACGCCCTCGAGGGCACGTTCCAAGAGATCATCGCCGATGAGTTGAACCTCAGGTCCGTCACGCTCGAGGACTCGGAGCAGGTCAGCGCCGCGGACCACGGTATCTCCCAGGAGCTGAAGGTCAACGCCCGCGCGGCGGGCCCGCGCCTGGGCAAGCAGGTCCAGCAGGTCATCAAGGCCACCAAGAACGGTGACTGGTCGGTCTCCGCGGACGGCGTCGTCGTGGCCGGCTCCGTGCCCCTGCAGGAGGGAGAGTACGAACTCGTCACGGTCGTTGACGACGCCGCGGCGGACTCCGCGCGCGCCGTGACCGTTCTGCCCGGCGGCGGGTTCCTGGTCCTGGACACCGAACTGACGGATGAACTGCGCGCCGAGGGCGTGGCGCGGGACATGATCCGTGCGATCCAGCAGGCCCGGAAGGACGCGGACCTGCAGGTCTCGGACCGGATCCGCACCCACGTCGCCGCGGACGCGCAGACCGTGGCCGCCGTGGCCGCGAACCGCGAGCTCGTGCAGTCCGAGACCCTGTCCCGCGAGCTCGAGCTCTTGGAAGCGGACGAGCCGTCCGTGACCGTGGCGGTGATCGGCGCGTGAGCGGGGCCCAGGAGCACGAGGACTTCGCATCGGTCGAGAATATCTACCAGCACCTGCTGAGTCGGGCGCCGGAGGACAGGATGGCGCCGCGGCTGGACGCCGTGGCCGCCGCGGTCGCCGCGCTCGGGGATCCGCACCGCAGCGCACCCGTGGTGCACGTGACCGGGACCAACGGCAAGACGTCCACGGCCCGGATGATCGAGTCGCTGTTGCTCGCCCACGACCTGCGCGTGGGCCGGTACACGAGCCCGCACCTCGAGCGCGTCACGGAGCGGATCAGCATCGACGGCGAACCCGTCCCGGACGAGACGTTCGTGCGGATCTACTCGGAGATCGCCCCGTACCTCGAGCTCGTGGACCGAAAGCTCGAGGCCGACGGCGCTCCCCGCCTCACGTACTTCGAGACCCTTACGGTCCTGGCGTTCGCGGTCTTCGCGGACGAACCCGTGGACGTCATGGTCCTTGAAGTCGGCATCGGTGGCACGTGGGACGCGACCAACGTGGCGGACGCCGCGGTGTCCGTGGTGACCCCGATTGGGCTGGACCACACCACCATGCTCGGGGACACCGTGGGGCAGATCGCCCGGGAGAAGGCCGGGATCATCAAGCCCCAGGGCTTCCTCGTGAGCGCGGCGCAGCAACCCGAGGCCGCGCAGGTCCTGCTGGACCGGGCCCGGGAACTCGGTGACCCGTTCCGGTTCGAGGGCGTGGAGTTCGCCGTGACCGGGCGTTCCACCGCGGTGGGCGGCCAGGTCATCACCGTGCAGGGGCTCGCGGGGGAGTACCCGGATCTCATGTTGCCGCTGTTCGGGGCCCATCAGGCCCAGAACGCCGCGGTGGCCGTGGCCGCCGTCGAGGCGTTCGTGGGGGGAGGGGACAAGCCCCTGAACCCCGAGCTCGTGGCCACGGGACTGGGTGCGGTCTCCTCGCCGGGCAGGCTCGAGCTCGCCCGCAAGGCACCGCCGGTGATCCTGGATGCGGCCCACAACCCGCACGGACTGCTGGCCTCGGCGACCGCGGTGCGCGAGGCCTTCACGTTCACCAAGCTCAACCTGGTGGTGGGCGTGCTGCGAGACAAGGACGCTGCGGAGATGATGCGCGTGCTCGTGGACGAGTACCACGAGTTCGAGCTCGAACTGTGGTGCACCCGCTCCCAGTCCCCGCGCGCTGTGGCACCCGAGGAACTCGCGGAGATCGCCGAGGACATGGGCTTCGACGAGGACGCCGTGCACGTGAGCGAGCGACTGGACGACGCGTGCGCCGCGGCCATCCAGGACGCCGCGGCCCGCGAGCAGTTCGACGGCGCGGTGCTCGTCACCGGGTCCATCACCGTGGTGGGTGAGGCCCGTGTACTGCTCGGACTCTGAGCCCGCCGCCCCGACCATGGAAGGAGCCCGATGGCCCGCATGACCAAGGCTCAGCGCGAATGGCGCCCTGGCCAACCCAAGAAGCCACGCTCGATCAAGACGATGTTCGCCTCGAGCGTGCTCTCCATCGAGGCGTTCATCGTGTTCTTCGCCGCCCTCGCGGCGTTCGGACTCACGGCGCGGGACTGGAGCACGGCCGGGAAACTGTGGCTCATGGGCGGATCGGTGGTTCTCGCCCTGGTGTTCCTGCTGGCGTGCGGCCTCCTGCGCAAGCCGTGGGGGTACGCCCTCGGGTGGGTGCTGCAGGTCGTGCTCATCGCCACGGGAGTGCTCGTGCCCTCGATGTTCATGATCGGCGTGTTGTGCGCCCTGGCCTGGTGGTACGCCGTGGTCAAGGGTGGCGCGATGGATCGCGAGAACGTGCGGCGCGCGGAGGAACAACGCCGCTGGGAGGTCGAGAACCCCTGACGTGATCACCGTCTCCCGGCCGCGGTCCCCGGGCGTTGCCGCGCGGGGACCACAGGCCGTTAGGCTCGGAGTGGAACCTGATCGACCGAGGACTCCGCGTGGGTCCACAGCAAGGAGAAGCACATGACGCAACGCACCCTCGTCCTCGTGAAGCCGGACGGCGTCCAGCGCGGCCTGACCGGGCAGATCCTGGCCCGCATCGAGGCCAAGGGCTACACGCTCGCGCAACTCGAGCTCGTGACGGCGACCCGCGAGATTCTCGAGCGGCACTACGAGGAGCACCAGGGCAAGCCGTTCTTCGAGCCGCTCGTGGAGTTCATGCTCTCCGGGCCCGTCGTGGCCGCCGTGGTCGAGGGGGACCGGGTCATCGAGGGCTTCCGCAGCCTCGCCGGTGCCACCGAGCCCACCACGGCCGCCCCCGGTACCATTCGCGGCGATTTGGGTCGGGACTGGGGCGAGAAGGTGCAGAAGAACCTCGTGCACGGGTCCGATTCGCCCGAGTCCGCCGAGCGGGAGATCGGCATCTGGTTCAGCTGAGCTGAACGCGGGATCCATGACCGACTACGACCCGCGGATCGTCGACCTGTGCGACGGGGACAACCCCGACGGGCCGGACCATGACTACTACCGCTCCCTCGCCGAGCGGATGCATTCCCGTGCGGTGCTCGGCGTGGGGTGTGGGACGGGTGGCGTCAGTCCGAGCCCACCGTGCGGGACACGCAGCACGGGCTGTTGCGGCAATGGTGCGAGGTGGGGGAACTCGAACGGAGCCGGGTCCTGCTGCGTTTGCACAATCACTTCGAGTCATCGGATGAGCTCGTGGTGGAGGAGTCGGACCTGGCCTTTCGTGACCGCGGCATCCTGACCGATCAGTTACGGCGCGCCGGGTTCGAGGTCGACGCGGTTCGGGGCGACTGGCAGCGGACGCCATTCGACGGCACGCACCCCATCACGGTGTTCGAGGCGCACGCCGTCTGAGCGCGGCGTCGGTGAACGGCTCAGGCGAAGATCGCGGTCGAGAAGCGCACCGCGATGATCCCGAAGACGATCACGAGCACCCCGATGCCCAGGAGCCACGCCCACGCGGCGGAACCGGCGGCGGTGCCACGCGAGGAACCGATCAGGCCGGCGCGGCGCATCCGCGCCGTCGTATGCGCGAGCAACAGGGTCTGGGCGCACCACACGATCATGCAGTACAGGCACAGGGCGTTGATGTGGAAAGTGGTCTGCCACCACAGCCACAGGGTGAACACCGAGCCGGCGGCGATCCCCAGCCACAGCAACCACCAGAACCAGCTGGCGTAGCGTGCACCGGCGAGCACGCCCACGGCCACGGCGATCACCACGGCGTACGCCACGATCCCGATGAACGGGTTGGGGAAGCCGAAGAGCTCCGCCTGCGGGGTGCGCATGACCGTGCCGCACGAGAGCCACGCGTTGATGTCGCAGCTCGTGCGGTGTCCCGCGTCCTTGTAGATCGCGAGCCGTTCCGCCACGAGCACGGCCGATGCGGCGAAACCCACGATCGAGAAGATCACCGCGAGCACGGCCCACGAGCGGTCCGAACGGGTGGCGTGCGCCGGAGTCGTCTCGGGTGTCCGGTCGGTCAGGGGGGTGGTCGCGGAAGTTGGGCTCACGCGCTCGATCGTAGACCATGCGCATGACGACCCACCGGGCGCGGGCCGCCCGTGGCGGCGGGCGACGCCGGCACACTCCCCGTACACGCACTGTGGTCCGGCCGAGGGAATGTGGTCCGGACCACCCGGAATGCACCCCGGCCCGGGGTGACTGTGAGATACTCCCAATGGTCGGGCCTCAGCCGCACGTGAGGAACCGACCCGGCAGGAACACCGATCTCCCTCGGTACGGACCCGCGCTCTCACAGGATCGAGCGCGTCCGGAGCGGGGCAAGTTCGCGGTCCCCACGGACCCAGCGACTCGGGCATCCGCCGGCTCGCGGACAGTGTGCGTAACACACGCCGCGCCCGCGAGTACGACTTTGACTTCCGGCGGCCGCGTGGCGAACACCGGCTCGACCGACCGAGCACACCTCGGGCCCGGGTGCGGGCGGTGTCCCGAGCAGGAGCACAACTTCACATGGAACCTGAGAAGGACAACGCGGAACAGTCACCCCTCGAGACTGCCGCCACCACCCCCGTCGAGGACAGCACCACCACCGACCCCGCCGTCACGCCTGATGCACCGGCCGACGACGCCGCCGTTCCCGCCGACACCGCTACCGGGCAACCCGCGACGACCGACGCGTCCGCCGAGGATCCGGGGACGTCCGATTCCGCGGCCACCGCTTCCGACGATGCTGGCGTTGCGAACACGCCCCCGCGCGAGATCCCAGTGGCCGAGATCCCCGAGGCCGAGCAGCCCGCGGAGAGTATCGAGGACGAGATCGCGCTCGATGTCGAGGACGCAGCCGGTGACGCCGCTGAGAGCGCCCGCGAGACGGATGAGCAGGCCGCTCTGCGCGCCGACGGGCCCGAGCAGACGACGCAGGCCGGCGAAGGAACCGGCTCGGCCGAGGCGAGCGACGAGCAGACCGACACCTCGGAACAGACGGACGCGCAGACTGTACAGGTCGAGAAGTCCGCGAACGACCAGCCCAGCACCCAGGAGAACTTCGGGGCCTTCGGTCCCGGCGCCTCCCTCATGTTCCATGCCCCGGACCCGGACGAGATCCGCCGTGCCGCCGAGGAGCAGGCTGCCCGACTGCGCGAGGCCGCCAAGGAACGCGACGCCCAGCGCGAGGCCGAGCGGGCCGCGCGCAATGACGTGGACAGCGAGGACGACAAGTCCGGCGAGGTCACGAGCAAGCGGCGTCGCCGGCGGCGTCGCGGTGACGAGGACATGGAACTCGTGGACGAGTCCGACGGCTCGGTGACCCGGGTCCGCGCCCCGCGCGGTGCCGGTGAGGGCACGGGCAGCGACGAGGTGACCGGGGTCAAGGGCTCCACGCGGCTCGAGGCCAAGCGTCAGCGTCGTCGTGAGTCCCGGCAGTTCGGCCGCCGCCGCCACGTGATCACCGAGGCCGAGTTCCTGGCCCGGCGCGAATCCGTGGAGCGCAAGATGCTCGTGCGACAGAAGGACGACCGGATCCAGATCGGTGTGCTCGAGGACGGGATCCTTGCCGAGCACTTCGTCTCGCACACCCAGCAGGACTCGCTGATCGGCAACGTGTACGTGGGCAAGGTGCAGAACGTGCTGCCGTCCATGGAGGCCGCCTTCGTGGACATCGGCCGCGGCCGCAACGCCGTGCTCTACGCCGGTGAGGTGGACTGGGACGCCGCCGAGCTGGGCAGCAAGCCCCGCAAGATCGAGAATGCCCTGAAGTCCGGGGACACCGTGCTCGTGCAGGTCACCAAGGACCCCGTGGGGCACAAAGGTGCTCGGCTCACGAGCCAGGTGTCCCTGCCCGGTCGCTACCTCGTCTACGTCCCGGGCGGTTCCATGACGGGGATCTCCCGCAAGCTCCCGGACGTGGAGCGCCAGCGGCTGAAGAAGATCCTCAAGGACCGGTTGCCGGAGGGTGCGGGCGTGATCGTGCGCACTGCGGCGGAGGGCGCCTCCGAGACCGAGCTGACCAACGACATCAACCGGCTGCGCTCGCAGTGGGAGCAGATCCAGGACAAGGCCAAGTCCACCAAGACGCTGGCCCCGGAGATGCTGTACGCGGAACCGGACCTGACCATCAAGACCGTGCGGGACGTCTTCAACGAGGATTTCTCCGCCATGGTGGTCCAGGGCGAGCAGGCGTGGGACAACATCGAGGCTTACGTGACCTACGTGGCGCCCGACCTGCTGGACCGCCTCGAGCGCTGGACCGGCGATGACGACCTCTTCGAGCACATGCGCGTGGAGGAGCAGATCCAGAAGGCCCTCGAGCGCAAGGTTTTCCTGCCCTCCGGCGGATCGCTCGTGATCGACCGCACCGAGGCCATGACCGTGGTGGACGTCAACACCGGCAAGTTCACGGGCTCCGGGGGCAACCTCGAGGAGACCGTGACCAAGAACAACCTCGAGGCCGCCGAGGAGATCGTGCGGCAACTGCGGTTGCGTGATATCGGCGGGATCATCGTGGTGGACTTCATCGACATGGTTCTGGAGTCCAACCGCGATCTCGTACTGCGCCGGCTCGTGGAGTGCCTGGGCCGGGACCGCACGAAGCACCAGGTGGCCGAGGTGACCTCCCTGGGTCTCGTGCAGATGACGCGCAAGCGCATGGGTACGGGGTTGCTCGAGGTCTTCTCCGAGCCGTGCGAGGAATGCGCGGGCCGCGGCGTCGTGGTCCACGACCACCCCTTGAAGGGCCGCTCCGGCGCGGCTCCCTCCGACCAGCGCGGCACTCGACACGAGCGTAAGCGTTCGCGCAACAAGCAGCACAACGGTGCGCAGGACAAGCCCAGGAACGGCAACCAGCACCACGGTTCGGACGAGCCGGACCAGGCGCGCGTGGAGGCCACCCGCACGGCGTTAGCGAACATCGCCGCGGCCTCCTCCCACGACGAGTCCGGCGACGCCGCACGGAATGCTTCCCAGGGCACCGCACCGCAGTCCGGGGGCGGGCAGGCCGAGGACACCGGTTCCCAGGAGCAGCAGACCTCCCGCGGTCAGCAGGGCGGGGAGCACGCGTCCGAGAACTCCCACGGGGAGTCCGAGGGCGGGCGCCGTCGCCGCAAGCGTCGCGGCAAGCGCAGCCGCGGTCGCGGTCAGCAGGGCGAGGACAACGCCGTGCAGAACGACGGTTCCGACCGGGACGGTTCCGGGAACGACTCGCGCGGGGATTCCCGGTCCGAGGACCGTTCCGGTGGGGACTCGTCCGCGAGCCTCACGATCCACGGCGAGGTCATCGAACTGCCCCACGGGCAGTCTGAGCAGCGGGGGAGCGAGGGCACCCAGGAGGCCCTGTCCCTGGATTCGCTGAGCGCCGCGTTCACGGATGCGGGCGAGGACGAAACCTCGACCGAGGGTGCCGTTCAGGATGCGGACGCCGCGCCCCAGCCGCGAGAGGCCGTGTCGAAGCGGTCGGCCGCCGGACACGCGCCGTCGAACTCCGGGACTGCGCAATCCAGTGCAGGGCAGACGAGTGCCGCGCAGCAGCAGAGTTCCGGGGCGGCGTCGTCCGCCGGCGGGAACCGGCCGGCGGAGGCGCCGGCGGCTCCGGCCCGACGGCGTCGTGGGTCGCGGCGTGCCGTGGCGCCGGCGGCCGCGCCCGGAACCGCGAGGGTGGAGACCCACGAGTACACGCAGGAACGGCAGGTCAGCCGTTTCACCGCGGAGGCCGGGGCCGCGACCCCCGCGGCGTCCGGTGACCAGCCCACCATCGTGGGTGTGGGCATCAAGGCTCAGGACATCACGATGACCGGCAAGCAGGACTGAGTGACCGGCGGCTGGATCCGTCGCCACGCGAGCACCGCAGGGGCACCCGGGATTCCGGGTGCCCCTGTGGCATGATCGGGGACACACACGGGGTGCTGCGCACTGCGGCTGAGAACACACCCGTCGAACCTGATCTAGCTCGTACTAGCGAAGGGATTGTCGTGGACACCACGCCTTCTACCGCCATACCCCGCGTCCTCTCTATTGCCGGAACCGATCCCACGGGCGGGGCGGGTCACGCCGCGGACCTGAAATCCATCGCCGCACTGGGCGGGTACGGGCTGAGTGTGATCACCGCAGTGGTCGCCCAGAACACCCGGGGCGTCGTGAGCGTACACACCCCACCCGTCCAGGTCCTGCGGGACCAGCTGGACGCGGTCGCCGGGGACGTCACCCTGGACGCGATCAAGGTGGGGATGCTCGGCTCCGTGGAGGTCATCGACACGGTCCGGGACTGGCTCATGGTGGGGCGCGCACCCGTGGTCGTGATCGACCCCGTCATGGTCGCCACGGCCGGCGGGCGATTGCTGCGTCCGGACGCCGAACGGGCCCTGCGGGAGCTGCTGCCCCACGCGAATTTGATCACCCCCAACCTCCCGGAACTCGCGGTGCTGGCCGAGCGCCCCGTGGCCGCGACCTGGGACGAGGCGCTCGAGCAGGGACGCGCGGTCGCGGCGGCGTTCCATACCCGGGTCCTCGTGAAAGGTGGCCACTTGGCCGGGGACACGACCCCGGACGCCCTGTTGCTCCCCGGTCAGGACGAACCCGCCGCGTTGTTCGAGGGTCGCAGGGTGCACACGCGTAACACCCACGGCACCGGGTGCTCGCTGTCCTCCGCGGTGGCCACGGTCGTGGCGCGGACCGGGGACTGGCCCGAGGCGATCCGCACGGCCCGCACATGGTTGCGTGGTGCACTGCGCGGCGCGGACGAGTTGCACGTGGGTCACGGCAACGGTCCCGTGCACCACATGCACCACGTCCAGCACCTCGTCACGGATCCGGCGTTCGTGATGACGGCCGCCGCGGAATCCGAGGGCCCCCGGTTCACCGACGAACTGTGGGAGGAGAGCGCCCCGGTGCGTGAACGCATTGCCGCCCTGGCGTTCATCCGGGGCCTCGGGGACGGCACCCTGGACCCGGGCGAGTTCGAGCTGTACCTGGACCAGGACATGCAATATCTGCAGTACTACTCCCGGGCGCTGGCCCTGCTCGCGGCCTCCGCCCCGGACGAGCGTTCGCGCGAACACTTCGCCGCGGCGTCGGCCTCCGTGGTCTCGTTCGAGTCCGCGCTGCATCGCGCCCGGCTCGGGGACCGGGAGCCCATGCCGCCGAGTGACGTCACGAGCAGTTACGCGGACTTCCTGCTGGCGCGCACGGGTCAGGACGGCTTCGCGGTGGGCTCCGCCGCGATCCTGCCGTGCTACTGGCTCTACGCCCACGTGGGTGCGGAGCTCACCCGTCGTGCCCGCGTCGCGGGACCGCAGCACCCGTTCGCCGACTGGCTCAGCACATACGACGATCCGGACTTCCAGACCGCGACCGAGTCGGTGCGCGAGATCGTGGACCGGGAGGCCGCCCACGCGGACCCGGCCACCAGGGAGCACATGCGCCGCGCGTTCCACCGGGCGTGCGCGCTCGAGCTGGCTTTCTTCGCGCAGACGACCCCGGCGACGTCGCCAGAGGGCGAGCGGCGCGCCGCGGCGCAACTGGCATGACTTCGGGTGATCGGGTAGGCTGGGGTGTCGGTGCCGAGCGCCGGTGTGTGTCATATCCAGTTCACGCACCAGGTTGCGGCACACTCGGGCGGACATCCTGAATCGATGCGATAGCCACGCGGAGAATGCGGTCGGTCATGGATCACCGCGGCGTGATGTCTCGACATTCGCAGTCCTCCAGGAGTACGCCCGACCCACACACGTAGTCCATAGATGTCGAGAGAAGTGAGTTCCCAAGTGGTGTACGCGATTGTCCGCGCAGGCGGCCGCCAGGAGAAGGTTTCCATCGGAGACCTCGTGACCCTTGACCGCGTCGCCGGCGAGGCAGGCAGCACCGTAGAGCTTCCTGCGCTGCTGCTGGTCGATGGGGACAAGGTCACCTCCGACTCCAAGACCCTGGCGAACGTCAAGGTCACCGCCGAGATCGTCGAGGACCTGCGCGGTCCCAAGATCTCGATCATGAAGTACAAGAACAAGACCGGTTACAAGAAGCGTCAGGGCTTCCGCGCCGAACTGACCACCGTCAAGGTCACCGGCATCGACGCCTGAGTATCCGGCTCCCCACATACGTTTCCAACGAAGGTAGGCACACACCATGGCACACAAGAAGGGTGCGAGCTCCACTCGCAACGGCCGTGACTCCAACGCCCAGTACTTGGGTGTGAAGCGCTTCGGCGGCCAGTCCGTTAACGCCGGCGAGATCATCGTCCGCCAGCGCGGTACGCACTTCCACCCGGGCGTGAACGTGGGCCGCGGCAAGGACGACACCTTGTTCGCCCTGGCCGCTGGCGCCGTCGAATTCGGCACCCGCCGCGGTCGCCGCGTGGTCAACATTCAGACCGCCGAGTAATTCTCGTTCGGACCCCTGGGTCCACCCGCCGCCACGACTCCGTGGCGGCGACCACTAGAGGGTGGGCGCTTCACGCGCTCACCCTCTAGTCTTTTCAGAAGACCCCGGTCGACCCGCTCGCAGCAGGTGACCCCTACCACCGAGGAGCCGCGTGGCTAGTTTTGTAGATCGAGTGATCGTGCACGCCACGGGCGGTAACGGCGGCCACGGCTGCGTGTCCGTCAAGCGCGAGAAGTTCAAGCCCCTGGGCGGCCCGGACGGCGGCAACGGCGGCGACGGTGGTTCGGTGATCCTGCGTGTGGACGGTCAGTCCACCACGCTGTTGGGTTTCCACCACGCACCCCACCAGAAGGCCCCCAACGGTGAGCCCGGCAAGGGGGACATGCGCCACGGTTTCAAGGGCCAGGACCTCGTGCTCTCCGTCCCGGACGGCACCGTGGTCAAGGACCGGCAGGGCAACGTGCTCGCGGACCTGCTCGGTGAGGGCAGTGAGTTCGTGCTGGCCGGTGGCGGCCAGGGCGGACTGGGCAATGCCGCACTGTCCTCGCCTAAGCGCAAGGCCCCGGGCTTCGCTCTACTCGGTGTGCCCGGTGAGGAACACCAGGTCGAGCTCGAACTGAAGTCCATCGCGGACATCGCCCTGGTGGGCTTCCCCTCCGCGGGCAAGTCGAGCCTGATCGCGGCCATGAGTGCCGCGCGCCCCAAGATCGCGGACTACCCGTTCACCACCCTGGTGCCCAACCTGGGTGTGGTCCAGGCGGGTGACACCCGCTTCACCGTGGCGGACGTGCCGGGGTTGATCCCGGGTGCTTCGGAGGGCAAGGGGTTGGGACTCGAGTTCCTGCGGCACGTGGAGCGCTGCGCCGCACTCGTGCACGTGATCGACTGCGCCACGCTCGAACCCGGACGGGATCCGCTGAGCGACCTGGACGCCCTCGAACAGGAACTGTCCCACTACGCCGAGGCCATCCGCGACGACGACCCCACCACGATCCCGCTGACCGAGCGCCCCCGACTCGTGGCCCTGAACAAGGTGGACGTGCCCGAGGCACGGGAACTGGCCGAGTTCATCCGTCCCGAACTCGAGGAACGCGGCTACCCGGTCTTCGAGATCTCCACGGCCTCGCACGCCGGACTGCGGGAACTGGGCTTCGCGATGGCCGAGCTCGTCTCCCGTGCCCGCGAGCAGGAGGAACAGCGGGAGGAGCAGCGCCGCGCGGAGACCGTGCTGCGCCCGGAACCCGTGCGGCGTCGTCGAGGGAAGGACCGCAAGGAGTTCGAGATCACCCGCGAGGACCGGGCGGGGGAGCCGCTGTACCACGTGCGCGGCGTGAAGCCCGAACGATGGGTGCAGCAGACCGATTTCAACAACGACGAAGCCGTGGGATACCTCGCGGACCGCTTCGCGAAACTCGGGATCGAGGACGAACTGTTCCGCATCGGCGCCCGCCCGGGCAACGCGGTGCTAATCGGCCCCGAGGACAACGGTGTGGTCTTCGACTGGGAGCCCACCATGGTGGGCGGCGCCGAACTGCTCGGCGGCCCGCGCGGTTCCGACCTGCGCCTCGAGGACACGTCCCGGCCCACGCGCCGCGAGAAGCGGGAACAGTTTTACGACCGCATGGACGCCAAGGCCGAGGCCCGCGCGGAGCTCGAGGAGCAGCGCCGCGCCGGGATCTGGACCGAGTCCGTGGACGACGCGCGAGATCGACGCCGTACTTCCGAGCCGAAGGAGACGCACGACAGTGAGTGACACGCCCCACGTGGAGAAGACCCCCACCGAGACGATCGACGTCTCGGCCATGGAACAGCAAGCGGCCAAGTCCGCGATCCAGCTGAGCACCGAGAGCCGGGGGAAGAACCGCCGCTCTCCCATCACCCGCCGTGCGGATCTGCCCATGGCCCGGCGCGTGGTGGTCAAGGTGGGGTCCTCGTCCCTGACCTCGATCGAGAACTCGATCGATGAGAACGCGCTGCGCAGCATCGTGGACGCGCTCGGCCGGGTCAAGGCGCAGGGCGTGGAGGTCGTGTTCGTCTCCTCGGGTGCGATCACCGCGGGGCTGCAGCCGCTCGGACTGTCCCGCCGGCCCAAGGACCTCGCCACCAAACAGGCCGCGGCCTCCGTGGGACAGGGTCTGTTGATCTCGCGCTACACCGACTACTTCGCGCGCTACGACGTCACGGTGGGTCAGGTGCTGCTCACGGCCGAGGACCTCATGCGCCACTCGCAGTACAAGAACGCGCATCGCCAGATCGAACGGTTGCTGGACCTGGGGATCCTGCCGATCGTCAACGAGAACGACGCCGTGGCCACCCACGAGATCAAGTTCGGCGACAACGACCGCATCGCTGCGCTCGTGGCGCACCTGATCAAGGCGGACGCGCTGTTGCTGCTCTCGGACGTGGACGCGCTCTACACCCGGCCCCCCAAGGACGGCGGGGAGCGCATCCCCACCGTCGAGGATCCCATCACGGATCTCGAAGGCGTGGAGATCGGCACGATCGGCCGCGCGGGCGTGGGCTCGGGCGGGATGGTGACCAAGGTGCAGGCGGCGCGCATCGCGGCGTCGTCTGGCATCCCCGCGCTCGTGACCTCCGCCGCGAACATCGAGAGTGCGCTGGCCGGCGACGACGTGGGCACGTGGTTCGCCACCACCGGCGGGCGGCGCAACGTGCGGTTGCTGTGGCTCGCGCACCTCGCGGACATCAAGGGCACCCTGACCCTGGACGACGGCGCGGTGGAGGCCATTCGCGGTCGTCGCTCGCTGCTCGCGGCCGGTGTCACCGAGGTGTCCGGGAAGTTCACTGCGGGCGATCCCGTGGCCATGGTGGATTCCCACGGAAAGGAAGTGGCCCACGGGCTGATCAACTACGCCTCGGACGAGGTCCCCGGGATGCTCGGCAAACGCACGCACGAACTGGGGGAGGAGTTCGGTGAGGACTACGCCCGCGAGCTCGTGCACGTGGACAACCTCGTGACCATGCGGCCCCGTTCGGCGAGGACCAAACTGAAACGAACCGTCTGACCGCGCGTCCAACCCCTAACCTGAACCGTGGGCGCCGCGCGCCCGCACCACGATCCGCAGGAGGAACAGTGGCCGAGAACACGTCCGTACTGACCGCGCAGGAGACCTTCGGGGACGATCCCGTGGCCGGGGTCGGCCTGATGACCGACGACGCCCGGGTGGCCGCCCGCACGCTCGCCCGCGCCCCGCGCGCGTGGAAGGACCGCGCGCTGAACCTCATGGCCGATCGGATCGAGGCCCGCGCCGACACCGTTCTCGAGGCCAATTCGCGGGACCTGGAACGCGGGCGCGAGTCAGGGATCTCCACCGCGCTGCTGGACCGGCTCAAGCTGGACCGTACCCGCATCACGGGTCTTGCGGACGCGCTGCGGGAACTCGCGGCCCTGCCCGATCCCGTGGGCTCCGTGGTGCGCGGGCAGACGCTCGCGAACGGGCTGCGCATGCGCCAGGTGCGCGTGCCCATGGGAGTGGTGGGCGTGATCTACGAGGCCCGCCCGAACGTGACCGTGGACATCGCCGGGATCGCCGTGAAGTCCGGTAACGCGGTGCTGCTGCGCGGTGGTTCGGCGGCCTTCGACTCCAACCGGGCGCTCGTGGGCATCCTTCGGGACGCCCTCGCGGACGCCAAGCTGCCCGTGGACTGCGTGCAGACCGTGGACGACTACGGTCGCGACGGCGCCAACGCCCTCATGGGTGCGCGCGGGAAGGTGGACGTGCTCATCCCGCGCGGCGGCCGTGGACTCATCCAGTCCGTGGTGACCAACGCGACCGTCCCGGTCATCGAGACGGGCGAGGGCAACGTGCACGTGTTCATCGACGAGTCCGCGCCCGCGCAGATGGCCGCCAAGCTCACCGTGAACTCCAAGACGCACCGCACCTCCACGTGCAACTCCGCCGAGACCCTGCTGCTGCACAGCGGGGCGCGGGAGACATCCCGCGAGGTGCTCGCCGCACTCGACAAGGCCGGTGTGACCCTGCACGTGGACGACCGCGCCGCAGCACTGCTGCCCCCGGGATCTGACCACCTGCAGGCCACGGACGAGGACTGGGCCACCGAGTACCTGGACATGGACATGGCCGTGAAGGTCGTGGACGGCATCGACGAGGCGATCGAGCACATCCGCACGTACTCCACGGGCCACACCGAGGCGATCGTGACCAACGACCTGGCTAACGCGGAACGTTTCACCGCGGAGATCGACTCCGCGGCGGTCATGGTCAACGCGTCCACCCGCTTCACGGACGGCGGCCAGTTGGGACTGGGTGCGGAGATCGGGATCTCCACGCAGAAGATGCACGCGCGCGGTCCCATGGGGCTGGAGGAGCTGACCACCACCAAGTGGGTCGTCCAGGGTGACGGCCACGTGCGTCCGTGAGACGTACCATGGAACGGACGTCACCCGGGACGTTCGTCGCATTCACCGACCGGCGCCGCCGGCCACAGAAGGGAACCGCATGAGCTCGCTGTACCTGTTGTCCAACGTCACCGTCCTGGCGGCCGAGGAGGGGCACTCCATCAACGAAGAGCTGCACGCCATGGCTCCGGTCTTCGGCATCGTCGCGTTCATCCTGTTCCTGATCATGCTCTTCATCTCCATGTCCTTCGCGTCCCGTGGCAAGGCCCCGGCCGTCGGTGAGTACGAGGACCCCGCGCAGCTGCCCGCGGAGGAGCAGGCCATGCTCGACCGGGTGCACGCCACCCCGCGCCACTGACCGACAGATCGGCACGAGTGAATCCCCTCAGCGCGTCAGTGACCGCGGCCGAGACGGAACTGGACATCCCCCCGCGCAGACCGGGTGTGACCCGGCTGGGAGTCATGGGCGGGACCTTCGACCCCATCCACCACGGGCACCTCGTGGCGGCGTCGGAGGTCGCCGCGGTCTTCGACCTGGACGAGGTCGTCTTCGTCCCCACGGGTGAACCGTGGCAGAAGGCCGGGCAGGACGTCTCCGACGCCGAGCACCGCTACCTCATGACCGTTGTGGCCACGGCGTCCAATCCGCGGTTCACGGTGTCCCGCGTGGACATCGACCGTTCCGGACCCACGTACACGATCGACACCCTGCGGGACCTGCGCACCCTGCGTCCCCACGCCGAGCTGTTCTTCATCACCGGCGCGGACGCCATGGCGGAGATCCTCACGTGGAAGGGCACCGATGAGCTGTGGTCCTTGGCCACGTTCGTGGGTGTGACCCGCCCGGGCCACGCGCTCTCCGCGCCCGTGGGCTCGGAGAGCGTGGCGCTGCTCAACGTCCCCGCCATGACCATCTCCTCCACGGACTGCCGCGCCCGCGTGGCGGCGGGCAAGCCCGTGTGGTACCTGGTCCCGGACGGGGTCGTGCAGTACATCAACAAGTACGGCCTCTACCGCGGTTCCACCGATCCCGATGTGGACCCGGAGACCGCATCCGGCACCCCTGTGGCACAGGATGCCGGTACCCCCTCATCCGCCCCCACGGATTCGCCCGGGGTCCCCGCCCCGGGTCACAGGAGCACTGCGTGAGCACACCCCCCGAGAAGAACCGAGTCGCGAACCCCCAGGAATGCCCGTGGGCCGTCCACCCGGCCACCGGACAGCAGGAGTGGGTGGCCCCGCCGGCTCCCGTGATCGAGTTGGACACCCCCCAGCACACGGGTACCGTCAAGCCCTTGGGGCCCCGGCGACTCGCGCGACTGCATCGTGAGATGGTCGAGCACGCCCGGCAGATCCAGGAATCGGAGCGCACGGGCGGGGGAGAGGTCGACGACGCCCTGCTGGCCACCCAGCGTCGTCTCGCGGATCTCGCGATGCGCGCCGCGGCGGCCAATGAACAGGACCGGCAGGCCGCTGAGCGGGCCACCGCTGAAGAGCCCACCGCTTTGGGGAACGGACCCGCAGGATCCTCGGCCGCGGGGAACACACCCGCAGCGAGTAGCCCCGCCGGGGAGGCACTGGCTCGTCCGGCATCCGAGGGCTCCGTGCCAGGGGACGCCGTGTCGTCGGGTCACGCTTCCGCCGAACCCGGGATCGGCCAGGCGCCGGTCACCCCGCCGCAACTCGTGCACGACGAGCCGGAGCCGGAGTACTTCACCATCACCTTCCCGCCGGCCCTGATGACCCAGGCGACGGGGGTGAGCCTGGGGAAGAGTCTCGCGGACCCCGCGTCCCTCCCGGCCTCACCCGTGCGCTACGGACCGGTCACCCAGACTTCCCGGATCCCCGTGATCCAGGCCCCGCACCGGGACCGCACACCCGAGGGGACGCACGAGGCCGCGGCGGGAGCGGCGTCGTCGACCCCCGAAACGCGGTCCGAGACCGTGGCTCCTCCCGCCGAGCCGGTGCGCGCGGTGGACGCCGAGGGACTGACCCTGCTGGAACCCGGAGCGTATTCCCGCGGGACGTCCACGACCCGAGTGGTGCTCGCGCTACTCGTGGCCGTGATCGTGGCGCTCGTGGTGGCCTTCGTGATCTTCGTTCTGTGAAACCGACCCATGTGAAAGGACAGCACACTTCAGTGACTGCAACCACCGAATCCATCGACCTCGTGCGCAGCGCCGCGCGCGCTGCGGACCAGAAGAAGGCCGAGAACGTCGTCGCGTTCGACGTCAGCGAGAGCCTCGCCATCACGGACGTCTTCATGGTGACCTCCGCGTCCAACGAACGTCTGGTCTCCGCCGTGGTGGACGCCGTGGAGGAAGCGCTCATCGAGCAGCACGACCGTCGGCCCCTGCGCCGCGAGGGCAAGGGGGAGGGCCGCTGGGTGCTCCTGGACTACGGGGACGCCGTGATCCACGTGCTCCACGACGAGGACCGTGCCTTCTACGCCCTCGAACGGCTGTGGGGCGACTGCCCCGCGATCGACGTCCAGTTGCCATCGGCCGGCTCCGCGAACATCGACGACGACGCCGCTCCCCGCGCGGTCTGACCTCGCGCCGCCGGGCAATTTGCGCGAGTTCGCGCGAACTGTCTAGGATGGTCGAGTCGTTCCGGGGAACTGGAAACGCGGCGGTCCCACGAAGTTGTTCGGGAGTGAATCCCGGGTAAACGTGGCAGGCCGAAGCGTGGTAAGGTTTCGGAGTCGTACGGGGCTATGGCGCAGCTGGTAGCGCACCTGCATGGCATGCAGGGGGTCAGGGGTTCGAGTCCCCTTAGCTCCACCGAATGGCCCGTCGCACGGGCGGAGAAACCCGGATCCTCGAAAGAGGGTCCGGGTTTTTCGCTGTCCGGGTGAATTTGCCGTGCCGGGTGTGGTTGTCGGTCGAGGGTCCAGGAGGGGCCTCCGCGTCCGTGGCGTGGACGCCCCACACGCCGGATACACATATGTGCCGAAAAGACATGGTTCCGGGTCCTGGGCGTGCGTATCGCACCACAGATGTATTCCGTGGCCTTTCTCACGCTCTACACGGGCAAGTTGTGTCCGGGCGGTCGTCACATCATGGGCAAGAAGATATGCCCCTCTCTACGCTGGGGGTGGCCCATCGTCGGGTCCCCGGAATGCGACACGAGAACACCATGTCAACGGATTTCCCCGCCCTTCCCACCTTCCACGGTTCCCTCCCGATGATCGATCCCGAGGACGTCGCTATACTGCTGGTGGACCACCAGAGCGGCCTGTTCCAGGTCGTTCGGGATCTGAGCGTCCCGGACCTGCGCCGTAATGCGACCGTCCTGGCCAAGGTGGCCGGTAGAACGGGGATGCCCGTGGTCGCCACCGCCTCCGTCCCGCAGGGCCCCAACGGCCCGCTCATCCCGGAGATCCAGGAACATGCCCCGCAGACCGTGTACGTGCCCCGCAAAGGCGAGGTCAACGCATGGGACTGCGTGGACTTCGTGGAGGCGGTCAAGTCCGCGGGGACGAAGCAGTTCATCATCGCGGGCACGCTGACCACCGTGTGCATGGCGTTCCCCACACTCTCGGCGGTAGCCGAGGGTTACCAGCTGCCCGCGGAGTCCCACCAGAAGGCCCAGGAGGTCGAGCGCACGGGTGAGCCATCGGATTCCGAGCGCGACTGACCGAACGCGCCTCGTGGCGCATCGGCCTGCTTCACGGGCCGCGGCGTGATGGGAGCGAGGGTGGGTGGGGTCCACCGTGGACCCCACCCACCCCCCCCATCTATTCGTGGGTGTTCACCCGGAGCAGGTGGAACACCGTGTCCTGGGTGGCCAGGTTGAAGTTGTCGTCCGCCGCGAGCACGAGGGATGCGTCACCGTCCGCGAAATCCGGACCGAAACTCACGGCCTCCACGTTCCCGGGGGACATCCCCGATACGGCCAGGTCGATGACCAGTTCCTTCTTCATCGGGATTTCCGTACCCGTGAGGGCCGCCGAACGGGACACATCGGTGGGGCCCTTGGTACTGGCCCGGTAGACCTGGATCTGGTTCTCACCCTCGACGTACTGACGCTCGATCACCAGGTAATCGGCCTTGCTCAATTGCAGCATCTCGGAAGCGCCGCGGTCGCCGCCGGTCGAACCCCGCGGGACGGACACCGGCTCGGTCTCGTAGACGTACTGGGCCAGGTTGTGACCGGTCCGCCGGTCGAGCTGCGTCAGGCGCAGCGGACTCCCGGTCTCGGGTGAGGCGACCGGGCCGTCCTGGACCAGCGTTGCCTCGTTCATCACGGAGAACGTGGTGCCGCACGGCCCCAGGGTCAGATTCTCCAGCGCGAGGTTGTTGCGAACGCCCCGGATCTGATTGCCGCTCCGGTCGAACGCTGGGAGGTACTGCCGGGGCACGTCGAACGCGCGAACGAAAGCCCCTGTGCCGGTCATCTCCCGAATGGCCGGGGCGAGTCCCTTGGTCACGTCTCCCTCGTCCGTCCAGAGAGCCGTGTGCGAGGTGCGGTCCCATCGGATGGACTCCGGATCCACGGAGTTCTCCGGGTACGGGGAGCCATCTGCGCGCTGGAGCACCGTGGTGTCCGTGACGGAGTACCCCGGTGCATCGAAGCCATCGTCGTCGAAGGGTAGGTCCAGGGTGTAGAACCTGGCGGGTGCTTTCTGGGAACGGTCGTCGCTGAGGGCCAGATAGGAACCGTCCACGGAGCGATAGTCCACCCCGGAGATCCCGCCGAAAGGCACGCCGTTCACGCTGCGCAACTCGTTCGGCAAGACCATGCTGTCCACGTAGCTCACCTCGAAGGCGTGCCCCTTGTGTTGCCCTCGCCCCGGGCGGTGCTTTTTCCCGTGGCGACGATGCCGATCGTGATGGGCCCCGTGATCTCCCCGGTGCTCGCGTACACGGTGTCCCTGCGTGTTGGCCTTACCCTCGTGCGGGTGGGTGCCCGGTGCGGGAGAGCGGTCGTGCCCTCCCATGGGGACCTGGACGGCGGAGCCGGTGTTCACCGCCGGCGCCGCGGCCGCGGCCGGTCCCGCGGTGAATAGGCCGAACCCCACGGTGATCGCGGCCGCAGGGACGAGTGATCGGTGCATGGCGGTACTCCTCGGTCTGACCCGCGCGGGTCGGCGGTGGGTGTGCCGCCGCAGACCCTACGAGCGTCCGGAGACCGCGAGGTGACCGACCGGTGAACGTCTCTGCGCGACGTCGGGCCCCGGCATGTCCGGGATGGCCGGGCGCCGCGGTCCTCGGCGGGCATCCCGACGACGAGCGTGTCCGTCCACTCGCCCTTGTTCCACCGGTCCTGACGCATGTGGGCTTCGGGGCGCATCCCCACGGCGGTCGCGAGCCGGGCGGAGGCGGTGTTGCGGACATCCAACTGCGCGACCATGCGGCGCAGGCCGTAGTGTTCGAATGCCCCCGCAGCACCTCGGCCACGGCTTCCCTGGCGAATCCCCGTCCCGCGTGAGCGGGGTCCAATACCCAGCCGACGTCCGCGATCCGGGGGTGCGTGTCGGTGCGCCACAGCAGAACGTCCCCGATCGGGATGCGCTCCCGCTCGATCACGAGGGCGAGGGTATGGGTGCCACCGTCCAGATCGGATTTCGGTTCGTGTGTGACGGCTTCCCGGGCGGCGCGGGCTGCGTCCCACGGGTCTTCCAGCAAATAGCGGGCCACGTCCGGCTTCGCGTGCCGGGTGAACGGTGTTCGTTTACGCTGACCCCGTGAGTTACTGGGACCATCGAAAACCCGTGCACCGCACCCGCGCCGTGGACACGGACGAGATCGGCCGAACCGCCGCCGCTCTGCTGGACGAGCTCGGTGCGCCCGATCCCCTCAGTGCTGCGTACACACTCGCCAGCTTCACGCTCGGCAGCGCTCTGACACAGCCGATGGCCCCTTCCGAGCGCGCCGCCCCGGTCGATGCGGAGATCGCGCCGCGCTATGCCCGCCTGCACACCGAGCACCCCGTGGACACCGACGCCGTCTTCCGGTCGGGACTCACGGCCCTGATCCGAACTGCGCTGACACGGGACGACACCAACGGCGCCGGACATGGCGGCGCGTGGCAGGGGCCCCGATGACCCGGTTCATGGACCGGTTCCAGATACCCCTCTACCTCGCGGCGCTCGCGGTGGGCGCGCTCGCCGGCTGGTGGGCCCCGGGCCTCGGCGGCCTCGCCGCCCCCGCGGTGACCCCGGTGCTCGCTGCCCTGCTGTACGTGACGTTCCTGGGTATCCCGCTGCGCCGCGTGGGCGAAGGTCTGCGCGACCTGCGCTTCATGGCGTGCCTGGTGATCGTCAACTTCGCGGTCGTCCCGGTCATCGTGTTCGCGCTCGTCCGCGCATTCTCCATCGAGGGCCCGATGCTGATCGGGGTGCTACTGGTCCTGCTCACACCGTGCATCGACTACGTGATCGTGTTCTCGGGCCTCGCGGGCGCCGCGAACGACCGGTTGCTCGCGGCGTCCCCCGTGCTGCTCGTCCTGCAGATGCTGACCCTGCCCCTGTATTTGTGGTCGTTCCTGGCGCCCGACGTCGCCATGGCCGTGCACTGGGGGACATTCGCCCAGGCCCTCGCGGTGGTGATCGTCATCCCTCTGGTGGCTGCGGCAGTGACCCAGTGGGCCACAGCGCGGTCCCCGGTGGCCCGGCGGTGGGGCCGGCTCGCCGGTGGGGCCATGGTCCCGCTCATGATGCTCACCCTCGCGACCGTGGTCGCGTCCCAGATCGCCCTCGTGGGTTCACGCGCGCAAGCGCTGCTGCCGCTCGTACCCGTATACGTGAGCTTCGCAGCGCTCATGACGGCGCTTGGCTGGGCGGCCGGTCGCCTTGCCGGCCTGCGCGTCCGCGAGCGCCGCGCGGTGCTCTTCAGCGGGGTCACGCGCAACTCCCTGGTGGTGCTGCCGCTCGCCCTCGCGGCGCCGGACGGCACGGTCCTCGCGCCGCTCGCCGTACTCACGCAGACCCTCGTGGAGCTGCTCGTCATGCTCGCACTCGTCGGCCTCGTGCCCCGTCTGGTGCGCTGAAGCGGACGACGACGCCGCGGTGCCGGGGCGTCGCGCGGACCCGGCCGAGCGACGTCGTCTCACGCCACAGGGGTGTCGCGGGGTGGAAGGTCGAGAACTCCCAGCCCGCGGGGGTACGATTCCGGCCATGCCTACCAGTCCCACGAGGACGGGCGCGAGACATGCCTCGTGGCGTGTCGTTCTGGTGCTGGTCCTGCTGCTGGTGCTGGTGGCGGCCGTGGTCCTCATCAGTGTGAACCCGTTCAAGTCCGCGGAGCCGCCCACGACCGACTGCACCCAGTACGGGCTGCGCGCGGACGACTCCCGAGCCTTCCCCCACACGGTGACCCTGGCCACGCAGCCGACCACCCAGGACCAGACCCAAGCCGGGGCGCTCGGCCACCTGGAGCAGACCTACACGTACCGCGGGACCACGAGTTCCTACCACGTGATCGACGGCGGGGTGGACGTCTCCAAGCCCGTGGGGCTCGTGATCGACCTGCACGGGGACGGCGGGGCGGAGTACTTCGAACCGGGTGGGCGCACCACGTGCCTGTCCGCGATCGCGGCCTCCCACAACGACCTGTTGGCCGTGCCCCTCACACCCGACTGCCAGGGCGAGTGCACGTGGTGGCAGGGGATGAGTGCCAACATGCGCTGGTTGCGCGCTTTGACCGAGAACCGGCTGCTCGCGGACCTCCCGGTGCAACGGGACCGGGTGTCGTGGTTCGGGTACTCGGGTGGCGCGGAGATGCTCAGCTACGGGGTGCTCAGCGGTGCCCGGGACCTCGTGACCGGCGGTGCGGCCATGGTGGGCGGTGGTGGCGCGCCGGACGGGCTGTCGAAGGTCCCGACCCGCCAGGAGAAGGCCGAGGTGCGCATGTGGTGGTTCACGGGTCTGCTGGACAACGGCTCAGATCCCGCGTCCGATTTCGACGCCGTCACGGCGGCCACGGAGGGTCAGCGCTTCTACGAGAAGCGCGGCTTCACACGCACCCGCCTGGAACTGATGCCGCACCGCGACCACTTCAACATGCCGGATGCCGAGATCCTGGACGAACTGCTCGCGGCGGACGAACCCACGCATTCCACGTGATCTACGGAACACGATTCACGGGCACACGGGGGGAAGTCCGTGGGGTGGGTCACGTTGAATAATTCTTTAGCATGACATCCCCACCTGGGTGATGCCGGGACCGACACCGTACATTGCATCCAAGTTCATGCTTGTCGTATTCTGGCGACGTAATCTGGGCCAGCAGGGGGATATTTTCGCTGGACGCCATTGCGCATCTTCCGGATGTCACGCTGCCGTATCGGTCGGGGGACCCATCGGCATGATCCATACGTTTGCAGCACCGCGCCTCGACCGAGGACGACGTCCGCATCTCCCTGCACCACCGGTCCTTAGCAAGGGGGAGAGTACTAGCAGTGGACAGCCAAGATCTTAGGAGCGGAGTCCGAGCGCTCGCGCCGGACAGGGCCGTGTACCCGGTGGAGGAACCACCGGCACCGCGCACCCTCGTCGACATCGTCCTCGAGACGGTCGCGCAGTACCCGGACGCCATCGCCTTGGAGGACGAGAACGAGAGCGTTCCCTACGGGGAACTCGAGGACCGGGTCGAGACCCACGTCCAGCGGTTGTGGGACATGGGCATTGGACGCGGGGACCGTGTGGGTGTGCGTGTGCCCTCCGGCGGCGTGGACCTGTACGTTGCCATCCTGGCCACCCTGTTCGCCGGCGCGGCCTACGTGCCCGTGGACTGGGACGACCCCGATGAACGCGCGCGCACCGTGTGGGAGGAAGCCGGCGTGGCCGCCGTGTTCGGTCAGGGGCTCGAACTGACCCGCAACCCGGCCGTGACCACGGGTGAGCAGACCGCCACCCCGCGCACCCGCGACGACGCCTGGATCATCTTCACCTCCGGGTCCACCGGTAAGCCCAAGGGTGTGGCGATCTCCCACCGCTCCGCCGCGGCACTCGTGGACGCCGAGGCCCTCATGTACCTGCAGCGCCGCCCGCTCGGCCCCGGTGACCGCGTGATGGCGGGACTGTCCGTGGCTTTCGACGCGTCCTGCGAAGAGATGTGGCTCGCGTGGCGCCACGGTGCCACCCTGGTGCCCGCACCGCGCAAGATCGTGCGCTCCGGCCCGGACCTGGGCCAGTGGATCGTGGACAAGGAGATCACCGCGGTCTCCACCGTGCCCACGCTCGCATCCCTGTGGCCCAATGCCGCACTGGACCGGGTGCGCCTACTGATCTTCGGCGGCGAGGCCTGCCCCCTGGAACTGATCAAGCACCTGGTGCGCCCGGGCCGTGAGGTGTGGAACACCTACGGACCCACCGAGGCCACCGTCATCGCCACCGGCGCCCTGCTCAACGGGGAGGCCCCAGTGCGCATCGGTCTGGCCGTGCCCGGGTGGGAACTCGCCGTCGTGGACGCCGACGGCCAGCCCGTGGGCTGGGGTGAGACCGGCGAGCTGATCATCGGCGGCGTGGGTCTGGGCCGCTACCTGGACCCCGCCAAGGACGCCGAGAAGTACGCGCCGCTGGAATCCCTGGGCTGGGACCGCGCGTACCGCTCGGGTGACGTCGTGCGCGCGGACCCCGAGGGCATCGTCTTCGCGGGCCGTGCCGACGACCAGGTCAAGGTCTCGGGGCGGCGCATCGAACTCGGTGAGATCGACACGCAGATGAGCGCCGTGCCCGGCGTGAAGCTCGGCGCGTGCGCCGTGCACTCCACCCCGGGCGGTGGCAGCGTGATCGCGGGTTACCTGGTCCCCGAGTTCGAGGGCTCCGTGGATCTCTCCGAGGCGCGGCGTTGGCTCGTGGAACGACTCCCGGGGCAGATGGTCCCCGCGCTGTGCATCATGGACGAACTGCCCATGAAAACCTCCGGCAAGGTGGACCGCAAGGCCCTTCCCTGGCCGCTGCCCACGTCCAACGACGACGGCTCCGAGTCCCTGACCGGGGACCTCGCGTGGCTCGCGGAACTGTGGGCGGACCAGCTCGGACCGCTGCCGTTCGGCCCGGACAGCGATTTCTTCGCAATGGGTGGCAGCTCCGTGGCGCTCGCCCGGTTGGTTTCCGCGCTGCGCAAGACCCACCCGGACACCGAGATCGCCAAGATCTACGCCCACCCCACCCTCGAGGGCATGGCCGGTTACCTGGCCACGCTGGGGGAGTCCCACGACGTCAAGCGGGACCCCGAGCCCACCCCCGCGAGCACCGGCTGGCTGCAGGGGCTGTTCATCCTGGCCCTGAACTTCCTGAACGGGTTCCGCTACGTGGTGGGCGCGCTCATCGTGGTGTGGCTGCTGGCCGTGGTCGCGGACGCCGGTTGGGTCCCCACGCCGCCGTTGTGGCCGCTCGTCCTGGGGTGGCTCGTGATGTTCTCCCTGCCGGGGCGCGTGTTCATTGGCGCTGCCGCGGTACGCGCGCTGACCGCGGGGTTGAAACCCGGGCACTATCCGCGGGGGAGCTGGAACCATCTGCGAGTGTGGGCCGCCGAGCGCATCGTGGTCTACAACAAGTACGACGTCCTCACCGGCACCCCCATGGCCCGCGGCCTGCATCGGTTGTTCGGCAACAAGATCGGTAAGGGCGCACACCTCTACAACACCCCGCCCGTCACGGGTCTCGTGAGCGTGGGGGAGCACTCCACCCTGGAGTTCGAATCGGATCTTTCCGGCTACTGGCTGGACGGGGACGTCTTCCACGTGGGCGCCATCGAGATCGGTGACAACGCCCGCGTGGGCACCCGCACCCTCGTGGATCCCGGGATGCGTGTGGGCCACGGCGCCGAGGTGCTGCCCGGCTCGCACGTCAGCCGCAACGTCCCGGACGGCGAGCTGTGGGGCGGTTCCCCTCTGCGCCACCATGGCTCGGCCGGCCTCACGTGGCCCGAGGAGTCCCCGGAGGCCACGGGCGGCATGAAGACCTGGGGTTCGGCGACGTCGCACCTCGCGTTCTCCGCGGGCGCCGTGCTCGTGGGATTGTTGCCCTTCCTCGCCCTGATCCCCGGGGCGCTGATCGTGCTGTCCCAGGTGATCACCATCCAGCAGTACGAGGTCGTCTTCCCGATCGTGGCGGTGTGGGTCCCTGTGTTCACCATCGTGACCGCGGTGGTGTGGTTGTTGCTCGTGGTAGCGCTCGTGCGCCTCGTGGCCGGGATGATCGTGCCGGGGTACTTCCCCCAGAACGGTCCCGTGGGGTGGGCCATGTGGCTCACCGAGACGCTCATGCAGCGCACCCTGATCTCCACCTACCCCGTGTACGCGTCCTGCATCACTCCGTGGTTCATGCGCCTGCTTGGGGCCAAGGTGGGGCGCAACGTGGAGATCTCCACCGCGGAGACCATCCCGCACCTGACCACGCTCAAGGACGGGTCCTTCCTGGCCGACCACGCCCTGGTCACGTCCCACCGCGCCGGGTTTGGATGGTTGCACGTGGGTACCTCCGTGATCGGTGAGCGCACCTTCGTGGGCAACTCCGGGATCGTGGGACCGGACCGGGACCTGCCCGCGGACGCCCTCGTGGCCGTGCTCAGCTCCGCCCCGCACCACGCACCCGCCGGTTCGTCCTGGCTGGGTCGCACGGCCGAGCCGATCGCCCGCGCCAAGACCGAGGCCGACGCCGAGTCCACGTTCCGCCCGCAACGGCGGCTCAAGGCGGCGCGTGCGTTCGTGGAGTTCTTCCGCTTCGTGCCCGCCATGGTCTCGGCCTGGTTGGACCTCATCATCGTGTACGTCCTCACCGAGATCTACATGTCCCACGGGATGGGTGCCACCGGTGTGGTGGCCGCGTTCGCGTGGTCCGGTGTGGTGCTCACGGTCGCCAGTACCGTGGCCTGCCTGGTGCCGGTGCTCGTCAAGTGGGCCCTCGTGGGCCGCTTCCGACCGAGCGAACGGCCGCTGTTCAGCTCATTCGTGTGGCGCAACGAACTCACGGACGTGTTCGCCGAGTCCCTCGCGGTCCCGTCCATGATCCGCCTGAGCGTGGGCTCGCCCATGTTCAACCTGTGGGCGCGCCTGATGGGTGCGCACATCGGTCGCGGCGTGTGGTGCGAGTCGTGGTGGCTACCCGAGTTCGACCTCGTGCGCCTCGAGGACAACGTGTCCGTCAACCGCGGCACGGTCCTGCAGACCCACTTGTTCCACGACCGGGTCATGCGGATGGAGCCCGTGACCATGCGGCGGGGATCCACGCTGGGCCCCAACAGCTTCGTGCTGCCGGGTGCGACGATCGAGGAGCGCACCACCGTGGCCCCCGGGTCACTGGTGATGCGGCAAGAGACGGTGCCCTCGGACGGCAACTGGGGCGGTAACCCCATCCGTCACCTCGCACCGGGGGACCAGGCGGTCAGCGCCGAGGTCGTGCCCGCGATCGAGTCGGACCACGTGTCCACCGCACCGTTGCTCGGGGCCGCCCCGGCGCCGCAGTTGAACGCTGGATCGTCCGCGATGGCCACGGTCCGCACCGACGTCGTCCCCGCGGGGAAGACCTCCGGTAAGCACGAGGGAGTCACCGAATGACGCAGCAGAGCACGCAAGAAGTCGTCCTGGAGGGTGACCTGCCCGTGGGACAGCGCCCGCAACCGGGGCGCCGTCCACCGCGAGAGGTGTGGTTGGGCGACCGCGGGGACGAGGGCCGCACCGCGGCGGAGAGCGGTCTTTGGACCGCCGCGACCCCGGTGGTCACCGCGCCGCCACGTTCCACGTCCGCACCGCGTCAGGGTGCGGCCACCCGCAACGTGACGAGCGCGGACGGCCGCCGCACCAAGCGCCGCATCATGGGCGTGGACGTGGCGCGTGGATTCGCGCTCATCGGGATGATCGCGGTGCACGTGCTCTCCGCGACGAACGCCGCGGGGGAACCGTCCCTCGAATGGACCCTGTTCGCCGGGCACTCGGCCGCGCTGTTCGCCACGCTCGCCGGTGTGAGCCTCGCGTTCATGACCGGGGGGCGCACCCCGCGCCACGGTCGTGACGGCTCCCGGGCGCGGTTCTCCATCCTGGTGCGTGCCCTGCTGCTGTTCGCGATCGGTCTCACGGTGAACCTGCTCGAATTGCCCGTATACAACATCCTGATCTACTACGGTCTGATGTTCCTGCTGGCCATCCCGTTCACGCTCATGAGTGTGCGGTGGCTGCTGGCCTCGGCCGCGTTCTTCGCGGTGGTCATGCCGTTCGTGATGCAGTGGTCGCTGTCGGTGCTGCCCGCCCACGTGTACGGCAACCCCAGCTTCCTGGAGATCTTCTCGGACCCGGGATCCGTGTTCGCGGAGCTGTTCCTCACGGGCACCTACCCGGCGCTGCCATGGATGACGTTCATCTGCCTGGGCCTGGCACTGGGCCGGTTGCCCCTGTCCCGCGACCGGGTGCAGGTGCTGCTCGTGATCGTGGGCGCCGTGGTCGCGGCCCTGTCCCGCGGTATCTCCATGCTCATGCTGCTGCGGTTCGACCTCGAGGACGCGTTGATCAATGCGACCCCGTGGATGACGTCCGAGGACGTGTGGAACATCCAGTACTACGGCCCGGACCCCCAGCTGCCGGACACCACGAACCTGTGGTTGCTGCTCACGGGCCCGCACACCAACACCCCGCTCGCCCTGTTCGAGAGCGCGGGCATGGCTATGATCGCACTGGGCGCGTTCCTGCTGCTGTGCCGCGTGATCGGCAAGTGGCTCACGTGGCTGGGTGCCATGGGCTCCATGACGCTGACGCTCTACGTGTCGCACCTGATCTTCATGGCGTTCGTGTGGACGGACGGCACCCCGTGGTTCTGGTACATCGTCCAGATTGTGGTGGCCGCCCTGTTCGCGGTGGCGTGGCAGCACGCCGTGGGGGCGGGTCCGCTCGAGCGGTTCGTGACCCGGGCGTCCAAGGGCGCGGCGGCCGCGGTGATCCGGCCCAAGAAGGCGCTCCCGCGGCGTCGTGCGGAGACCCCGCGGCGTCGCCACTGAGTGATGCCGCTGCCCCGCGGGGCGGATGACGAATGAACGGACCTCAGCCCTGCGGGGCGGGGTCCGTTCGCCATGCCACGGCCAGGCGCGCGTTCTCCCGCGCCGTGGTGCGCACGTCGCTCACGCTCCACCCGCGGCCGTAGTCCGCGCGTGCGGCCGATCCCACGTGGATGCTTGCGGGGTCGCGGGACAGTCCCGTCTGCCAGCCCTTCACCAGCGCTTCCACCCGCACCCATGTGCGCGTCACGGCCACGGCACGACGCCGCCCGCGCACGCGGGAAAGCCGGGCGCGGTCCGCGGGGTGCAGGACGTCGAGCAGCACGTTCGCCTCCACCTCGGACTGCAGACGCTCCACATCCACGCCCACGGCACGCTGGGCCGTGACGAGAGCGATGACCCCGGCCGTGCGCGAGACCGAGAACCGGACGGGGCGAACGTGACCCAGCGCGGAGGACGCCGCGAGCTCGGGACCGGCGTCGCCGCGGGACCCGGTCACCGCCGCCGCGCGACCGTGCACCTCGTGGGGTGCCCCGGTGCGTGGGTCGTGGCTGATCGGGACCTCGTGGGCGGCGCACCCGAGTCGGTGGGCCAGAACGTGGCGCAGAGCGACGCGTGAGACCACGAACAGTTCACGGGTGTGGGAGTCCTGCAGCGCACACGCCCGGGACAGTTCGTCCTCCGTGAGGCAGTCCACGGCGGAGAACGCCCAGGACGAGACATCCTCGAGGTGCAGGACGTGCAGCGTGAGATCCGCCGGCGCACCGGGCACGCGGCGTCGTTGTGCTGCCCACACGGGCTGGCGGTGCGCGACCGCGTGCGCGCTCATCGGGCGCCACCCGTCGTGCCGTCGACAGCGGACCGCAACGCGTCGTGCAGCTCGCGTGCGTGATTGAACAGCCCGTGATGGCCCCCGGGGATCGTGAGTGTGGCAGTGCCCCCGGTGCTCGTCCACCCCGCCATGGACCCCGCCGACGCCGTGCGGTCCTCCTGTGCGTGGACGAGCAGCAGGGGCGTGGCGAGGTCCGGCGGGGCGGCGTCGTAGCTCAATGACGCCCGAAGATCCGCGCGCAACGGGGCCAGGACGAGCTCACGCAGACCAGGGTCCGTGAGCAGCTCCTCGGGGGTGCCCCCGAGCTCGAGCAACCAAGCGGCCAGAGCGGCGTCGTCCTCGAGGATCGACGCGAGGTGCGGATCGCGATCCGGGGGCGCGGCCTTGGCGGAGAGCACCGTGCGCTCGAGCCGACCCGGGCGCTCGCGGTCCAGGGCCGCGGTGAACTCGGCGGCGAGCAGCGCACCGAAGGAGTGACCGAGCGCGACCGTGGGCCGCTCGTCCGCGTCGAGGATCGGCAGCAGCGCCGCAAGCGCTTCCGCGACGAGCTCCGGGACGTCCACGACAGCGGGTTCGGCCATACGTGATTCCCGGCCTGGACGGCGGTGGGTGAGCACCTCGGTGTCCGCGGCCTGCAGATCGCGGCCGGACAGTGCCCCGGCGCCGGCATGGGGGAAGACGACGAGGCGCCGTTGCGGGGTGAACGGGCCGGAGAACCACTGGGCGAGGGCCGTGGCGGGGGGTGGGGTCGTAGCCAACTTCCCGGACCTCCTGAATCCTGAGTGTGCCGACTGCCGCCGGTGCCGCGCGTGGGCGACGCTCGCTCGGTACGGTGCCGGACTGTTCCACCGGGCGGCCCTGTGGGGCGTTGCGGCGGGTGCTCCGGTGCGGGTCCGGGGTGCTGCGAGTGGGCGTCTTACTGCAAGGCGTCCGGGGGAGAGGCTGCGGTGGGGGGACTTCTCGTCCGCGCTGCGGGAGGGCCTAGACTTGAGGTGCGGGGCACCGGCCCTTCCGTGGTGTGGACGTGGTCCCACAGTACCGAACCCGGCTGGGTGTGCTCCCCGTAATCCTGGAAGTGACCCGAGTGCATGACGGACGCGGCATGGGAGGAACCCGTGGGGAAGAAGACACAACGAGCATCGGCCACGCCCGCCACACTCGCCCTCGAGCGCGCTGGCGTGCAATTCGAGGCCATGGGTTACGAGCACGATCCCCGCGTCACGGCCTACGGGCGCGAAGCGGCCGAGGCGCTGGGGCTGCCGCCGCAGTGCGTGTTCAAGACCCTGGTGGTGCAGACGGATCACGATGGTTTCGGGGTGTGCGTGGTGCCTGTGGCGCAGAGTGCGGACCTGAAAGCGGTGGCCGTCGCGCTGGGTGCCAAGAAGGCCCGGTTGGCGGATCCCGGGGACGTCCAGCGACTGACTGGCTACGTGCTCGGCGGAGTGAGCCCTCTGGGTCAGCGCACCCGCTTGCCCACGGTGATCGACGACGGCGCTCGGCGGTTGGACCGGATGTACGTCTCCGGTGGCCGACGCGGGCAGGACGTGGGTCTGGCCCCGCGAGATCTGGCCGAGCTCACCGGGGCGGTGTTTGCGGCGATCGCCCGCTGAGGTGGTCGCCGCGATCGCGCGGTGACCGGGCACGGTTTCATCTTCCGACCCTTGACGCGCCATGAAGTGGATCCAGATTTATTCGAGATGAATACTGATTCACTTACCGACATCTCGGCCCTTGCCCCGGAGGGAGCGGCCCGTCGCGCCCGCAAGGAGGCCCGCCGGAACCAGCTGCTGCGTGCGGCCGGTGCGGTGCTGGACGAACTCACCGAACGGGTCCCGGCCGCTGTGGCCGCGGCGGACGAGGACCCGGTGGAGCGGGTGAGCGCCGTCGCGCCCGAGGACCGGCCTCAGGGGAGGCCCGGAAGTCCGCTCGGAGGGCCGTCCCAGAATCCGTCCAGGAGCCCGCTCCTGGACCCAGCCGAGAATCCGCCCCGGAACCCGCCCGAGATGAGGAGACGCGTCATGACCGCTGAGCACGAGTTCGAGGACATCCTGTACGAGATCCGCGGCGCCGCGGCCGTGACCACCATGAACTGACCCCAGCGCTACAACGCGTTCCGGTCGCAGACGGTGTACGAGCTCATCACCGCACTCCGGCTCGCCTGGGCGGACCAGGCTGTGCAATCCGTCATCCTGACCGGTGCGGGCGAGAAGGCCTTCTGCACGGGCGGGGACGTGAAGCAGCGCGCCGAGACCGGCGACTATGGTCCGTCGCCGTCGGGGATGGTCGAGATCGGGAACCTGCACAAGGTCAACCGTGACATCCCCAAGCCGGTGATCGCGGCGGTCAACGGACTCGCGATCGGTGGCGGGCACGTGCGGCACGTGCTGTGCGATCTCACGATCGCCTCGAGCACCGCGCGCTTCGGTCAGTCCGGGCGCAAGGTGGGTTCGTACTGATCGTGGAGGAGATCGCCCGCGGTGACGTCAACGCGGGCTACGTCCAGGTGGTGGGTTCGCTCGTGGGACAGATCCCGGCGTCGTCGGCGTTGCCTAAGACGGCGGAGAAGTACGTGCCACTCATCAGAGCGGGCTCGGCATCGTGGGCATCGCCCTCTCCGAATCGCACGCGGGCTCGGACGCCGGCGACCCGAGGATGACGGCCCGGCGCACTGACGACGGTTGAGTCATCAACGGCACCAAAGCGGTGGGCCGCGGCCTGATGCGCTGCGAGGACGTCCTGGTCCCGCGCGAGCACCTGATCGGCCCGGGGGCGCGGGATTCACCCAGATCATGGAGCTCATCATTTCCCGCGAATCGGCCGGACGCGAGTACGCACCCTAACCGGGATCGACAGCACGACCAGGAGGATTGCCCATGAACGAGCACAACACCGGCATCACCGCACGGGTGGCGATCGTGACCGGCACCGGACAGGGCATCGGAGCGGCCATCGCCGAGCCGCTGCACGAGACCACTGAGGAATGGACCCGCGAGATCGTGACCGTGGAGCGGCTCGGGGTGCTCACTGTGGCTCGCCATGTCCTGCCGCATCTGCGTGCGGCGGGAGCCGCGGGTCGGCGGGCGAGCTTGGTCGTGGTGTCGTCGGACAGTGCCAAGGCGGGCTCGTTCGGGGACGCGGTGTCGTCGGCCGCGCGGGCGGGTGTGCTGGGCATGGCGCGCTCCGTGGCGCGCGAGAACGCCGTGGTACCCGTGACGGCCAACGCCGGGTCCCACGGACACCATGTACCGCGAGCTCGCGGACGCCCAGGGCCTCACGGGGAAGATCTTCTCCGGGATGACACGGGGCATCCCCGCCCGCAGGCTCGGCACCCCCGAGGAGGTCGCGGCCACGATCCACTTCCTGCTCTCCCCGGGGACTGCCTACATCACGGGCCAGGCGATCTCGGTGAGTGGTGGGTTGACGATGTGATGGTGGCGCCGGGTCAGCGCGGGATGCCCGCCACGGCTTGCAGCCGGTGGCTGGTCATGCCTTCACGGTCGATGATCGGTAAGGCCCGCTGGATCCGCTCCTGGACGGCCGGGATCTGCAGGGACGCCTGATGATCCTCCTCGGTGTCCCAGACCTCGGTGACCCACACGGCATCAGGGTCCTCGGGATCGGTGGCCACGAGGTAGAGGCGGCAACCGGGCATGGGCTCGGCGGCGTCGTTCTCGGCCAGGATGCCCGCGAGCGCGTGTCCGTTCCCGGGGGTGGAGCGGAGGCATCCGTGGAGCATGAACAGGGCGGTGGTGTCGGCTGTCCCGATGGATGTCGTCATGGGGCCAATCTAACCGCTGTGTGGCGTGGAACACAGGGGTGCGTGCGGACAATGCCGGCGCTCCCGAAAGGGGTACGGACACCATGCCCCGGAACTGCTCCAGGGCATCATCTCCGGGCGCTTGGTCCGGGTGTGCAACGTCCGGACGGTGCCCGAGCGGCGTCGTAGTGTGAGCTCATGCGCCAGCGGACGACGACGGGCACGGCAGCGCGCCCCGGCGCTGGCAGCGCGCCCCGGCGCTGGCAGGGCGCTTTTCGCGGCGATCGCGGGAACGGTTATCGAGTGGTACGACTACGCGTTGTACGGCACCGCTGCCGGGCTCAGCATCGGCCGCTGTTCTTCGCGGGATGGACTCCGGGGCGTCGCCCAGGGCGGCGGGCCCGCGGTATTTCCCCGGTCACGGCGCAGAGAATCACCGACCGGGAGGGCCGATAATCGCCTCACGCGTGTTCTGTCATCGCAGCGTGAGGGTTTCCACCGGCTGGCCTGTGACCGCGGCAATCAAGTCGAAGTCCTTGTCCATGGCCAGCACCGTCAGCCCAGCCTTCTCTGCACATGCTGCGATCAGCAGATCCGGAATGGACGGCGCACGATGCTGACCTCTATCGGCGAGCAACATCTGCACCTGGAAGGCACGGTCCTCCATCGCGGGCGTCAGATGTTCGATGGGCATCAGCGACAGCGGCGGCAGCCCGAACGCCTGACGCCCGCCTTCGCCGGAACGGGATGAGAATCCCAGTTCAAGCCGCGTGACCGTCGAGAGTCGAACCAGTCCTCGTTCGATGCGGGCATTCCAGTCCTCAAGGTGCGCGGCCTTCCCTGCCTGCATTCGTGCATACGCAGACTTGTCAATTAACCAGCCGGTCACTGCCACGCGGCAGCCATGATGTCGTCATCCATGAGGTCGCCGAAGGCGCGGGAGGAGCGCTCCCAGTCCTCAGTGGTCACCGTGGCCTTGTCGTCCGTCATGGCTGCCGCTGTCTCGAACTTCCGGCGCAGGAACTCGTTGCGGGATAGCCCCAGCGCGGATGCCTCCGCATCGATGCTTTCAACCGCCCTGTCACTGAGTCCCCGGATGAGGACATTCTTCATCGTCAGCACCTCCTCGAAGAATGCTATCGCGATATCGTTTAGCGGAAAAGATCTCACCCACGCCCGTGTGCGGGCATCTCTCCGGTGACCGACACCGCTGTGGCGTCGGTCGCTTATGCGTGTCGGACGATCTTGGCACCGTCTCAGTAGTCGAATAAATTTTCGAATAATCGGGGAGGGTGAGCCACCATGACGGTGCTGGAGATGACAGAGACCGGGCAATACGAGGACCCGTGGGACACGGTTCCGGTGATCGGCGCGGGCATGCCGGTGGAGCGTCCCACGGGGCTGGTGGGCGGCTCCACGGACCCCGCCCTCGATGATCTCGCGGTGGTGTGTGACATCACCGGGACGCCGTGTGTGGTGACGTACCGCGGTGAGGAGCATCGCGTCCTGCAGCCCGCCGTTCGCTGGTACGAACGCCGGAATTGGTGGGACGTGGAGGTCCGCGTGCCGCGTGAGAGCCGCACGAGCGCGGTGGATCAGGAGCGGTGGCGGGTGCAGGTCGTCCGGCCCGGGGTGGTTATCGCACGCACCTTCGAGCTGGTCCGGAACCAGTTCACCGATCAGTGGCGGGTGCTCCGTGTCAGCGCCGCATGAGACCGCCCGTGGTCCCCGTGCGGAGTCCTTCCATGTCACTTCATGTCGCCCGCGGAGCCGTCCACGATTGACAGGAGTTCGAATAAAGTTTCGAATATGGGCATGTGGTTCCCCCATCTTCACGTGGCCTCGGCCTTCAGTGCGCACTACGGTGTGGCGCGTCCGGAAGAACTCGCCCGGGCGGCGGCGTCCCAGGGAGCACAGGTCCTCGCGTGCACGGACCGGGACGGCCTCTACGGGGCCGTCAAACACGTGCTGGCATGCCGCGCGCACGGTCTCGCTCCCGTCCTGGGTGTGGACATCGCCCTGCTGCGGACCCCGCGCGCCGTCGCGGGAGGCGCGCAGGGCCGGGTGGCCGGGAAGAGTCGGGCGGCCGGACAGCGACGTCGTCCGGCGGCACCCGTGGTGATCGGCCGGGTGGTGGTCCTGGCCACGGGACGCAACGGGGGAGCCGGGTACGCGGCCCTGTGCCGGGTGGTCTCCGCCGCCCACCGGGCTCATGACCGGCACGCGGCCCACCCCATCGGACTCAGCGCGGAGCAGTTGGCGCGGCACGTGCATCGTGCGGCGCGCCACGGTGATCCCGGACTCGTGGTGCTGCTCGGCCCGGACTCGGACGTGGGTCGGCTGCTCGTGGGACGGCACTACCACGCGGCGCGCACCGCGCTGAACCGATGGCGTCACGCGCTGCCCGTGGAGACCCTCGTGGTGGAGACGGTGACCCACCTGGCGCCCCAGGGTGCGCCCCTGAGCATGGGGCACGCGGTGCGGATGTTCCAGATCGGGCGGCAGGCGCAGCTGCCCGTGGTGCTCAGCAACGCCGTGCGCTACGCCCACCCGGGGCAGGCCGTGACCGCGGACGTCCTGGATGCCGCCCGGACCTTGATGTCCCTCGACGAACTGGCCGGGGCGGATCGCGGTGTGCTGCAACCCAACGGGCAGGGCTGGCTCAAGGACGGTGACGAGATGAGTCTGCTGGCCCGGGAGATCGCCCTCGCCGCGGACCACGGTCAGGCGGGACACGGCGCGCTGCTCGCGGACACCCACCACCTGGCCCAGCGCTGCCGTCTAGATCCGGAGGGGGATCTCGGGGTGGACCGTCCGGTGATCCCGGAGGCCTCGGTGATCGGGGTGAGCGGTGACCCGGACCGGGAACTGGCCCAGCGTTGCTACGCGGGACTCGCCCGGTTGCATGCCGGCGAGGACTGGGACCGCACCGTGCCCGGACTCAACCGGGAGTCCCTGCGCGGACGGTTGGAACGGGAACTCGCGGTGATCGCCCAGCTCGGCTTCGCCGGGTACTTCCTGACCGTGGGGGAGGTCTCGGAACTGATGAGCGGCATGGGTGTGCGTCACGCCGCTCGCGGTTCCGGGGTCTCGTCCCTGGTGGTCCACCTGTTGGGGATCTCACCGGCGGATCCGCTCGAGTACGACCTCGTCTTCGAGCGCTTCCTCTCCCCGCTGCGCCCCAGCCTGCCGGACATCGACATCGACATGGAGAGCGCGCAACGCCACGCCGTCTACCACCGGATCTTCGAACGCTTCGGCCCCCGCCGCGTCACGCTCATGAGCATGCAGAACGCCTACCGCTCCCGCGGAGCCGTGCGGGACGCCGGACTGGCACTGGGGCTCGAGGCCCAGGAGGTGGACCACGTGGCCACCCAGTTGTGGCGCGTGCCCGGGGGCACCCTGCGGGAGGAGATCGCACGCCGGCCCGAACTCGCCCCGCTCGCGGAGCGGCTGCGCAACAACCGGCAGTTGGACCTGCTCGTGGATCTCACCGAACGCCTCGACCGACTACCCCGGCACATCTCCATGCATCCGTGCGGGGTGATCCTCTCCGACACCACCCTGTTGCAGCGCACCCCCGTGCAGGCCAGCGGGATCGGGCTGCCCATGTCCCAGTACGACAAGCACGACATGGACCCCATGGGGCTGATCAAACTCGACATCCTGGGCGTGCGCATGCAGTCCACCCTGGCCCACGCCGTGGAGGAGATCACCCGGTTGCGACCCCACGAACCCCCGCCCAACCTCGACACCATGCCCCGGGACGACCCCGACACCTTCCGGCTGATCAGCTCCACCCACACCCTGGGGTGCTTCCAGATCGAGTCCCCCGGGCAGCGGGAACTGATCGGGACCATGGGACCGGAGGAGTTCAACGACCTCGTCGTGGACATCTCCCTGTTCCGCCCCGGGCCCATGCAGGCCGCCATGGTCCGGCCCTACCTCAACGCCCGCCACGGCTGGTCCACGCCCACCTACCCCCACCCGGACCTCCAGGAAATCCTCGCCGAGACCCGCGGGGTGGCCGTCTACCACGAACAGATCATGCGCATCATGGACCGGATGACCGGGTGTGGTCTGGCCCGCGCGGACATCTGGCGGCGACTGCTCGGCTCTGCCTCGGAGGAGCCCGTGGAAACCGCTTTCCGCGAGGGCGCCCGCGCTCGCGGCTACGCCCCGGACGTGATCGACACGGTGTGGGGGATCCTGCACGCGTTCGGCAGTTTCGGTTTCTGCAAGGCCCACGCGGTGGCCTTCGCGGTGCCCACCTATCAGTCGGCGTGGTTGAAGACCCATCACCCGGAGGCGTTCATGGCCGGGGTGTGGGAACATGACCCCGGGATGTACCCCGCCCGCCTGCTCGTGGGGGAGGCCCGCCGCATGGGGATCCCCGTGCTGGGCCCGGACGTCAACCGCAGCACGGACCACCACCGGGTGGAGTCGGTCACGCCGCGGCCAGGGACCGTGGTCTCGGGGGACCTGGACCGGGGGATCCCCCACACCCAGGACGGTGCGTGGGGGATCCGCATGTCCCTGGGTTCCATCGCGGGGATCAGCGCCGCGGAGATCGAACGTCTCGTGGCCGCCCAGCCCTACAGCACCCTCGCCGAACTGCGGGTGCGCGCCCGGCCCACCCGGCGCACGCTGCAACGGCTCGCGGAGGCGGGCGCCCTGGACTCCCTGTTGCACCGCGCCGAGACGCGGGCCTCCCACACGGACATGGTCCACTTCCTGCGGGAACAGGCGGATCGGCCCGCAACCGGGCGCGGGACCTCGGCCCATGCGCAGCCCGGGGAGGGGCAGCTGGCCCTACCCCTCGGGGACGTGGACCTGGCCGCCCTTCCGGCGCGGCTGCCTGAACCGAGCACGGGGGAGCGGGTCAAAGCGGAGATGGACACCATGCGCATCGAGGTCAGCGCCCACCTCATGGACTCGCACGGTGAGCTCATGCGTTCCTACGGGGCCACCCGCGCCGAGGACCTGTTGGGGTTGCGCAACGGCACCGAGGTGATCGTAGCTGGCGTGCGGGTCTCCACCATGACCCCGCCCATGCGCAGCGGCAAACGCGTGGTCTTCATCTCCTTGGACGACGGCTCCGGGGCCGTGGACTGCACGTTTTTCGACGAGGCCCAGGCCGCCTCCGGTGAGGTACTGTTCGCCCCCACGCTGCTGTTGGTCCACGGCCACACGCGCCGCACGGGCCCGCGGGGGATCGGGATCCAGGCGGCCCAGGCGTGGGACCTCTCCCGCCCGGAGACCCTCCCGGATCCCCGGTCCCTGCTGGGTTCGCGGCCCACACCGTCCCGTCCGCCGCGACCGGAGTCTGCTGAGGGCCCCGGACGACGCCGCAGCCACGGCCCCGAACGGCCCGGTGCCTCCCGGGGCCGCGCTCCCCAGGGGGACAGCGCCGTCGCCGGTGCGCACCCCCGCACCAGAACGGAAGTGAAACCCCAGGTCAGAAGGTGAATAACCGGCGCGCGGCTCGTGCCCCACGGGACACCGGGGTGCCACGTGGCCGTAACGCGGTGACCCTAGCGTGTGACTCACCCACCGCCCGTCGCGGTCGGATGCTCACCGCCCGTAGTAGCCGGACCCCCTCCGCCCGCAGCGGTCGGAACCCTTCGCACCAGGAGCACCACATGACCGAGAACACCTCACATCCCTCGCGCCGGAACCTGATCACCGGAGGCAGCGCCATCGCGGCCGCCGGTGTGCTCGCCGCCGCGCCGTCGACCGCCCACGCGGCACCGGCGCTTGTGACCCAGCACGGCCACGGTCACAGCCGGATGCCCCTCTCCTTCGGGCGCGACGGCAGGTTCAAGATCGTCCAGTTCAACGACACCCAGGACGGCCCGCGCACCGACCGGCGCACCATCGAGCTCATGAACAAGGTGCTGGACCGGGAGAAGCCCCAGTTCGTGCTGATCAACGGGGACGTGATCGACGGTTCCCCGCGCACCGACCGCGAGGTCAAGCAGGCCGTGAACAACGTGGTGCTGCCCATGGAGTCCCGGGGCATCAAGTGGGCGGTGACATTCGGCAATCACGACGAGGACTCCACCGAGGAGCACGGCACCGGGATGCGTGAACCGCAGTTGGTCGAGTTCGTGCGCCAGTACAAACACAACCTCAACCCCGGGGACGACCAGAAGGTTTTCGGCTCGTCCAACGCCCAGTTGTTGATCCGCGGGTCCCGCGGCCACGCCCCCGCGTTCGCCGTGTGGTTGCTGGACTCCGGCCGGTACGCGGAGGAACGCCCCGGCGGGCAGGACCGTGAGGGTCTCATGGGCTACGACTGGATCCGTCCCCAGCAGATCCGCTGGTACAACGACCTCTCGGTGGAGACCGAGCGCCGTTACGGGAAGAAGATCCCGGGGCTCATGTACTTCCACATCCCCACGTGGGAGCACCACCACATGTGGTTCGGTCAGCAGTTCACTTCGGACGAGTCCGGGCACGCGGCCGCCGTGAAGCGTCACGGGATCGTGGGGGAGAAGCACGAGAACGTCTACACGGGCATGGTCAACTCGGGGATCTACGCCGCGGTCCTGGAACGCGGGGACGTCCTGGGCCTGTACTGCGGCCACGACCACATCAATACCTACATGGGCAACTACTTCGGGGTCGAACTGGGCTACGGCCCCGGCACGGGTTTCGGGACCTACGGGCTCAACGACGGCACCCGTGACGAGCACACCCTGCGCGGTGCCCGCGTGTTCGAGCTCGACGAGCGCACCAAGCGCGTCTACACCCGCACACGCCTGGTCTTCGCCAAGGACCTCGGGATCGACATGAGCCCCGAGACCCAGCCCATCGACCACCCCGAGCGCTTCCCGCGCTACGTGCGCGGCTGAGCCGCGGGCACCGGGGCCGGGCCCCGGGTCCGTCCTCGCGCCCGGGGCCCGACGCCCTGCCCGCAGCCCTGCCAGGGGTTCGACGGCGCGGCCCCGCTCCACGACGCCGCGCGCCGTCGTCCGCGGCACGGTACGCCGCGACGTCGTGGGCCGGGAGTGCTGTGCAAAACTGTGAGGCATGGCGAAAAACAGTGGCGGAGGAGATCTGCTGCAGACCGTGGACCAGGTCACGGAAGAGGCGATCAACATCGCGTACCGCTTCGACCAGAAGCTGCAGCGATGGCGTCAGGGACGGGCCGTGCAGCGCGGGGACATCCCCACCATGCTCGCCTTCGACGGCTACGGCAGCCCCCGCTACGTGCGGGCCCTGGGGCGTGTGCTCCTCAAGACGCGCTTGCTGATCGAGGACACCGACGACGCCGCGGAGTCGATCCGCGGGTGGCGTTCCTTCACGTCCGTGCCCTTCGCGTTCGCCCACGTCAACGTGTGGTTGGGCGAGCAAGAGTTCCACCTCGTGGCGGACAAGGGCGGCGTGATCGACGTGGACCTCAAGGTCTCCATGACCCCCGGGGTGCACACCATTTACATGCAGGCCGAGGGCTCGGAGGTCACGGAGGCCAAGGTCACCGTGGTCTCGGACGAGCAGCACGTGGGGGTCGTGTGCGACGTGGACGACACCGTGATGGTCACCGCCCTGCCCCGCCCCATGCTCGCGGCCTGGAACTCGTTCGTGGCCAACGAGCACGCGCGCATCCCCACGCCGGGGATGTCCACCATGATGGACCGGCTGCGCCGCAGCCATCCGCACGCACCCTTCCTCTATCTCTCCACGGGGGCGTGGAACGTGGCGCCCACCCTGCGTCGGTTCCTCACGCGCAACGCGTACCCCGCCGGAGCGCTGCTGCTCACCGACTGGGGGCCCACCACGGAGCGCTGGTTCCGGTCTGGTTCCCAGCACAAGGTGCAGAACCTGCAGCGACTGGCGCGCAACTTCCCCCACGTGCGGTGGATCCTGATCGGCGACGACGGTCAGCACGATCCGCAGATCTACTCGGGCTTCGCGCAGCGTCACCCGGATTCGGTGGCCGCCATCGTGATCCGCAACCTCTCACCCACCGAGGCCGTCCTGGCCGCGGGCACCCGCGCCTCGGAGGGCCATCACGTGACCGTTCCGGAGGGCACGCTGTGGATCGAGGCCAACGACGGCGCCTCCATCTCGGATCAGCTGAAGGACGCCGGGTTGCTCTGAACCCGCGCGGGCCACGGGGGCGCCCCGATCCGGGCGCCCGTCGACCCGCCCCGAGCACATTGTCGGATGCACCCCCGAACGGAGGAACCATGGCACACACGACCCTCGGTATCACCGGCGCCACGGGACGCATCGGCGGGGCCGTCTCGCGTCGGCTCGAAGAACGCGGCGTCGCCCACCGGCTGCTCGTGCGTTCCCCGCACCGGGTCGCGTCCCACGTGGCCGCAGCGAACGGCCTGCTCGACGCCGCCACCATGGACTTCGCCGACCCGGACGGGGCCGCGGAGTCGATGGCGGGACTGGACACTGTGTTCCTGGTGTCCGCGTCCGAATCGGCGGATCGCAAGCAACAGCAACTGGCCATGGTCGAGGCGCTGTCCCGCGCGGGCGTGCGCCGGGTGGTCTATACGTCCTTCGCTGCACCCGCACCGGACGCGACCTTCACGTTCGCCCGCACCCACTACGCCACAGAGCAGGCCATCGAGCGCGCCGGTCTCGAGTACACCTTCCTGCGGGACAATTTCTACCTGGACGTCTTCCCGGACTTCGTCAGTGCCGACCGCGTCCTGCGCGACGCGTGAGACACGCTGTGCAAAAAAATTTTTCGTGACTTCCCCCGCCCGTCTTGTCCACATGGGCCCCGCGAGAACCGCGTGTTCTCAGGGCTCCCGGACGCGGTCCCTGTGGACAACCCGGGGAAAAGACGACATCCCCCTGTGGATCACACGACCACATCATGTTGGGTCCTGTTCCGGCACACGACACTAGATGTAGTATTGACGTAGATCTTCAACCACCTGGCGCACCACCCGGATCCAGAGCCGAAAGGCCCCGGAAGCGCCCGAAAATCGGTACTTCCCGCAAGGAGAATGGGCTATGTCTGTCACCGTGTATTCCAAGCCGTCGTGCGTCCAGTGCAACGCCACCTACCGTGCTCTCACCAAGAAGGGCATCGACTACACCGTCGTGGACGTCACCGAGGACACCGCCGCCTACGAGCACGTGGTGGGCCTGGGATACCAGCAGGTCCCCGTCGTGGAGACCGCCACCGAGCACTGGTCCGGCTTCCGCCCGGACAAGATCAACGCGCTGGCCCTGCTGCGCTCCGCCTGAGCCGGAAACGGACGGGCCGCCGCGGGCGGCCCGGCACCACCCGGGCGAGTGGCCCCGAACCCCACCGCCAGCCCGCCCCCGGAATCACACGAATTGGTACGACCCCCCAGAATCGAAGTGACCCGGCATGAGTGCTCTCGCCACGGTTCTCGCCCAGGCGAAGGAGCGGGAACTCCATCGCACACCCGTCGTCGCGGGGGATGATGCACCCCTAGTGGTGTACTTCTCCTCCGTGACGCGCAACACGGACAGGTTCATCACCAAACTCCCGGTGCGGTCCGTCCGGTTGCCCCTGAAAACCTCCGAAACCGCTCCCCGCATTGACGAACCCTACGTGCTGGCAGTGCCCAGTTACGGGCGTCCCGGGGGAGCGGGATCGGTCCCACCGCAAGTCGTGAAGTTTCTCAACGATCCCGTCTCGCGCGCGCACCTGTTGGGGGTGCTCGGCGCGGGCAACACCAACTTCGGCCCCCTGTTCTGCGTCGCCGCGGAGAAGGTCGCAGCCAAGTGTCAGGTCCCCCTGCTCTACAAGTTCGAGCTCATGGGAACCGACGAGGACGTCGAGAAGGTTACCCAAGGATTGGACAAGTTTTGGCAAGCATCCATGCAACCCCGGGCGTGAGCGTCGAACCCGGTCACGAGGATCCCACCTGCCCCGAGAAGTACCGCGGGCTGGGCTACCACGAGCTCAACGCGCTGTTGAACCTCTACGACGCGGACGGCAAGATCCAGTTCGAGGCCGACCGCCAGGCCGCGCGACAGTACTTCCTGCAGCACGTGAACAAGAACACCGTGTTCTTCCACGACCTCGAGGAGAAGCTCAAGTACCTCGTGGACCACCAGTACTACGAGGCCGAGGTGCTCGAGAAGTACAGCTTCGAGTTCGTGAAGGCGCTGTCCAAGCAGGCCTACGGCTACAAGTTCCGGTTCCAGACTTTCCTGGGCGCGTTCAAGTTCTACACGTCATACACGCTCAAGACCTTCGATGGTCAGCGTTACCTGGAACGGTTCGAGGACCGCGTGGTCATGGTGTCCCTGTACCTCGCGGACGGGGACGAGGCCCTCGCGCAGCGGCTCGTGGCGGAGATCATCTCCGGACGGTTCCAGCCGGCCACGCCCACGTTCCTCAACGCGGGCAAGAAGCAGCGTGGCGAGCTCGTCTCGTGCTTCCTGGTGCGCTTCGAGGACAACATGGAGTCGATCGGGCGCAACATCAACTCCGCGCTGCAGCTGTCCAAGCGCGGCGGTGGCGTGGCGTTCGCGCTGACCAACCTGCGCGAGTCCGGTGCGCCCATCAAGATGATCGAGAATCAGTCCTCCGGTGTCATCCCCGTGATGAAGCTGCTCGAGGACTCCTTCTCCTACGCCAATCAGCTGGGTGCCCGCCAGGGCGCCGGCGCGGTGTACTTGAACGCCCACCACCCGGACATCCTCAACTTCCTGGACACCAAGCGCGAGAACGCGGACGAGAAGATCCGCATCAAGACCCTCTCGCTGGGTGTGGTCATCCCGGACATCACGTTCGAGCTGGCCAAGAAGGACCAGGACATGTACCTGTTCTCCCCGTACGACGTGGAGAGGATCTACGGCGTGCCGTTCGCGGACGTCAACGTGAGCGAGAAGTACCACGAGATGGTGAACGACTCCCGCATCGCCAAGAAGAAGATCAACGCCCGCGAGTTCTTCCAGACCGTGGCGGAGGTGCAGTTCGAGTCCGGGTACCCGTACATCATGTTCGAGGACACGGTGAACCGCGCCAACCCCATCGACGGCAAGATCATCATGTCCAACCTGTGCTCCGAGATCCTCCAGGTCTCCGAGCCCTCCGTGTACAACGAGGACCTCACGTACGCGCAGGTGGGCAAGGACATCTCGTGCAACCTGGGGTCCATGAACATCGCCATGGCCATGGAGTCCCAGGACTTCGGCGCGAGCATCGAAATCGCGATTCGCGGTCTCACGGCGGTCTCGGACATGTCCAACATCGACTCGGTGCCCTCCATCCGGCGCGGCAACGAGATGTCCCACGCGGTGGGCCTGGGGCAAATGAACCTGCACGGGTACCTCGCCAAGGAGCACATCCACTACGGCTCGACCGAGGGCGTGGACTTCACCAACATGTACTTCTACGCGGTGACCTACCACGCGATCCGCGCGTCCAACCTGATCGCCAAGGAGCGCGGCGAGTCCTTCGTGGGCTTCGAGAAGTCGGCCTACGCGAGCGGCACGTTCTTCGACAAGTACGTCGACGGCGTGTGGGAGCCCGCCACGCCGCGCGTCGCCGAGCTGTTCGAGCGGGCGGGCATCGCCCTGCCCACCGCGGACGACTGGCGTGAGCTGCGCGAGAAGGTCATGGCGGACGGGATGTACAACCAGAACCTGCAAGCGGTCCCGCCCACGGGGTCCATCTCGTACATCAACAACTCCACGTCCTCGATCCACCCGATCGCCTCGCGGATCGAGATCCGCAAGGAGGGCAAGCTCGGGCGTGTGTACTACCCGGCGCCGTTCATGGACAACGAGAACCTGGAGTACTTCCAGGACGCGTACGAGATCGGCTACGAGAAGATCATCGACACGTACGCCGCCGCGACCCAGCACGTGGACCAGGGCCTGTCCCTCACGCTGTTCTTCAAGGACACCGCCACCACGCGTGACATCAACCGCGCGCAGATCTACGCGTGGCGCAAGGGCATCAAGACCATGTACTACTCCCGCATCCGCCAGCTGGCGCTCGAGGGTACCGAGGTCGAAGGCTGCGTCTCCTGCATGTTGTGATCCCCGCCGTCTCCTGACGGCACCGCGTCGGCAACGACGACGCCGCTCCCGCCCCACCCGGGTCTCTTAGCCGGGTGGGGCGGGAGTTTTTCCCTGAAGTCCGGCCCTGGCCGGGGATATGCTGACGGAACGGTCGAGACAGTGAATCGGCCAATGCCGGAGCACCGCATCCCTGGGAGGAACCGCATCATGACCACCGCGGAATCGACCCCCCAGGAGCAGTGCTCGACAGGAATCCAGGGTGCACCCGCGTGGTACACCGAGGAACAGATCGTGCGGGCGGTTCCCGCCGAGCGTGCACGTCGGCTTCTCGAAGCCACGCTGCGTTCGGGATTCCGCCCGGAAGATGACCCCGCGCGCAGCAATGTCCCCGCCGGCGAGGGCCACCTGCTGTTGATGCCGTCGGTCATTGGTGACTGGGCAGGCATCAAGGTCGCATCGGTCTCGCCCGGGAATCCCGAACGCGATCTGCCCCGCATCCAGGCCACTTACATGCTCATGGACTCAGCCACCCTGAGTCTTCGAGCTCTGCTGGAAGGCAACGTGCTCACCACCCTGCGGACCCCCGCGATCTCGGCCGTGGCCACCGACTACCTGGCCCCGAAGGAGGCGACCAAGCTCGTGGTGTTCGGCACGGGGCCGCAGGCGCTCGCCCACATCGCGGCATTCGCCGAGATCCGCTCGTTCACGGAGGTCGTGGTGTGCGGCCGGACTCTGCGCAAGGTGGACGCCGCCGTCGACTACGCCCGCACGCTGGGTTTCGCGGCCCGATCGGGGGACGCGAGCGAGGTACGCGACGCGGACGTAGTGGTGTGCACGACGTCGGCGGCGGAGCCCCTCTTCGACGGTGCCCTGGTGCCGGACACCGCGTGCGTCGTGGCCATGGGATCCCACGAGCCGCAGTTCCGCGAGCTCGATTCCGCGCTCATGGGTCGCGCCCAGGTGGTCGTGGAGGACCGGGCCACCGCCATGCGCGAAGCCGGGGACGTGATCCAGGCCGTGGCCGACAGTTCATTACACGAGGATTCACTCGTGGGCCTCGCGGACGTCGTCACGGGCGCGGTGGCCCCTGATGAGACGCGGCCCCGCGTGTTCAAGTGCGTGGGCATGAGCTGGCAGGACCTGGCCGTGGCCGTAGGGGTGGTCGATCCGAACGCGTGAGAGGGGAGCGGGCGTCGTCGGTTTCGTCTTGCTCAGCGGCGTGTCATGACGACGGCCCTCGCTGCGTCCCGGTGCCCCGGTACGTTCGAATGATGGTCCCGCTCCACGCGGCGACCAGGAGGGTGACCCCCAGCGCCGTGCCCAGGAGGGTCACCGGGCTAGAGGCGAAGGTCTGGGAAATGGCCCTCGTGGGCACACCCACGGCGAAACCGAAGGCGGCCAGGGTGCCCAGGTAGCAACCGAGCATGTTGCGCCGGTGCATTCGGACGTCGCCGTGCAGGATTCCCCACATGGCCAACCCCACCGAGAAGAGGGTGAACGCGGCGAGTCCGTGTAGCCACGTCAGGCCGTGGGGGTGGATGAGGAAGGACGTGACGCAGTTGAGGACCATGGCGCTCACCCACGTCACTCCCAGGACGCGGTGTGCGCGATCGCGGCGTCTGCGCAGCAATTGCACCGGTCCCAGCAATAGGACGAAGAACGCGCACGACGCGTGAACGGCGATGATCGGTGTGAAGTGCTCCATACCGCTAAGATAGTTTCGGTATCCAGCGCGCGCCATCAGGACAGCTGGCGCGCGGAGGACTATCCGAGGGGGCTGCGTCATGCTGCTCAATGCCCTGGCCGAGGTCAGTAACACCACCACGGCCAGCATCAAGTTCTACCGTCGGGAGGGACTGTTGCCCGCCGGCACCAGGCTCACCGCCACGCGGCAGGACTACGACCAGGGTCACGTGGAACGCCTGCAGCTCATCCGCGTACTGCGGGAGGAGGCCGGTGCCACGATCCCCGACATCCGTGCGCTGGTCACCGCGATCGACGATCCGCGGCGGCCCCTGGTGGACGCCCTCGAAATCGCCCAGGCGCTCGCTGCGGGCCTGTCCCCTGCCGAGGCCGGCGGGCCCCCGGAGCGCCGGGAGGATCCGATGATCCGGGACCTGCTCACGCAGCTGGGGTGGCCGGACGTGGCCAGCGGGCCGCGCCGGGCGCTCGGTGAGTTGTTGGAGGGCCTGCGGGCCGCTGGTTCACCCGTGGACCGGGGCGTCCTGCTGCGTTACGGCCGCGCACTCGACGAGCTCACTCGCGGGGACATCGCGAGCATCCACGAGCCCGCGCAGCCTTCGGTGGATTCCCTTTCCGGCGACACCGGTGGAGCGGGGGAGACGCCGTCCCGGGACGTCATCGTGGCCCGCGCGGTGCGGGGAATGGTCTCCTACGATCGGCTGACCCGGGTGCTGCGGGCCCTGGGCCATGCTTCCCACTCGGTGCGTGCCGCCGGGTCGTAGGTCAGCGGTGGCACGCGAAAGGCCCCGGAACGTAGTGTTCCGGGGCCTTTGTCTGGTGCGCGATACTGGGATCGAACCAGTGACCTCTTCCGTGTCAGGGAAGCGCGCTACCGCTGCGCCAATCGCGCTCAATCGCTTGAACGAGGTGGTTGCACCGAGGTGGAGACGGGATTCGAACCCGCGTAGACGGCTTTGCAGGCCGCTGCCTAACCACTCGGCCACCCCACCGGGGACCAGATCCTTGGAGGACAAGGTCTCAGGTCTCGACCAGGGTCGAAAACTGCGAGCGGACGACGGGAGTCGAACCCGCGACCCTCACCATGGCAAGGTGATGCTCTACCAGCTGAGCTACGTCCGCATTGTCGGTCGATCGAGGCCCTGGAACTCAGTGCTCCGTTCTTCCGAGCGGAAACTTTATCACAAGACTTCATGCCCTTCCGTGCTTGTCCATCCGGGGTGTTGCCATCGGAGGACTTCGCTTTCGGGCGTTGCCAACGAGCAAGAACATTACCCACCCGAGCGGGTCCGGGCAAATCGATCGCGGACGCCGGGGAATTTGCCGTTCCCGGACGAAGTGTTCTAGAGTCTTCAACGTTGCAAGCGCGATTGGCGCAGCGGTAGCGCGCTTCGTTCACACCGAAGAGGTCACTGGTTCGATCCCAGTATCGCGCACGGTAACGAGGAACCCGGTCCCGGGAGGGGCCGGGTTCTTTCGCGTCCAAGGCCGATCGGACCGGTCGGTCCGGCCCCGACCGCGTGAAGTCCGGCTCCTGGACGGACGTCCGAGCCCGCTCCGCCCGGGTGAGCCCGTGATCGTTGTCCGTGTCTGGGCCCCTTCCTACGCTGAGCCCATGACTCAACCCCGCTTGGCCCAGCAGACCGCCACCGGCCGGATGTACGCCCGGAGTGAGGGCGGGGACCTCGAGGTCCCCTCCATCACCACGGTCATCGGGTGCGAGGCCAACGACCTCGGGGGCTGGTACGCCTACACCGCAGCGCAGGCCCTGGCCACGGATCCCCAGTTGCCGGACGCGCTCCGGGACACGCGGCGTCGTCGTTCGCTCGTGAGCCACGCGGCCAAGGCGGCGGAGCGGCACCGGGACCACGCGGCGCAGCGCGGTGACCGCGTACACGACTACTGCGAGCAGCTCGCGCTGCGGGCCATGGGCCGCGACCACGAGGTGGACCGGGCCCGGGACACGCTCGCAGAACACCACGAGACCCGATTCGCGGACAGTGCGGACCAATGGTGGCAGTTGTTCCGCCCCGAACCGCTGGCCGCGGAGATCACGGTATGGAACTCCACGGTGGGCTACGCCGGCACTCTGGATCTCGTGGCGCGCATCGGCGGCAAGGTGTGTCTGATCGACTACAAGACCCGCGGGACCGACCGCGCCGGGCGGGTCAAGGCCCCGGACCCCAAGGTCGTGACCCAGTTGGTGGCCGGGCTCAAGGCCGAGGAATCCCTCGTGGACGCCACGGCGGGGGAGTGGGAACCGTGGCGCTACCGGGACGCGGATGTCTTGATGGCCGTGGCGATCGGTGAGACCGAGGCGCTCACCGTGCAGGCCGCGCCCGAGCACCTCCCCGTGCACTGGTACAAGTTCTGCGCCCTGGCCAAGGTGTGGGCGCGCAATTCCCAATTGGCCACCGCCGGGGCGCAACTGCGCAGCATCGCGCCCCCGCCCCTGGATTCCCTCCCCACGGGTCGCGTGGCGGGCGGCACGCAGGTCGTGACGGCCGAGACGGTCGCGGGCCCCGCCGTAGACTGACAGGTACACCCCGTCCCACGACCCCCATGAGGAGTGCACTCCGCGGTGAGTATTTTGCGCATTCGTACCATCGGTGACCCCGTCCTGCGCACCCCGGCCCAGGAGGTCACGCAGTTCGACGACGCCCTGGCTGCTCTCGTCCGGGACATGCTCGAGACCATGTACGCCGTGGGCGGTGTGGGTCTGGCCGGACCGCAGGTGGGCGTGGGTTTGCGCGTCTTCACGTGGGGCATCGACGGGGACGAAGGGCACGTGATCAACCCCCAGCTGAGCATGGGGGAGGAGCCGCAGGAAGGCAGCGAGGGCTGCCTGTCGGTCCCGGGCCTGTCCTACGAGACCCCCCGCGCCGAGCACGCCGTCCTCACCGGGGTGGATTGCCACGGCGAGCCCGTGCACCGTGAGGCCACCGGCCTGTTGGCCCGCTGCTTCCAGCACGAGAACGATCACCTGGGCGGCATGCTCTACGTCGACCGTCTCGTGGGTGACGAGCGCAAGGACGCCATGCGGCAGTTGCGCGCGCAGTCGTTCACGGACACGACCGCCCGTGTCACGCGCGAACGCGAGGCGCAGCGCGCGGGTCACTCAACATCGGACGCATACGACGCCGCTGGGTCGGCTTTCGGTGCGGCCCGCGCCTCGGGAGCCGCATCCGGCGCCGCACACACGGCCGGTTCCGCGTTCGGCGCGGCTGGTGATGCCCGATGAGCCCCGACACGAACCAGCAGCCCCTCAAGATCCTGTACGCGGGAACCCCGGAGACCGCCGTCCCCCCGCTCGAGGCACTGCACCAGGATCCCCGGATCGAGATCACCGCGGTGCTGACCCGTGAGGACGCCCCCGTGGGCCGCAAGAAGGTCATGGCCCCGTCCGCGGTGGGTCGTCGGGCCGATGAGCTCGGGCTGCCCGTGATCAAGGCCAATCGGGTCCGGGGTGAACTCCTGGACACCCTGCGTGACACCGGCGCGAGCATCGCGGCGGTCGTGGCCTACGGCGCTCTGCTGCCGCGACCGGCCCTGGAGGTCTTCCAGGACGGGTGGATCAACCTCCATTTCTCCCTCCTGCCCCAGTGGCGCGGCGCCGCCCCGGTGCAGCGGGCCCTCATGGCCGGGGACTCCGTGGTCGGGGCCACCACCTTCGTCCTGGACGAGGGCATGGACACCGGCCCCGTGGTAGGCACCCTCACGGACGAGGTGCGTCCGGAAGACACCTCCGGTTCGGTCCTGGATCGGCTCGCACATGAAGGTTCGCCCCTGCTGGCGGAATCCCTGCTCGGTGTGGCCTCGGGCCGCGTGCACCCCACGCCGCAACGCGGTGAATCCACCGCTGCCCCTAAACTCACGGCCCAGGACGGGCGCGTCGATTGGTCACATCCCGCCGTGGCCGTGGCTCACCGGGTGCGCGGTGTGACCCCCCAACCCGGTGCGTGGACCGAACTCGACGGCCAGCGCTTCAAGCTCGACCGCGTGATCCCCGCCCCGGAGATCATCGGGATCACCCCGGGCCACGTGGAGCTGCGGGAGAAGCGGGTCTTCGTGGGCACCGGGTCCTACGCCGTGGAGCTGACCCGCGTGCAACCCAATGGCAAGAAACCCATGGCGGCCCTCGACTGGGCGCGCGGCAAGCAGAACACGGAACAGGTGGCCTTCGGATGAGTCGGGACCAGCAGCACCGCGGCCACGCCGGTAGCGGCAACGACCGGTCTGGGGGGAACAACCGCCGTCGTGACGATCGCCCGTTCCGTGATGCCGACGGCCGGGGCCGCGACGACCGCTCGCCCCGCGACTCCGGTGGGCGCCGCGGTGACGACCGCTCGCCCCGGGAGGCCGTCGGGAGGGATCGACGAGCGGGGGACGGCTCGCGTCGCGACGCCAAGGGCCACGAGCGCAACCGCCTGGCCCAGCACGAGCGCTCTTACTCCGCGCAGGCGCCCTCGCAGCGTCGCAAGCGCTCCGATCCCGCACGGCTGACCGCATATCAGGCCCTGCGCGCGGTCAACTCGGAGGACGCCTACGGGAACCTCGTGCTGCCACGCCTGGTCCGTGAAAACCGCCTCGACAAGCGGGACGCGGCGTTCGCGACCGAGCTCGCCTACGGGGCCATGCGGTGGAGTGGCACGTGGGACGCCGTGCTCGAGAAGTGCGTGGACCGCCCGCTGGACCAGTTGGACCCCGCGGTGCTGGATGCCCTGCGCCTGGGCGTGCACCAGTTGCTCGCGATGCGCGTCCCCGATCACGCCGCGCTGGACGCGACCGTGGGTCTGGTGCGCGGGGAGATCGGGCAGGGACCCTCGGGACTCGTCAACGCCGTCCTGCGCAAGGTGACCCGGCGCAGCCACGACGAATGGCTGGACGCGCTCGCCGCCGAGCACACCGACGAGCTGCGGCAGCTCGGTGTCCGCCACGCCCACCCGGTGTGGGAGGTCCGCGCGTTGCGCCGGTCCCTGCGCGCCAACGGCCGAGACACCGCGGAGATCGAGGCCCTGTTGGAAGCGGACAACGAGGCGCCCCGTGTGCACCTCGTGGCCCTGCCCGGTATCGGCTCGCTCGAGCCCGCACTCGCAGCAGGCGCCGAACCCGGTGACCTGGTTCCGAACAGCGCGGTCAGCGCCGGGGGAGACATCCACCGCGTCCCGGGCACGCGGGAGGGAACGGTGCGTGTCCAGGACGCCGGTTCCCAGCTCGTGGCCCGCGTGCTCGCGCAGGTGCCCGTGGCCGATGACAGCGGGGCGTGGGCCGACTTCTGCGCCGGACCCGGCGGGAAGGCGGCGCTGCTCGCGGCATTGGCCCACGAGCGCGGTGCCACGTTGCTGGCCAACGAGGTCAGCGGGCACCGTAGTGACCTCGTGAGCCAGGCGCTGTCGGCCGTGGACCACGAGGCGTGGCACGTCCGCACCGGCGATGCCCGGCAGATCCCGTCCGGCCAGGACACGCGTTTCGATCGGGTGCTCGTGGACGTGCCGTGCACCGGACTGGGCGCGCTGCGGCGTCGTCCCGAAGCGCGGTGGCGGCGCACGCCGTCGGACGTCGCGAACCTGGCCCCGCTGCAGCGTGAGCTGCTCGACGCCGCGCTGGACGCCACCCGCCCCGGCGGGGTGGTGATTTATGCCACGTGCTCACCGCACACCGCCGAGACGCACGACGTGCTCCAGGACGTCCTGGCACGGCGCGGTGACGTGTCAGTCCTGGACACCGCGCAGCTCGCCGTGGATGCCGCCCTGCCCGGCGCGCTCGACGACGCTCGGGCGGCGGGGCACGACGTCCCCGGCGGGGGCACGAGTGTGCAGTTGTGGCCGCACGTCCACGGAACCGACGCCATGTTCATGGTCGCGCTGCGCAAGAGCGCGTGAGCCGCGGCTCGGTCATCGACCCGGAACCCTTCCCAGGAGGAACCATGTCCCGCTGTGACATCCACCCGTCCATCCTCTCCGCGGACTTCTCCCGGCTCGCGGAGGAACTCCAGCGCATCTCGAACGCGGATGCGGCGCACGTGGATGTGATGGACAACCACTTCGTCCCCAATCTGACCCTGGGGTTGCCGGTCGTGGAACGGTTGCAGGCCGTCTCCCCGATCCCCCTGGACCTGCACCTGATGATCGAGGACCCGGACCGGTGGGCCCCGGCGTACGCGGAGGCCGGGTGCGCATCCGTGACGTTCCACGCGGAAGCCGCCACGGCGCCGATCAAGCTCGCGCGTGAACTGCGCGCGGCGGGTGCCCGTGCGGGACTCGCGGTGCGTCCGGCCACGCCGATCGAGCCGTACCTGGACCTGCTGCCCGAGCTGGACATGTTGCTCATCATGACCGTGGAACCCGGCTTCGGCGGCCAGAAGTTCCTGGACGTGACCCTGCCCAAGCTGCGCCGCGCCGCGGCGGCGGTCAAGGCCCACGGGGGCACGATCGCGCTGCAGGTGGACGGCGGGATCACTGAGGAGACCATCGTGCGCGCCGCGGAGGCCGGGGCGGACACGTTCGTCGCCGGTTCCGCGGTCTACGGCCAGGACGACCCCGCCGCCGCGATCGAGGCACTCCGTAGGACCGCCCGGGAGCATCGGGCATGACCGCCCGGCGTACGGGATCCGGCCGGCGTCCTGAACGAGAATTCGTCGATACGAGGAGCTCACCGCCCGTGAGTACCACCATCGCCTCCGCACCGGTGAGGCAGAGCATGTCGTTCCTGGACCGGTGGCTGCCGGCCTGGATCCTGCTGGCCATGGGCGTGGGCCTGCTGCTGGGCCGGCTGGTGCCGGGGCTGAACACGACCTTGGAAGCCATGACGATCGGACAGGTGTCGCTGCCGATCGCACTCGGTCTGCTGGTGATGATGTATCCCGTCCTGGCGAAGGTGCGCTACGACGAGACCCGCCGGGTGACCGGTGACAAACGATTGCTGGGCCTGTCACTCGTGCTCAACTGGGTCGTGGGACCGGCGGTGATGTTCGTGCTCGCCTGGGTGTTCCTGCCCGATCTGCCCGAGTACCGCACCGGGTTGATCATCGTGGGCCTGGCCCGGTGTATCGCCATGGTCCTGATCTGGAACGACCTGGCATGCGGTGACCGGGAGAGTGCGGCCGTGCTCGTGGCCATCAACTCCGTCTTCCAGGTCGTTGCCTTCGGCGCTCTGGGGTGGTTCTACCTCCAGGTCCTGCCGTCGTGGCTGGGGCTGCCGACCACCACGGCCGAATTCTCCGTGGGGGCGATCGTGGGATCCGTCCTGGTGTTCCTCGGCATCCCCCTGCTCGCCGGCTTCCTCACCCGCGTCCTGGGTGAACGGGCGAAGGGCCGGGACTGGTACGAGGAGAAGTTCCTCCCCGCGATCGGCCCGTGGGCCCTGTACGGCCTCCTGTTCACCATCGTGATGCTCTTCGCGCTCCAGGGGGACGCCATCACCTCACAGCCCCTCGACGTGGTCAGGATCGCGCTGCCGTTGCTCGTGTACTTCGTTCTGATGTTCGTCATCGGCCTCTTCGCCTCGAAAGCGGTGGGGCTCGACTACGGCAAGTCGGCCACGGTGGCCTTCACCGCGTCGGGCAACAACTTCGAACTGGCGATCGCCGTGGCCATCAGCACCTTCGGTGTTACCTCCGGGCAGGCAATGGCCGGCGTCGTGGGGCCGTTGATCGAAGTGCCCGTCCTGATCGGCCTGGTCTACGTGGCACTGTGGGCCGGCCCGCGCGTATTCCCGAACGATCCCTCCGTCCCCACCCACCGAACCCGGGAGACCGCGTCATGAGCGCACCATCACCCACGAAACCGACCGTGCTCTTCGTCTGCGTCCACAACGCGGGCCGCTCCCAGATGGCGGCGGGCTACCTGGCCGCGATGTCAGGCGGCAGCATCGATGTCCGTTCGGCCGGGTCCGAACCGGCAGAGAGCCTGAACCCGGTGGCCGTGGAGGCGATGGCTGAGGAGGGCATCGACATCACCGCAGCCGTGCCCACGATCCTGCGGGCGGAGCAGATCAGGGCCTCCGACGTCGTCATCACCATGGGCTGTGGGGACACTTGCCCCGTGTTTCCGGGCAAGCGCTACGAGGACTGGGACCTCGACGACCCGGCCGGTCAGCCCCTCGCGGACGTGCGCAGGATCCGCGACGACATCAAGGCCCGCGTCGCCGGACTGCTCTCGGATCTGCAGGGCCGGGAGAACGGCCGGAAGAACAGGACGTGACCGCGCGGTGTCCCCGATCATGGGCATGGTGAGGCCGCGTGGCATAATGAGCGCAGCAACGTGTTCCGGGGTCGGTGCAATTCCGAACCGGCGGTGACAGTCCGCGAACCGTGAACACCGTGCACAGCACCGAGCAGGTTCCCGTGGGAACCACCGAGGATGCGCACGGAGGGATCGGCCGAACCGGTGGAAATCCGGTACCGACAGTACAGTCTGGATGGTAGGCACACGTGAGCGTCACGGCGTCCTGACCGTGCGCGGTCGCACGCGATCGCGGTCCGTCGGGTGGTGCTGTGACGTGCTCCGCCGCGTGATCGTGTTCGACGCGTGTGCGCATTCCTCCCCGGGACCACCGACAGTGGCGGGTGAGAGGAGACACCGTGGACGTCCTGCGTTGGTTGTTCGACGCGCAGTTGCGGGTGGGTGACGGTTTCATCCTGTGGCGCGAGGTGCTCGGCAACGTGTTCGGGCTGTTGTCCGCGCTGGGCGGGATGCGCCGCAAAGTGTGGGCGTGGCCCGTGGGGATCGTGGGCAACGCGATCCTGCTGACCGTCTTCCTGGGCGCGGTGTTCGACACTCCCAACCCCGTGAACCTGTTAGGCCAGGCCGGCCGTCAGGTCATGTTCATCGCGGTGTCCGTGTACGGCTGGGTGCAATGGCGCCGGTCCCGCGGGGCGTCCGAGGAGGCCGTGTCCCCGCGTTGGGCCACCGCCCGCGAACGCGTGTTCCTGGTGGTCGCCCTCGTGTTCGGGACGGCACTTCTCACGCCCATCTTCCGTGCCCTGGGCTCGTACGAACCCGTGTGGGCGGACGCCTGGATCTTCATGGGCTCGCTGCTCGCAACGCTCGGGATGGCCAAGGGCTGGGTCGAGTTCTGGCTGTTGTGGGTCGCCGTGGACATCGTGGGCGTGCCCCTCCTGTTCTCCGCCGGTTACTACGCCTCGGGCTTGATGTACGTGTTCTACGGCGCGTTCACGCTCGCAGGGTTCTTCGTGTGGTGGCGCGTGAATACGCGCCAGCGCCGTCGCGCGACGATCGAGACGGGCTTCCCGGACCTGCGCCTGTCCGTGGGTGAGGACGAGAAGTGACGGCGTACGACGACGCCGCTGCGCCGGGGCCCGCGCCCCGCTCCCGTCCGGGGGCGGGGCCGTCCCACGACTTCTCGGCCGCGGAACACGAGGCGATGCGCGCGGCTCTGGAAGCGGCTCGGCGGGGGATCCGCGGGGCCAATCCCGTGGTGGGCGCCGTGATCCTCTCCGCCGCGGGGGAGATCCTGCACGTGGGTCATCACCGCGGGGCGGGCACCCCGCATGCGGAGGCGGACGCCCTGCGTCTGGCCCGTGAGGCGGGGACACCTCTTGAGGACACCACCATGGTCGTGTCCCTCGAACCCTGCAACCACACCGGACGCACCGGCCCGTGCTCGCGCGCGATCCTCGACGCGGGGATCCCCCGGGTCATTTACGCGGTGGCCGACGGCACGGACACCGCCCGCGGGGGCGGCGCGTTCCTCGCCGCACACGGGGTGGACGTGCGTCAGGGGCTGCTCGCGAGGGAAGCCCACGATCTCAATGACCGCTGGTTCATCGCCCAGCATGATGCGCGACCGTTCGTGACGCTGAAACTCGCGCAGACGATCGACGGCCGCGTGGCCGCCGCGGACGGGACGAGCCAGTGGATCACGGGTGCACCCGCTCGGGATCAGGGCCACGCCCTGCGCACCCGGGTGGACGCGATCCTGGTGGGCGGCGGGACCCTGCGCGCGGACGACCCGACCCTGACCGCGCGGGATGCCGCGGGTGAACCCCTCGCGCGGCAACCCCTGCGGGCAGTCATGAGCACCCGCCCCGTGCCCGCGGATGCCAAGGTCCGGCGCGGCGTCGTCGACCGCGCGCCCCGGGAAGACACCGAACGTGGAGCCCCGGGAGACACCGGAACGGATCACGGAGAGGTCGCATGCGCCGACCGCGGGCACGACGGGCGGTTCATCCACCTCACCACGCACGATCCCGCCGAGGCGTTACAACACCTCCGTGAACGCGGGGTTTCCCACGTGCTCGTGGAAGGCGGGCCCACGGTGTCCGCCGCGTTCCTCGCCGCCGATCTCGTGGACGAGCTGTGGTTGTACCAGGCCCCACTGATCCTCGGGGACGGCGCGGCGTCGGTCGCGTCGCTCGGGATCGGGACGCTTGCCGCGGCGTCGTCATGGCGCGGTGACCCCGTGCGGCACCCGGCGGACCTCGCGCGCCCCGGCCACGAAGAGGCCACGGAGCAGATGGAGGCGATCAGCCGCGTGGGCGTCGATGGACGGTGGCACTTGCGGCCCGCGGGTCCCGTACCCGACGCCCCATGACACGCCCCTGAACTGACGCAGCACACCAAGACCTCGCGCCGGGAAGTTCCCGAGAACCCCGCGCACCCCGGATCCCCAAGGAGAATCAGTGTTCACCGGAATTGTCGAAGCCCAGGCCACCGTGGAACGTGTGGAACGGTTGGCGCAGGACGCCGCCCGGCTGCACGTGTCCGCGGGGCCACTCGTCGCGGACCTGCCCCACGGCGGCTCACTCGCGGTCAACGGGGTGTGCCTGACCGCGGTCCCCTCGGGCGCGGCGGGGGACTTCACCGCGGACGTCATGGGCGAGACACTGCGCCTGACCACCCTGGGGGCGCTCGGACACGGTGACCTGGTGAACGTGGAACGCTGCACCGCAGCCGGGCAGCGCCTGGACGGGCACGTGGTCCAGGGGCACGTGGACGGCGTGGGCACCGTGGTGCAGCGCACGTCCCACACCGGATGGGAGACCGTGCGGATCAGAGTCCCCGTGGCTCTTGCACGCTACATCGCGGTCAAGGGTTCGATCGCCGTGGACGGCGTGTCCCTCACGGTCACTGCGGTGAACTCCACGGACGAGCCCGAGGCGTGGTTCGAGGTGGGGCTGATCCCGGAGACCCTGCGCGCGACCACGCTCGGCGCTCGCACGCCGGGTTCCACCGTCAACCTCGAGGTGGACGTGCTCGCCAAGTACGCCGAGCGCCTGGCCTCGTACGCGGCACCCGCGACACCGCGCGGCGTCGCCCTCGATCCGGTCGCGGACGCCGTGGCCGCGATGGCCTCGGGTGCGGCGGTCGTTGTCGTGGACGACGAGGACCGGGAGAACGAGGGCGACCTGGTGTTCGCGGCCCAGCACGCGACCCAGCCCCTCATGGGCTTCACGATCCGGCACAGCTCCGGGGTGGTGTGCGTGCCCATGACCGACGAGCGCGCGGACCGGCTTGCCCTGCCGCCCATGACCGAGCACAACGAGGACGCCAAGGCCACGGCGTACACCGTGACGTGCGACGCCCGCACCGGGATCACCACCGGGATCAGCGCGCGGGACCGGGCGCTGACCACGCGACTGCTCGCGCTGCCCGGCACCACCGCGGCCGAGCTCACGCGGCCCGGCCACATCCTGCCGCTGCGCGCGGTCCCTGGCGGGGTGCGCGAACGCGCGGGGCACACCGAGGCCGCCGTGGAGCTCGCGCGGCTCGCGGGGTGCGAGCCCGTGGGTGCGATCGCGGAGATCGTCGACGACGCCGGGCAGCCCCTGCGCGCCCCCGCCCTGCGGCGGTTCGCGGACGAGCACGGGCTCGTAATGATCAGCATCGCCGATCTGATCGCCCACCTGGACGCGACGGATGCCGCCGAGGACGCCGTCCCGCGGGCGGCCGCGCACGACGCCGGTGCCGCGGCTCAGGACGCGAAGGGCACAACTCGACCGAGCGCCGTCGACGTCGCCGGGGGCGCCACCGCGCCGTCGGTGGACACCACGGGGGAGGGAGACCGCATCGCATGAGCGTTTTCGACCACGGTGAGATCCCCGAACACGCGTCACCGGCCGACAATCACGCGGCTCCGGGAGCGGAGCCCCTGCACCACAGCGACCCCGTGACCGTGCCCTCCGAGTACGGCACGTTCTCGGTGACCGGTTGGCGCGTTCCGGAGCCGTCGGGGATCCCCGCCGCCGAGCACGTCTCGCTCACGGCACCCCCGCCCGCCGACGAAGCCGCTCTGCCACCGTTGCTGCGGCTGCATTCCGAGTGCCTCACCGGGGACGTCTTCGGCTCGTGGCGCTGTGACTGCGGACCGCAACTGCACCTGGCGCTGGAACGGATCTCCCGCCACGGGGGCACGGTGCTGTACCTGCGCAACCACGAGGGCCGCGGGATCGGGCTGATCAACAAGCTGCGCGCCTACAAGCTCCAGGACGGCGGAGCGGACACCGTGGACGCCAACACCATGCTCGGGCTGCCCGCGGAGGCCCGGGACTACACCGCCGCCGCCCGGATCCTCGCGGCCATGGGCCTGACCACGGTGCGGCTGCTGACCAACAACCCGGACAAGGTCGCCAAGCTCGAGGCGCTCGGGATCACCGTGGCGAACGTGATCCCCCACGAGGTCCACGCGCGCACCGAGAACCTGGACTACCTGCGCACCAAGCGCGACCGCATGCACCACCACCTGACCCACCTCAACCCAGGAGAAACATCATGAGCGGACACGGCGCCCCGACCACCCTCGCCTCGGACCTCGACGCCTCGGACCTGACCGTGGCCGTGGTCGCCGCGAGCTGGCACACGACGATCATGGACGGGCTGCTCGACGGCGCCCTGCGCGCCCTCACGGAAGCGAACACCGGCACGGTCGTGCAGGTGCGCGTGCCCGGGAGCTTCGAGCTGCCCGTGGCCGCCCGCCGCCTGGCGGAGACGGCGGACGCGGTGGTCGCGCTCGGCGTCGTGATCCGCGGCGGCACCCCGCACTTCGACTACGTGTGCCACGCCGCGACCTCCGGACTCACGGACGTGTCCGTGGCCACCGGGACCCCGGTGGGCTTCGGCGTACTCACGTGTGACACGGAGGAACAGGGCCTGGACCGTGCCGGCCTCGAGGGCTCGCACGAGGACAAGGGCTACGAGGCGGCCCACGCCGCCCTGAGCACCGCCCTGACCCTGCGCGAGCACGGGGTCTGAGCGGCGTGCATGTGCCACGCGTTCGGGACGGGCACGCGCACCCATTACCCTGAAGGGGTGAAAACCTTCGAAGACCTCTTCACCGAACTGCGCACCAAGGCCGAGCAACGCCCCGAGGGATCCAGGACCGTCACGGAACTGGACTCCGGGATCCACGGCATCGGGAAGAAGGTCGTCGAGGAGGCCGCCGAGGTCTGGATGGCGTGCGAGTACGAGTCCGACGCCGAGGCCGCGGAGGAGATCTCCCAGTTGCTCTACCACGTGCAGGTCATGATGATCGCCAAGGGTATGAGCCTCGAGGACGTCTACAAGTACCTCTGAGCCCCGCGCGTCACCCGCTCCGGGCACCGCCCCGATCCCCGTCATCTGCGCCCCGCGGAAAGGAATCCCATGCTGCGAGTAGCCGTGCCCAATAAGGGCGCGCTGTCTGAAGCCGCCATCACCATGCTCACCGAGGCCGGTTACCGGCAGCGGCGCAGCACCCGGGAACTCGTGCTGGTGGACAACGACAACCACGTGGAGTTCTTCTACCTGCGCCCGCGGGACATCGCGATCTACGTGGGTGGCGGCACCCTGGACCTGGGGATCACCGGACGGGACCTGCTGCTCGATTCCGGCGCGGAGGCCGAGGAGGAGCTGGGCCTGGACTTCGCCCGTTCCACCTTCCGGTTGGCCGGCCCGCGCGGCCAGTTCGAGTCCGTGCAGGAACTCGAGGGCAAGCGGATCGCCACGAGCTACCAGTTGCTGCTGGAGCGTTACCTCGCGGACCGCGGCGTGGATGCCGAGGTCGTGCGCCTGGACGGCGCCGTAGAATCCTCCATCCGGTTGGGTGTCGCGGACGCGATCGCGGACGTCGTGGAGACCGGCAACACCCTGCGCGCGGCGGGCCTCGAGATCTTCGACGAACCGATCATGACCTCCGAGGCGCTGCTCATCCGCCGCGGCGACGAACCGGAACCCGAAGGACTGCGCGTGCTGCGACGTCGTCTGCAGGGTGTGCTGGTCGCGCGGCAGTACGTGATGATGGACTACGACATCACCGAGGACCTGCTGCCCGCCGCCACCGAGATCACCCCGGGTATGCAGGGCCCCACGATCTCCCCGCTCGGTCACGACGGCGCGGTGGCCGTTCGCGCGATGGTGCGCAAGAGCGACACCAACAAGGTCATGGACGCGCTCTACGAGGTGGGGGCCCGGGCCATCCTGGTCTCACCCATCCAGGCCGCGCGGATCTGACGCGGGCGCGGGCGAAGAGAAGTCGAGAGCAGTGAGGACGGTGGCGTAATGGGTGTGGCCGTACGAGTCATTCCGTGTCTGGACGTCGATGCCGGGCGCGTGGTCAAGGGCGTGAACTTCGAGAACCTGCGGGACGCGGGGGATCCTGTGGAACTCGCGGCGCGCTACAACCTGGCCGGCGCGGACGAGCTCACGTTCCTGGACGTGACCGCGTCCTCGAGCGAGCGGGACACCATGTTCGACGTCGTGGCCCGCACCGCCGAGAAGGTGTTCATCCCCCTGACCGTGGGCGGCGGCGTGCGCACGGCACAGGACGTGGACCGGTTGCTGCGCTGCGGCGCGGACAAGGCCTCGATCAACACCGCGGCGGTCACGCGCCCGGAGGTCATCGACGAGATCACGAACCGTTTCGGCAACCAGGTGCTCGTGCTGTCCCTGGACGCGAAACGCACGGGCAACACCCCGTCCGGTTTCGAGGTCACCACGCGCGGTGGGCGCACGCTCACGGGCCTGGACGCGCTCGAGTGGGCCCGGGAGGCCGAGGAACGCGGGGTCGGGGAGATCCTGCTCAACTCGATGGACGCGGACGGGACCCGCGAGGGCTTCGACCTGGAGATGATCTCCGCCGTGCGGGATCGGGTAAACGTTCCGCTCATCGCGTCGGGCGGGGCCGGGGCACCCGAGCACTTCCCGCCCGCGGTCGCCGCCGGCGCGGACGCGGTGCTGGCGGCCTCGGTGTTCCACTTCGGCCCGGACGACGCGATCGCGGACGTCAAGAACGCCCTGCGTGCCGCAGGTTACGAGGTGCGCTGATGTCCCAGAACCAGGAGACGCGGATGAGTACCGCCACGGACGCGTTCACGACCCACAACCTGGACCCCCGCATCGCCGAGCAGCTCTCGCACAACGAGGCGGGACTCGTGGCGGCGATCATCCAGCAGTACGACACCAAGGAGGTGCTCATGCTGGGCTGGATGAACGACGAGGCCCTGCACCGCACCCTGACCGAGGGCCGCGTGACCTTCTGGTCGCGGTCCCGCCAGGAGTACTGGCGCAAGGGGGACACCTCCGGGCACTACCAGAGCGTGCACTCCGTGAGCCTGGACTGTGACGGGGACGCCCTGCTCGTGCAGGTGGACCAGCACGGCGCGGCATGCCACACGGGCTCGCGCACGTGTTTCGACGATCGAGACCTCTACGCGGAACAGGCGGTTTAAATGCACGAACTCGGCAGCATCACCCCCACCCTTGAGGAGTTCCGGCAGTATGCCGCGACCCGCCGCGTGATCCCGGTGCGCACCACGGTGCTCGCCGACTCACTGACCCCCGTGGGTCTGTACCGCGCGCTCGTGACCCGCGAGGGCGAACCCCGCCCGGGCACGTTCCTGCTCGAGTCCGCCGCGGAGGGCGGGGTGTGGTCCCGCTACTCGTTCGTGGGTGCCGGTTCCGTGGCCACGCTGACCTCCCGGGATGGGCAGGCGCACTGGATCGGTGACGCACCGGCCGGGGCACCGGTGGACGGCGATCCCCTCGACGCACTGCGCGCGACCATGCAGTTGCTGCACACCGCACCCTTCGAGGGCGTCCCACCGCTCACGAGCGGGATGGTGGGTTTCGTGGGCTGGGAGGCCGTGCGCCGCTGGGAGACCCTGCCCAACCCGCCCGAGGATGACCTGCACATGCCCGAGCTGGCCATGAACCTGGTCGCGGACATGGCCGTGCACGACAGCAAGGACGGCTCCGTGCTGCTCGTGGCCAATGCCGTGAACGTCAACGGCACGGACGAGAACGTGGATGCCGCCTACCACGACGCCGTGTCCCGGTTGCGCTCCATGGTGACTCGCCTGGCCACCCCGCTCGAGCGCACTACGGTGTCCATCGCGGAGCAGGGAGCACCGGAGCTCACGGACGTGGAGTCCGTCGCGCGCCAGTCGTGGGACCGGGAGCTGTTCATGTCCGCGATCGACCGCGGCAAGCAGGCGATCGTGGACGGCGACATCTTCCAGGTGGTGGTCTCGCGCCGCTTCGAGGCTGAGTGCCACGCGAGCTCGCTGGACGTCTACCGCACGCTGCGCCGGATCAACCCGAGCCCGTACATGTACCTGTACTCGTTTGAGGACGCCCAAGGTCGGCCGTACTCGATCGTGGGTTCTTCACCCGAGGCGCTCGTGACGGTCACGGGCCGCCAGGCCATGACCCACCCGATCGCGGGCTCCCGCCCGCGCGGTGCCACGGTGGACGAGGACGTGGCCCTGGGCCAGGACCTGCTCGCGGACGAGAAGGAACGCGCGGAACACCTCATGCTCGTGGACCTGGCCCGCAACGATCTCTCCAAGGTCGCCGAGCCCGGCAGCGTGGACGTGAGCGAGTTCATGGAGATCGAGCGTTTCAGCCACATCATGCACCTGTGCTCCACGGTGGTCGCGCGCATGCGCGAGGACGTCACCGCCTACGACGTCCTCGCCGCCACGTTCCCCGCGGGCACGCTCTCGGGCGCGCCCAAGCCTCGCGCGTTGCGCCTGCTCGACGAGTACGAACCGCTGCGCCGGGCGGTCTACGGCGGCGTCGTGGGCTACATGGACTTCGCGGGGAACATGGACATGGCGATCGCGATCCGCACGGCGCTGCTGCTCGAGGGTACGGCGTACGTCCAGGCGGGCGGCGGTATCGTGGCTGATTCGGATCCCGAGTCCGAGGCCCAGGAATCCCTCAACAAGGCCACCGCGCCGTTGCGCGCCGCGCTGATCGCCCAGACCCTGCGCGAGCCGGGCACGGACACCCGGGCCTCCCGTCCCCCGAGGAGCTGACGTTGCTGCGCCGCACCGCACCCGCCGTCCTGGTCACGCTGTTGTGTGCCCTGGCGTTGTTCGCCACGACCACCGCCACCTGGATCCACGCGGACGTCCCCACGTCCCTGCAGTCGGTCACGGTCGACGTCCCCGGGGCCGACGCCGCTCCGGCCGTCACCGCCCTGGGTCTTGTCGCCGCCGTCGCGGCGGTGGCCTCCGCGCTGGGAGGCCGGGTACTGCGCACGATCGTGGGCGCCGTCGTCGCGCTAGCGGGCGTGGGCGCGATGCTCGCGGTGCTGGCCGTCACGGGGGACCCGCGCGCGGCCGCGCAACCCACGGTCGGCGCGCAGACGGGTGTGATCAACGACGGCGGGGACTACGCCCTTACCGGGTGGCCGTGGGCCGCCGTGACCGCCGCGGTGCTGCTCGCACTGTGCGGCGTGTGGCTCGCGGTGGTCGCCCGGCACGCGCGACGGCGCAATGCGCAACGCTACGATCGCGCTGCGGTCGCCGGCAGCGTGGGGACCGCCGCGATGACGGCCGCGATGCACCCGCGGGGTGGCGAGGCCTCGGCAGGGGAGACCCAGGCCGCGGAGCACGTGGACGACATCGACGCGTGGGACGCGCTGACCCGCGGCGAGGACCCTACACAAACCGACTGAACCGCGTGGGCTGCGGCGCGCACGCGCCGGGAAGTGGCACAATGGGGTCAGAGAATCCTCGGTCCCACGGCTCACGCGGGACCGGCAATCCAAGAGCCGAGCGGCTCAACCGGCACGGGAGAGTGGACACGCATGTCGAACACCGATCAGATCATCCTGGACCACACCGCCGCGGTGGGCCACGGCAACACCGTGGCCGCGTGGGCCTGTGTGGGCGTGATGACCGTGGGTGTCATCGTGGGCTGCGTGGGTTTCGTGATGGCTTCGGTCCCTGTGACGGTCGTGGGCATCGGTCTGATCATCGTGGGCGTGATCGTGGGCGGCGTGCTCAAGTCCATGGGGTACGGCAAGGGCGGGTCCAAGACCAAGTCCCACTGATCGCCGCAGGGGATCGGTACCGCATTCATCCGTCGATGACCAGTTCCGCGCTGTCGGGGAACTGGTCATCGTCGTCCGCGCGCCGGGAGCACCGCACGCCGGCGTGCACCGAGAACTAAGTGAGGAATCGCATGACGCAGCAGCACACCGGTACGGTGCTGGACCGGATCATCGAGGGGGTGCGCGAGGACCTCGAGACCCGGAAGGCATCGGTGTCCCTGCTGGACGTGCGCCATGCCGCCGCGGAACAGACTCCCGCGCTGGACGCCGAGTCCGCGCTGCGCGGTTCGGATCCCGCGTCCGTGCAGGTGATCGCCGAGGTCAAGCGCTCGAGCCCGTCCAAGGGTGCGCTCGCAGCGATCGAGGACCCGGCGCAGCTGGCCGCCGCGTACGAGCGCGGTGGGGCCTCCGTGATCTCGGTGCTCACCGAGCAGCGCCGCTTCGGGGGCTCGCTCGCGGACCTCGACGCCGTGCGCCGCGCCGTGGGCATCCCCGTGCTGCGCAAGGACTTCGTGGTCGAGGAGTACCAGGTGTGGGAGGCCCGCGCGCACGGTGCGGACATCGTGCTGCTCATCGTGGCGGCCCTCGACGACGCCACCCTGCGGGAGCTGCTCGAACTGACCCACCACCTCGGCATGCATGCGCTCGTGGAGACGCACACCGAGGAGGAGATCGATCGCGCCGTCGCCGTGGGTGCGCGGATCATCGGGGTGAACACCCGCAACCTCAAGACCCTGGACGTGGACGTGGACACGTTCGGTCGGCTCGCCGAGCGGTTGCCACGCGAGGCCGTGATCGTGGCGGAGTCCGGTGTCCTGGGGGAGGAGCAGATCCGGTTGTACGCGGGCCACGGCGCCAACGCGGTGCTGACCGGTGAGGTGCTCGTGCGCGCCGAGGACCCCGCGCAGACCATCGGTCGCTTCCGGGAGGTCGGCGCAATGTCCCGGGCCGAGTACTTGGCTGGGGCCACCCCGACCGCCGCGCAGGAGGAACTCGCCGCGGCCCAGGTCTCGGGGGAGGCTTCCGCACGGGACGCCGAGTCCCTCCGGCACGCCCCGGGCCCTTACTTCGGGGACTTCGGTGGCCGGTGGATGCCCGAGTCCCTCGTGGCGGCCCTGGACGAGCTGACCGAGACGTTCGACAAGGCTCGTACGGATGAGACCTTCCAGGACGAGTTCCAGCGGCTCTCCCGCGAGTACTCCGGCCGGCCCTCCCTGCTCACCGAGGCCGAGCGCTTCGGCGCGGAACTCGGGGTGCGCGTGTTCCTCAAGCGTGAGGACCTCAACCACACCGGTTCCCACAAAATCAACAACGTGCTGGGGCAGGCCCTGTTGGCCCGGCGCATGGGCAAGACACGGCTGATCGCCGAGACAGGCGCGGGCCAGCACGGTGTGGCCACGGCCACCGCAGCAGCTCTGTTCGGTATGGAGTGCTGCGTGTACATGGGCGAGGAGGACACGCGCCGCCAAGCGCTCAATGTCGCGCGCATGCGGCTGCTGGGAGCGGAGGTCGTGGCCGTGAAGAACGGTTCCCGCACCCTCAAGGACGCGATCAACGAGGCCCTGCGGGACTGGGTCGCGTCCGTGGAGACCACTCACTACCTGCTCGGCACCGCCGCCGGACCGCACCCGTTCCCGGCTATGGTCCGCTACTTCCACGAACAGATCGGTGAGGAGGCCCGCGCGCAGATCCTCGAGCAGGCAGGCCGCCTCCCGGACGCCGTGACCGCGTGCGTGGGCGGCGGGTCCAACGCCATCGGGATCTTCCACGGCTTCCTGGACGATGAGTCCGTGCAGCTCTACGGCAACGAGGCCGGGGGTGACGGCGTGCAGACCGGCCGCCACGCCGCGACCATCACACTGGGCCGACCGGGCGTGCTGCACGGCGCCAAGACGTTCCTCATGCAGGACCCGGACGGGCAGACCGTGGAGTCCCACTCGATCTCCGCCGGCCTGGACTACCCCGCCGTGGGGCCGGAACACTCCTACCTGCACTCGATCGGGCGCGTGAACTACGAAGCGGTCACGGACGTCCAGGCCATGGACGCCTTCCGGCTGCTGTGCCGCACCGAGGGCATCCTCCCGGCCATCGAGTCCTCCCACGCGCTCGCCGGCGCCCGCGAGGTCGCTGCCCGCTGGGTCGCGGAACTCGGGCCCGAGGAAGCGGCGCAGAAGATCATCGTGGTCTCGCTCTCCGGGCGCGGCGACAAGGACGTGGCCACCGCGGGGGAATGGTTCGACCTCCTCCCGCAGGACAGCCACGAGGAACGCGTGGCGCAGAAAGGCGAACAACTGTGAGCACCACCGAGCACACCCCTGCGGGCTTGACCGAACGCATCGTCCCGCGTGACCTCACGCGCAGCGCGGACTCCGCGCTGTCGCGGCGGATCGAACAGTGCAAGGCCGAGGGCCGCCCGGCCCTCGTGGGCTATCTGCCCGCCGGGTACCCCACCGTCGAGGAGTCCGCCGCCGCCGCCGTGGCCCTGGGTCGCAACGGCGCGGACATCATCGAGATCGGCATTCCCTACTCGGACCCCGTGATGGACGGACCGGTCATCCAGGCGGCGACCACCCAGGCGCTCGCCAACGGTTTCCGGGTCGAGGACGCGTTCACCGTGGTGCGCGCCGTCGCCGAGCAGACGGACGCGGTCCCCGTGGTGATGACGTACTGGAACCCCGTGCTGCAGGCGGGCGTGGACGAGTTCGCGCGCCGGCTCAAGGACGCCGGGGGAGCCGGGATCATCACCCCGGACCTGATCCCGGACGAGGCCACGGAATGGTTCGCGGCCTCCGAGGAGCACGGTCTGGACCGGATCTTCCTGGTGGCCCCGTCCACGACCCGTGAGCGCATGGACATGACTGTGAGCGCGGCCTCCGGCTTCGTGTACGCGGTGTCCGTGATGGGCGTGACCGGGGCCCGGGACCAGGTGTCCTCGGCCGCCGAGGACGTCGTCGCCCGCGCACGCGGGGCCGGTGCGGAGCGGGTGTGCGTGGGCCTGGGGGTGTCCAGCCGCGAGCACGTGCTGGAGATCGGGGCGTACGCGGACGGCGTGATCGTGGGCACGGCTCTCGTGCGCGCGCTCGGTGAGGGCGGGCCGCAGGCCGTGGGTGAGCTCGCCGCGCACCTCGCGGGACGCGACTGATGCCGCCGGTGCTGCCCGCCTCCATCCCGTCCCCGAGCATCAGCAGCATCCACCTGGGGCCGCTCACGGTGCACTTCTACGCGCTGTGCATCCTGCTCGGCATGGCCCTGGCCATCTGGCTCACCATGCGGCGCTGGAAGCAGTGCGGTCAGGACCCGGACGTACTGTGGGACATCGTGTTCTGGGCGGTGCTCGCCGGGATCGTGGGGGCGCGCGCCTACCACGTGCTGATCACGGACCCCGCCGGGTACTTCGGGCCCGGCGCGGACCCCCTGGCCGTCTTCCGCATCTGGGAGGGCGGACTCGGCATCATGGGTGCCGTGCTGTTCGGCGCCGTGGCCGCGTGGTTCGTCTCGCGCAAGAACGGGTTGTCGCTCGCCGTGTTCGCGGACTGCGTGGCCCCCGGACTCCTGCTTGCCCAGGCCGTGGGACGGTGGGGCAACTGGTTCAACCAGGAACTGTTCGGCAGACCCACCACACTGCCGTGGGGGCTCGAGATCTCCCCGGCGTCCCCGAACTTCCCCGCGGGGCTGCCCGCGGACACGCTGTTCCACCCCACGTTCCTGTATGAGAGCCTGTGGAACCTGCTGGGTGTGGTGCTGCTGCTCGCAATCGACCGCCGCATGCGGGACCCGCACGGGCGGATCTTCGCGCTGTACATGATCTACTACGGGATCGGGCGACTGCTCATCGAGCTGTTCCTGCGCGTGGACCCGGCCCTGATGATCGCCGGTGTGCGCGTGCACGTGTGGACCTCGCTGCTGATCGTCATCGCGGGCATCCTCCTCTTCGCGGTCCTGGGTAGGCGTGCCCGCTCTCGTGCCGGGGCAGCGGCCGAGCCTGCCCGGGCCGTGCGTTCCTGACGCGTCCTCCGGGTCTCCGACCACGACGCCGCACGCGGACCCCGCAGAGCTCTTCACGACTCCGCGGGGCCCGCGTCGTCGTCCGTGCGATCCGTCACGCATGTTCGTGTGACATGGCCTACGTGGTAAATTACCCGAGCACCGTGCCTGTCCCGCTCATCCGTGGGACCCGCCGGTTCGATCCACGGCCCACGGGCCGCTTCCTTCCGCAACGGGGCGGACACGCGCGTCACCTGGATCCCGCGTCGCCCGCTGCGCACCCACCGAGTGCTCCCCGGGCCTCGTTCGACGCATTCGACCTGCCAGCCCTTGGTGAGGAGTACCGCCATGAGCAGTGACCAGATAGCAGCCCCGAACTCCCGCGAGCAGCATCGCGTGAGCACCACGGATCCCGTCCGCCGGGACGCACCCGAACCACGCGACGCCGCCGAACCGGTGTCCCCGTTCGAGCGTTTCTCGGCGGTGCCCGAGGATCAGGGCCTGTACCGCTCGGAGGACGAGAAGGACGCGTGCGGTCTGGCCGTCGTGGCCACCCTGGACGGCGTGGCCTCCCACGACATCGTGGACGCCGCGCTTACGGCCCTGCGCAACCTCGAGCACCGCGGTGCGGTGGGTGGGGACGAGGGCACCGGGGACGGCGCCGGTCTGCTGACCCAGATCCCGGACGAGTTCCTGCGCGAGGTGGTGGACTTCCCGCTGCCGCCCCAGGGGGCCTACGTGGTGGGCACGGCGTTCATGCCCACCGGCGGTAAGCACCTCGAGGAGCTCAAGCGCTCGCTTGAGGAACTCGCCCGCATGGAACGCCTCACGGTCCTGGGCTGGCGCGACGTCCCCGTGGTCGACGACGCCGTGGGCGCGTCCGCGCGCGCCGTGATGCCAACGTTCGTGCAGTTCTTCGTCTCCGACAGCAGTCACAACGAGCGGGCGGCGTCCCTGTTCGCGCAGGACGCAACGTCCTACGATCCCGTGGCCGCCCAGCTCGAACTGGACCAGAAGGCGTTCCGCGTGCGCAAGCGCGCGCAGAACAAGTTCGGGGTGTACTTCCCGTCCTTCTCGTCCCGCACGCTCGTGTACAAGGGCATGCTCACCACGGCTCAGCTCGAACCGTTCTACCCGGACCTGTCCGATCCGCGGTTCACGACCAAGCTCGCGGTGGTGCACTCGCGCTTCTCCACCAATACGTTCCCGTCCTGGCCGCTCGCCCAGCCCATGCGAACGCTCGCACACAACGGTGAAATCAACACCGTGGTGGGCAACCGCAACTGGATGCGCGCACGCCAGTCCTCGCTGTCCGGGGCCGTGCTGGGCCGCCAGCCCGAGGACCTTTTCCCCATTTGCTCGGAGGGCGCGTCCGACTCGCAGTCGCTCGACGAGGTCGCCGAGCTGCTCCAGCTCGCGGGCCGGCCCGTGACCGAGACCATGCTCATGCTGATCCCGGAGGCGTGGCAGAACCATGAGACCATGGATCCGCAGCTCAAGGCTTTCTACCAGTACCACGCCACGCTCATGGAGCCGTGGGACGGTCCCGCGTGCGTGTCCTTCACGGACGGCGTGCGCGTGGGCTCGGTCCTGGACCGTAACGGGTTGCGCCCGGGGCGGTTCTGGCAGACCGACGACGGTCTGGTGATCTTCGCGTCCGAGGTGGGCGTCGTGGACGTGGGGGAGCGCGTCGTCGTCCGCAAGGGCCGGGTGTCCCCGGGGACCATGTTCCTCGTGGACACAAACGAGGGCCGGATCGTGGAAGACAGCGAGATCAAGGCCGAACTCGCCGCCACCAAGCCGTGGCAGGACTGGGTGCGGGACTCGGTGCTGCCCATCACGGAGCTGCCCGAACGCGAGCACATGACCCACCCGCCGCACTCCATCCGGTTGCGGCAGAAGACCTTCGGCTACACCGAGGAAGAGCTCAAGCTGATCATCGGTCCCATGGCCGTGGCCGGCGCCGAGCCCATCTACGCGATGGGCACGGACACGCCCGTGGCAGTGCTGTCCAACCGCTCGCGGCTGTTGTTCGACTATTTCGTGCAGTCTTTCGCGCAAGTGACCAACCCGCCGCTCGACGCGATCCGCGAGGAACTCGTCACGTCCATGGCCGGTGCCGTGGGGCCCATGGCCAACATGCTCTCCACGCAGCAGACCCGGACGCGCCAGATCCAGCTGAACTTCCCGGTGATCGACAACGACCAGCTGGACCAGTTCGTGCACCTGGACGACGACGGCGTGCCCCTGAGCCTGCGCGTGCGCGGGCTGTACCGTCCCGTGGACGGTGCGGACTCGCTGCGGGCCCGGATCGCGGAGATTTGCGAGAAGGTCTCCGCGGCCGTGAACCGCGGGGTGCAGTTCGTCATCATCTCCGACCGGGATTCCAACGGCGTGTGGGCTCCCATCCCGTCCCTGCTGCTGACCTCCGCCGTGCACCACCACCTGTTGCGCTCGGCGACCCGCACCAAGGTGGCCCTGATCGTGGAATCGGGGGACGTGCGGGAGGTCCACCACGTGGCCCTGCTGCTGGGCTACGGGGCGTCGGCCGTGAACCCCTACCTGGCCATGGAATCCGCCGAGGAACTCGTGCGCCGCGGGGAGATCCGGGGGGTCACGGAAGAACAGGCCGTGGCGAACCTCATCAAGGCGCTGGGCAAGGGCGTGCAGAAGATCATGTCCAAGATGGGCATCTCCACCGTGCAGTCGTACTGCGGTGCGCAGACGTTCGAGGCCCTGGGCCTGTCGAGCGAGCTCGTGGACGACTACTTCGCGGGCACACGGACCCAGATCGAGGGTGTGGGTCTGGACGTGATCGCCGCGGAGATCCAGTCCCGACACCGCCTGGCCTATCCGGAGGACGGCGTCACCGAGCCGCACCGGGACCTCGCCACGGGCGGCGAGTACGACTGGCGCCGCGAGGGACCGCGGCACCTGTTCGACCCGCACACGGTCTTCCGGTTGCAGCACGCGACCCGCACGGGCCGCTACGACATCTTCAAGTCCTACACGTCCCGCGTGGACGACCAGGCCAAGGAGCTCGCGACCCTGCGCGGACTCATGAGTTTCGCGTCCACGCGCGAGCCCGTGGACATCGACGAGGTGGAGCCCGTGAGTGAGATCGTCAAGCGGTTCTCCACGGGTGCCATGAGCTACGGCTCGATCTCCGCGGAGGCCCACGAGACGCTCGCGATCGCCATGAACCGTCTGGGCGCCAAGTCCAACACGGGCGAGGGCGGTGAGGACGTCGAGCGGCTGATCGACCCCGAGCGGCGTTCCGCGATCAAGCAGGTGGCCTCTGGCCGGTTCGGGGTCACGAGCCTGTACCTCGCGACCGCGGACGACCTGCAGATCAAGATGGCCCAGGGCGCCAAGCCCGGCGAGGGCGGGCAGCTCATGGCGCAGAAGGTCTACCCATGGATCGCGCGCACGCGCCACGCGACCCCGGGGGTTTCGCTGATCTCCCCGCCGCCGCACCACGACATCTACTCGATCGAGGACCTCGCGCAGCTGATCTACGACCTCAAGCACGCCAACCCTCGCGCTCGCGTGCACGTCAAGCTCGTGTCAGAACGCGGGATTGGCACGGTCGCGGCGGGCGTGACCAAGGCCAAGGCCGACGTCGTACTGGTCTCCGGCCACGACGGCGGCACGGGCGCGGCGCCCCTGAACTCGCTCAAGCACGCGGGCATGCCGTGGGAGCTGGGACTCGCGGAGACCCAGCAGACCCTGCGGCTGAACGGGCTGCGCGAGCGCGTGGTCGTGCAGGCGGACGGCCAGCTCAAAACGGGGCGCGACGTCGTCGTCGCCGCGTTGCTGGGCGCCGAGGAATTCGGCTTCGCCACGGCGCCGCTCGTGGTGGAGGGCTGCATCATGATGCGCAAGTGCCATCTGGACACGTGCCCCGTGGGAGTTGCCACGCAGAACCCCGAACTGCGCAAGCGCTTCACGGGCAAGGCCGAGCACGTGGTGAACTTCTTCGAGTTCATTGCTCAAGAGGTGCGCGAGATCCTCGCCGAACTCGGGTTCCGCAGCATCGCGGAGGCCGTGGGGCACGCCGAGGTACTGCGCACGCGGGAGGCCGTGGCGCACTGGAAGGCCAAGGGGCTGGACCTGAGCCCCGTGCTCGATTCGTTCCGCGCGGAAGGGGTCACGGACGGACTGCGCAATACCGGCGTCCAGGACCACGAGCTCGAGAAGCACTTCGACACGAAGCTCATCCCGCTCGCGCAGCCGGCGATCGAACGCGGTGAACCCGTGCGCGTACAGGAACGCGTGATCAACACGGACCGCGCCGTGGGCACGATGCTCGGATACACCGTGACCAGCGCGCTCGGGACCCGGGAACTGCCGGATGACACGATCGACGTGACCCTGACCGGTCAGGCCGGCCAGTCGCTGGGCGCCTTCGTGCCCCGCGGTATCACGCTGCGGCTCGAGGGGGACGCGAACGACTACACGGGCAAGGGCCTTTCCGGCGGACGGATCGTCGTGCGGCCCCCGCGCGACGCCGGATTCGTGGCCCACGAGAACGTGATTGCGGGCAACGTGATCGGTTACGGCGCCACGAGCGGCGAGATGTTCTTCAACGGCACCGTGGGGGAGCGCTTCCTGGTGCGCAATTCCGGGGCCACCGCGGTGGTCGAGGGCATCGGTGACCACGGCTGCGAGTACATGACCGGGGGTGTGGCCGTGGTGCTGGGTGAGACGGGCCGCAACTTCGGGGCCGGGATGTCCGGCGGTGTGGCATACGTGCTGGACCTGGACGAGCGGGACGTGAACAAGCAGGCCCGCGAGAGCGGTGAACTGCACCTCGAGCACCCGGACGCCAACGACCGTGAGTTGCTCGCCGACCTCATCAAGCGCCACGGTGAGGAGACAGGGTCCGAGTTCGCGCGTCAACTGCTCGCGGACCCGGACCGCACGATGTCGCGCTTCACCAAACTGCTGCCGCGGGACTACTCCGCGGTGCTCGCACTGCGCAACGAGGCCGAAGCCGCCGGGGACGACCCGGACGGCGACGGCACCTGGCACAAGATTCTGGAGGTGACCGGCCGTGGCTGATCCCCGTGGTTTTCTCAAGGTCCGCACACGCGAGGACCGTCCCAAGCGCCCCGTCCCGGTGCGCCTCATGGACTGGGCGGAGGTGCAACAACGCCAGGAGGCGGGGACGCTGCACGAGCAGGCCGGGCGCTGCATGGACTGCGGTGTGCCGTTCTGTCACCAGGGGTGTCCCCTGGGCAACCTCATCCCCGAGTGGAACGACCTCGTGTGGCGTGACCGGTGGGACGAGGCCTCCGAGCGGATGCACGCGACCAACAACTTCCCGGAGTTCACCGGGCGCGTGTGCCCCGCGCCGTGCGAGTCCTCGTGCGTGCTCGGGATCAACCAGGAGCCCGTGACCATCAAGCAGGTCGAGTACGCGATCGGCGAGAAGGCGTTCGACGACGACCTCATCAAGCCCTACGTCCCGCAGCGGCTCGTGGGCAAGACGATCGCGGTGGTCGGTTCCGGTCCCGCCGGACTCGCGGCGGCCCAGCAGCTCACGCAGGCGGGGTTCACGGTGGCCGTGTACGAACGGGACGACCGGATCGGCGGTCTGCTGCGCTACGGCATCCCCGACTTCAAGCTCGAGAAGTCCGTGCTCGAACGCCGGCTCGAGATCATGCGCCAGGAGGGCACCAAGTTCCGCCCGGGCGTGGAGATCGGCACGGACATCACGTGGGACGCGCTGCGCAGGCGTTACGACGCCGTGATCGTGGCCACGGGTGCCACGCGGCCCCGTGAGCTTGCGATCCCCGGCCGTGAGCTCGCGGGGATCCACTACGCCATGGACTTCCTCGTGCGGGCCAACCACCTGGTGGCCGAGGACCACGTCCCCGATCCCATCGACGCGCGCGGCAAGCACGTGATCGTGTTGGGTGGCGGTGACACCGGTTCCGACTGCATCGGCACCGCGCTGCGCCAAGGTGCGGCGTCCGTGACGTCGCTCGCGATCGGTCGCAAGCCTCCCGTGGACCGCGCGGACGAGGAACCGTGGCCCATGATGCCCCGGGTCTTCGAGGTCTCCACGTCCCACGAGGAGGGCGGCGAACGCACGTACCTGGCCTCCACGGTGGAGTTCGTGGGGCAGGACGGCCGGGTCACGGGACTGCGCGTCGCGGAGACCGAGTACCGCGAGGACGGCTCCCGCGGTCCCGTGGCCGGCACCGAGAAAGTGTTGCCTGCGGACCTGGTCCTGCTCGCCCTGGGATTCACGGGCAACGAGTCCCGCGAGCTCACCGAGCAGCTACCCGTGGCGCTGGACTCCCGGGACAACGTGGCGCGGGACGAGACCTACATGACCGCCGTGGACGGGGTGTTCTCGTGCGGTGACGCAGGTCGTGGGCAGTCCCTCGTGGTGTGGGCCATCGCGGAGGGCCGGGCGTGCGCCGCTCACGTGGAACGCCACCTTACAGGCCAGACCCGGTTGCCAGAACCCGTGACCCCGTCCGAGCGGGCGATCGACCTGAGCCTGTGACCCGCCCGCATCCGTGATCCTCCCGGCACCCGCCATGAGTCCTGCCATATCAATTCCCAGGGCTCGTTGCTAAGGTAGGAACGGACATCGGCGAAGCGGCCGCGGTCGCGCAGCACCAGGCTGCTCGACCCGGCCGCTTCGTCATATGCACCAACCATCCGCCATTCGAAAGGGAGTCACCCATGCGTCGAGCGAAGATCGTGGCCACCATCGGCCCCGCCATCTCCTCGTACGAGAACGTCACCCAGGCGATCCAGGCCGGAATGAACGTGGCTCGCCTCAACATGAGTCACGGTGACCACACCGTGCACAATACGTCCTACGAGAACCTGCGCCGGGCCAGCGAAGAGCTGGGCACCACGGTCGCGATCCTCGCGGACCTGCAGGGGCCCAAGATCCGGCTGGGCAACTTCGCGGACGGCCCCCATGCGCTGGACGTGGGTGACACCTTCACGATCACGATCGAGGACGTCCCCGGCTCCAAGGAGCTGTGCTCCACGACCCACAAGGGCCTGCCCGGCGACGTCAACGTGGGGGACCCGCTGCTGATCGACGACGGCAAGGTCGCCCTGCGCGCCACGGCCGTGTCGGACACCGCCGTCACCACCGAGGTCGTGGTCGCCGGAACCGTGTCCGACCACAAGGGCATCAACCTCCCCGGCGTGGCCGTCAACGTCCCCGCACTGAGCGAGAAGGACGAGGCGGACCTGCGCTGGGCCCTGCAGCGCGGCGTCGACATCATCGCGCTGTCCTTCGTGCGGGACGCCCAGGACATCACCCGGGTGCACGAGATCATGGCGGAGGAGGATCGCAAGATCCCCGTGATCGCCAAGATCGAGAAGCCTCAGGCCGTGGATGCGCTGCACGAGATCATCGACGCGTTCGACGGCATCATGGTTGCCCGCGGGGACCTCGGTGTGGAGCTGCCGCTGGAGGCCGTGCCGATCGTGCAGAAGCGCGCGATCGAGCTCGCCCGCCGCTGGGCGAAGCCCGTGATCGTGGCCACCCAGGTGCTCGAGTCCATGATCGACAACCCGCGCCCCACGCGCGCCGAGGCCTCGGACTGCGCGAACGCCGTGCTCGACGGCGCGGACGCCGTGATGCTCTCGGGTGAGACCTCGGTGGGCAAGTACCCCATCAAGACGCTCGAGACCATGTCGAACATCATCCTGGCCACCGAGACGCAGGGCATGGACCGCATGCCCCCGCTGGGCACCGAGCCCCGCACGCGCGGCGGCGCCATCACCCGTGCGGCGGTGACCATCGCCCGGCAGCTGGACGTGAACTACATCTGCACGTTCACCCAGACGGGTGACTCGGCCCGCCGGTTGTCCCGGTTGCGCCCGGAACGCCCGATCCTCGCGTTCACCCCCGAGGAGAGCGTGCAGGCGTGGCTGCAGTTGCTGTGGGGCGTCCAGCCCATCCGGGTGGATCGCGTGGAGCACACCGACGACATGACTCGTCAGGTGGACCACTACCTGCTCCAGCATGATCTCGCCAACACCGAGGACATGGTCATCATCTGCGCCGGTTCGCCCCCGGGCCGCGCCGGGTCCACCAACCTCGTGAAGGTGCACCGCGTGGGCGACCTCCAGGACGCCGGCGAGGCACCCCAGCGCGAACCCCGCGAGCGCGTGGGGCCGTGGGGCGGCATGGCCGGTTCCGCCACGTGGCGGGAGCCGTGATCGGTCGCTGACCCACGCGGGTCGCCCGTATGGCGGACCGCTGCGAGCTGTTCTCGTCGCGGCACCTGCGCGTGGGTGTCGACCCGATGTTCTCGTGGAGTAAAGGCAGTCCGGACGTCGTCCGAGCTGCCTTTACTTCACTCTGCGTGCTGACCGTGGACGCTGTGGTCGATCGCGCGAACAGCGGCTGGGGCCCTACGGTCTCCGAAAGGTTTTGCTACGCGCCTTGATCGGGGAGCCGGTCCCGCATGAGGGATTCGAGCAGCGTGATGGGCAGGGGCCGGTCGTAGGGAAGCTTGATGAACCCGGCGCCGTATCCCTCCCCCGCAGCCGCTACCCGTGACTGGCGGGGTGCGAAGAACTCGGGGGTGAACCGCAGGGAGCAGTGGTGCTTGAAGTTCCACAGCATCCCCAGAGTGGTATTGTCGTCGAGCACGTACGTGGGCTGATTCCACTTCAGGACCTCCCGCGCGTGCGGCGCCACGCGACGGCTGAGGTCTCGAAGCGCCTCGAGGTGGGGACGTTGGTGGGGCTCCAGTCGAGCGGAATAGTCCTCGGCACCGATCCCCTTGGGCATCGGCATGGGGTCTCCCGTCGTGGTGTGAGCTGCGTCGGAGGTGCTCAGGCTGTCGGCTTCATCCTGGGAAGTCGACCACGGGCGGGACTCCCCATTGCTGACAGGTTCCCGACCGGTCCACCCACCCGCCCGACCACGGATGCGGGGAGACCAACGACCCCCCCCCGTGCATTCGCCCTGTGTTCGGCCACGAAAAAACGGCCCCGCGGGTGCGAGGCCGTTCCAAAGGTGCTCCGACGGAGCGAGTTGTCGTGCCCAAGGTGGGACTCGAACCCACACATGTCTCCATACTGCATTTTGAGTGCAGCGCGTCTGCCAATTCCGCCACTTGGGCATGTCCGGGAAGGGGACCGTAGTGCGGGCCACCGCCGCCGGTGCGGATAACAGCATACATGATGGGTCTAGGCTGGAGACCGGTCCGCCCCTTCCGCGCCCGGGGGTGTGATGTGTCCCATGAGGCGCGTTCGCGGCACTCGTGGTTGGATGCCGTGTCGACACGACCAAGTTGTCCCCAAACCTAGGAGTCCCCGTGACGGATTCGTCGAACACCCCGGAGCCCACTGCGCCCGGGGCACAACGGTCGGGCGCCGCAGACCCTGACGCCGCGCAGCCCGACACCGCCCGCGCCGAGACGACCCACGTCGACGCCGCGCCCGCCCAGGACCACGCCGCCCGTTCCGAGGCTCAGGGTTCCGAAGCCAGGACGGTCGTCGTCGCGGAGGACGAGGCGCTGATCCGCATGGACATCGTCGAGATGCTCGAGGACGCCGGGTACCGCGTGGTGGCGCAGGCGGAGAACGGGGAGCGCGCCGTCGCCCTGGCCTCCGAGCACCGCCCGGACCTCGTGCTCATGGACGTGAAAATGCCCGTGATGGACGGGATCACCGCCGCGGAGCAGATCGCGCAGGACCGGATCGCGCCCGTGGTACTGCTCACCGCATTCAGCCAGCGCGAGCTCGTGGAGCGTGCGCGGGAGGCCGGCGCTATGGCGTACGTGGTCAAGCCGTTCACCGTGGACGACGTGGTGCCCGCGATCGAGATCGCGATGTCTCGTTTCGAGGAGATCACGGCCCTCGAGAGCGAGGTCGCGGACATGAAGGAACAGTTCGCCACGCGCAAGCTCGTGGAACGCGCCAAGTCGCTGCTGCAGACCAAGATGGGTCTGTCCGAGCCCGAGGCGTTCCGTTGGATCCAGAAGACGTCCATGGATCGCAGGCTGTCGATGCGCGAGGTGGCCGAGGCGATCATCAGCCAGGTTGCCTGACGCCCCCGGGGCCCAGCTCGTCCCGGGCCGCACGCGGAACGCGCCCGTAGCTGTCCCTGGCCGTGCGGCGTCCCGCGCCCGTGTTCCGCCGGGGCCTGTGCCTGTCCGGGGGTGGCCCTAGGATGGAGCCGTGACTGAGACGAGCAAGCAGGCCAGCCAGGACGCCCCTGAGACCCGCACCGTGGTGATCGGCGAGAAGACCGAGCACCCGCAGGAGGTCTCGCTGCCCGTTCCGGTGTCCCGGCCCGAGAAGCGCTTGCTACTGATCGACGGCCACTCCCTGGCGTTCCGCGCATTCTTCGCGCTCTCCCGCGCTGCCGAGTACGGTGGGGGCCCCGGTTTTGTGACGTCCGACGGCGTCCACACCGAGGGCGTCTACGGATTCGTGAACACCATGGTCAAGCTCGTGCGCGAGGAGAAGCCCACCCACCTGGTCGTCTCCTTCGACCTCGAGGGCCCTACCCTGCGCTCCCAGGAGTACGGGGAGTACAAGGGCGGCCGGGACGAGACCCCGGAGGAGTTCCACGGGCAGGTCCCCAACATCCGACGCATCCTCGAGGCTGTTGGCATTCCGATCGTCACGAGCGAGGGCCACGAGGCGGACGATGTCCTGGCCACGCTCGCCACCACGGCCGCCGCCGAGGACTTCGAGGTGCTCGTGTTCTCGGGTGACCGGGACGCGTTCCAGATGATCACGGACCACGTGACGGTGGTCTACCCGGGCCGCACGCCGTCGGACCTGCGCCGCATGGACGCGCAGGCGGTCTTCGAGAAGTACAAGGTCGCCCCGCAGAACTACCCGGATCTCGCCGCGCTGACGGGGGAGACCGCGGACAACCTACCGGGTGTACCGGGCGTGGGTCCCGGCTTCGCGGCCAAGTGGATCACGTCCTACGGTCCCGTGGAATCGCTGCTCGAGCACGCGGACCGGATCACCGGCAAGAAGGGCGAGGCCCTGCGCGAGCACGAGGACCTCGTGCGGCGCAACCGCAAACTCAACCGCCTGGTCACGGACCTGCCCCTCGACGTGGACCTGGATCATGCGGTACTGCCCGAGGCCGATCCCGAGCGGGTCGGCGTGGTCTTCGACGAGCTCGAGTTCGGTGCCCAGTTGCGCGGGCGTCTGCTCGAGGCCTTCGGTTCCCACGCTTCCGACGACGCCGCCGCCACGGTTCCCGAGGTCATCGACGTCACCCGGGTGCGCACCGCCCAGGAGTTCAGTGATTGGCTGGACGCGGGGGAGAAGGACGTGCCCATCGTCGTCCGCCGCTTGGCGCACGACCCCAAGGCACCCTCCGGCGCGGAGGTGACCACCCTCATGCTCACGAACCAGGGCGGTGCCGCCGTGGACCTCGTGACCGCGGACCAGGAGCTGACCATCGCCGTCGAGGAATGGCTCGCAGACCCGGCGGCGCCCAAGATCGTGGACGGCCTCAAGGACCTGTACCACGGTCTGATCCAGCGCGGGATCGAGCTCGCTGGTGTCGTGGACGACGTCCAGCTCTCCGGCTACCTCGTGCGGCCCGCGCTGCGTTCCTACGAGCTGGACGCCCAACTGAGCCACCACCTGGAGGTGGAGGTGCCCCGCGCGGACGAGCCCGCGGCGTCGGAGAAAAACGGACAGACCGAACTCGCGCTGGACGCGTCGGACGAGCAGGACGAGCTGGCCGGTGTGAGCGACGCCGAGCTGCGTCGCCAGGCCACGCTCGGTTCCGCGTGCCGGCAGTTGAGCGAACACCTGCGCGGGCTGCTCGAGGCCGACGGCCAACTGGGACTGCTCACGGATCTGGAGATGCCCCTCGCCGTGATCCTCGCCCGGATGGAGGCCACGGGGATCGCGATGGACCGCCCAGGTATCGACCGGTTGTTCGACGACCTCCAGCAACCGATCGACCAGGCCTTCGAGCAGGCGCAGGCGCAGATCGACCACGAGATCAACCTGGGTTCCACCAAGCAACTGCAGGCCGTGATGTTCGAGGAACTCGGCCTGCCCAAGACCAAGAAGACCAAGACCGGGTACACCACGGACGCCGCGGCGGTCGCGGACCTGCTCGGACGCGTGGACCCCGAGACCCAGGGTTCGCGGTTCCTCGTGGCGCTCATGAACTGGCGCGAGTACTCCAAGCTCAAGCAGATCGTGGCCGGATTGCGGGACGCGATCGCCGAGGACGGGCGCATCCACACCACGTACCAGCAGACCGTGGCGGCCACCGGACGGCTGTCCTCCACGGGTCCCAACCTGCAGAACATCCCCGTGCGCACCGAGCAGGGCCAGCGCATCCGCGACGTGTTCGTGGTGGGGGAGGACTCCCAGGGCCCGTTCGAATGCCTCATGACCGCGGACTACTCCCAGATCGAGATGCGGATCATGGCCCACCTGTCCGGGGACGAGGGCCTGATCGAGGCGTTCCGTGGCGGGGAGGACCTGCACCGGTTCGTGGGCTCGCGCGTGTTCGACGTGGCCCCGGAGGACGTCACCCCTCAGATGCGTTCCAAGGTCAAGGCCATGAGCTACGGCCTCGTCTACGGGCTGAGCTCCTACGGCCTGTCCCAGCAGCTGAACATCGGCGTGGACGAGGCCCGCACCATGATGAGCGGCTACTTCGAACGCTTCGGCGGCGTGCGGGACTTCCTGCGCGGCGTCGTCGAGGAAGCCCGTTCCAAGGGCTACACCGAAACGATCGACGGGCGACGCCGCTACCTCCCGGACCTCACGAGCGACAACCGCCAGGCCCGCCAGGCCGCCGAGCGTATGGCCCTGAACGCACCCATCCAGGGCTCGGCCGCGGACATCATCAAGAAGGCCATGATCGGCGTGGACCGGGCCCTGCGCGAGGACGACCTGCGCTCGCGGGTGCTGCTGCAGGTCCACGACGAACTCATCGTGGAGGTCGCCCCGGGGGAGACGGAGCGGGTCGAGGAGATCCTGCGCACCGAGATGGCCGGGGCCGCGGAACTGACCGTGCCCCTGGACGTCAACGTGGGCACGGGGCGGACATGGCACCAGGCCGCCCACTGACCGCCTGAGCGCACGGACCACTCAGCCCGCCGCTCGGCGCCGCAGCAGGCCGTGCACCCAGCACGACACCCGCCACCGCGCGGCGGGCCACGGCACACCCGAACCGCCCGAGTCACGACGAGGAGCATCATGAACGCGACACCCCGGCACGAGCAGACCCGCGAGAGCGAGTACAGCGCCCGCGGGAACGACTACGTCCTGCGCCGCTTTCTCGCGAACGAGGGTGGCACGGACGCGAACCCCGAGTTCGTGGAGTGGAACCGGGCGGTCGCCCAGGGGTTCCACGGCCGTGAACCGGGGCAGGAGGCCACCGAGCGCAACCTGCGATCGATGCGCACCGCTGGCACCCGGTTCCGCGCCGCATACACCGCGGGCCCCGTGCCCACAGCCGCGCTGGGTGCCGAGCGACCCGTGGCCACGTTCTGCTCGTGGGACTCGGAGCTGACGCTCGGGGAAGGGTGCAGCGTGCCCGCGTGGTTGGTCTCTGAGGTCACGGTGCGCCCAACCCATGCCCGGCGAGGACTGTTGCGCCGGCTCATGACCACCGACCTGACCGAGGCCCACGAGGCGGGGTTCCCGATCGCGGCGCTCACCGCCTCCGAGGCCACGATCTACGGTCGCTTCGGTTTCGGTGCGGGCACGTTCAACACCGAGATCACGGTGGACGCGCACACGCGGTTGCAGTTGAAGGCCCCGACCGTGGGCACGGTGGAAATGGCCGACAACCACGCCGTGGCCGAGCTGGCGCCGAGCATCTTCGATCGCTTCCACCGCGTGACGGCGGGCTCCCTCACGCGCACTCAGAAGTGGTGGGACATTATCTCCGGTCGGTGGAACTGGGACCAGGAGGGCGCGGATCCTGAGATCCGCACCGCGGTGCACTACGACGCCCGGGGTGAGGCGGACGGCTACGTGAGCTACAAGTTCGTCTCCACCCAGGGGTTCCAGGGGTACCTGAAGGTCGTGGACCTCGTGTCCCCGAGCTCGCAGGTGCGCATCGCCCTGTGGGAGTACCTGTGCAACCTGGACCTCGTCACGGAGGTACGCTACAACAGCGCCCAGATGGAAGACCCGCTCATGTGGGGCATGGTGGACATGTCCGCCTACACCGTGCGCAAGCGCTACGAGCGACTGTGGTTGCGCGTCCTGGACCCGGTGGCAGCCCTGTCCGCCCGGCACTACACGTCCCACCGCAAGGTCAGGATGTCGGTCGTGGACTCCATGGGCTTCGCGGACGGGATCTACGAGATCGACACCACCGGCGATGCCCCCCGCGTGGACCGCGTAGCGGACCGCCCGCGCACACAGGACGATCTCGCGGGGCAGTCCATGCCCGCCGTGGAACTGCCCGACGGCGCGGACGTCGCCCTGAACGTCGATTCGCTCGGCTCGCTGTACCTTGGGGCGGTCAAGGCGTCCACGCTGCACTACGCGGGCCTGCTGCGCGTGCGCGACGACGCCACCCTGCGGGACATCCAGGCGCTCATGTCCACGCCCACCCACCCGTACTGCATCTCCCCGTTCTGAGCGCGGCTCGCGCAGCGCTCGGACGCACCCTCCAGGCTTGAACCGGCACGGTTTCGGGCCTAGACTGGAGCGGTGCGTGTATTCGCACGCCCACATCAAGCGTGACGTCGCCAATCCGGTGCGCCCCACAGGGCGGGGTCGGTGACACCAAACCATCACATCAATTTCATCGGAGTCCCTACTACATGACCACCACCACCCAGCAGGTCGCCGTCAACGACATCGGAACCGAAGAGGATTTCCTCGCCGCTGTCGACGCGACCATCAAGTACTTCAACGACGGCGACCTCGTGGAAGGCACCGTCGTCAAGGTCGACCGCGACGAGGTCCTCCTGGACATCGGGTACAAGACCGAAGGTGTCATCCCCTCTCGTGAGTTGTCCATCAAGCACGACATCAACCCCGATGACGTCGTGGCTGTGGGTGACGAGGTGGAGGCTCTGGTCCTCACCAAGGAGGACAAAGAAGGTCGCCTGATCCTCTCCAAGAAGCGCGCTCAGTACGAGCGCGCCTGGGGCGACATCGAGAAGGTCAAGGACGAGGACGGCGTCGTCACCGGCACCGTCATCGAGGTCGTCAAGGGCGGCCTCATTTTGGACATCGGCCTGCGTGGCTTCCTGCCCGCCTCCCTCGTGGAGATGCGCCGCGTCCGCGACCTCGCTCCGTACATCGGTCAGCAGCTCGAGGCCAAGATCATCGAGCTGGACAAGAACCGCAACAACGTGGTGCTCTCCCGCCGTGCGTGGCTCGAGCAGACCCAGTCCGAGGTGCGCGCCAACTTCCTGCAGCAGCTGCAGAAGGGCCAGGTCCGCACGGGCACCGTGTCCTCGATCGTCAACTTCGGTGCGTTCGTGGACCTCGGCGGTGTTGACGGTCTGGTGCACGTCTCCGAGCTGTCCTGGAAGCACATCGACCACCCCTCCGAGGTCGTCGAGGTCGGTCAGGAAGTCACCGTCGAGGTGCTGGACGTGGACATGGATCGCGAGCGTGTGTCGCTCTCGCTCAAGGCCACCCAGGAAGATCCGTGGCAGCTGTTCGCCCGCACCCACGCCCTGGGCCAGGTCGTCCCCGGCAAGGTCACCAAGCTGGTTCCCTTCGGTGCGTTCGTTCGCGTCGAGGACGGCATCGAGGGCCTCGTGCACATCTCCGAGCTGGCTCAGCGTCACGTGGACATGGCCGAGCAGGTCGTCTCCGTGAACGAGGAGCTGTTCGTCAAGGTCATCGACATCGACCTGGACCGCCGCCGGATCTCGTTGTCCCTCAAGCAGGCCAACGAGGGTGTGGACCCGGACTCCACCGAATTCGATCCCGCCCAGTACGGCATGGCCGCCGAGTACGACGAGCAGGGCAACTACAAGTACCCCGAGGGCTTCGATCCCGAGACCAACGAGTGGATCGAGGGTTACGAGGAACAGCGCGCCGCGTGGGAGGAGCAGTACGCTCAGGCCCAGGCCCGCTGGGAGGCGCACAAGGAGCAGGTGCGCAAGCACCTGCAGGAAGACCAGGATGCGGCGACCACCTCGTCCTCCTCGTCCTCCCCGAGCCACTCCTCCGGCCCCACGAGCTACTCTTCCGAGGCTCCGGCCGAGGACGCCGGGACGCTCGCGTCCGACGAGGCCCTCGCCGCTCTGCGCGAGAAGCTCACCGGTCACTGAGTCGCATGCGGCGGCCCGTGAGCTCGCCGTGAGGTGAATCCGAGAGGTCCCGCTCCCCGTCACGGGGAGCGGGACCTTTCACATGTCCGGGACGTCCTCCCACCGGGCGGGTCCCTCGTGGACGCTCGCGTGGCCCGCGGTGATACTCGCAAGGGCTGCCCGGGCGTCGTCGATGGCGCCGGGGAGGTCCGCCACGAGCAGGCGCAGGGTCGCGTCCGCGGAGCCGTAACCGGTGGGCAGGACCGTGAACCCGCGAGCGCGCATCTGGGACTCCACGCGGCCGGCCTCGGCGTAGGGGAGCGGCAGGGTCAGTTCGCGGCAGCGCATCCTGCGCACGAGCCGGGCGGTGTCCAGCGCGGCGGTCACGGCACCGGAGTAGGCGCGCACGAGCCCGCCGGCCCCGAGCTTGACCCCGCCGAACCACCGCACGACCACGGCACACACGTCCGAGAGGTCACCGGCCTCGTCCGCGGTGCGTTGCCGGGTCGTGACGTGCGCGGTCAGCGCCTGCAGCATGGGCATGCCCGCGGTACCCGCCGGTTCGCCGTCGTCGGACGAGCGCGTCGTGGCGCGCGTGGGTCCGAGCACGAACGCCGAGCAGTGGTGACGGGCGTCCCGGTGTTCGGCGGCCACACGGGAGATGAACTCGCGGGCTTCCGCTTCCGTGTCCACGCGGGTGAGTAGTGCCAGGAACCGCGACTTCTTGATCTCGAGCTCCACGCTGTGCACGATGCCCCGGCGCGGGACGGTGTAGGACACGCGCGAGTCCGCGGCGTCGTGGGAGAGGGATTCGGCGGGCACACCACCAGTGTAGGGACGCGCCGATCCGGGGGCTCGTGGCCGCGCGGGGGGCCCGGGACGGTCCCGGGGCGCCCGCTGAGCACGGGAGGGCCACTACAGTGAGACCTGCCGCGCCGACGCGGCCACGTACCACCGCCTCCCATCGGAAAGCTGACCTGTGCTCAATCGTCTTCACGACCGACTGGGGTTGCGCACGACCCCGTCCATCTTCTTCGCCTCGGCCGCGCTGGTCGTCGTCTTCACGCTTGGCATGAGTCTGTTCCCGGGGCCCGTGCAATCGGTCTTCGGCGTGGTCTCCCATGCGTTGCGCTACCAGACGGGATGGTTCTACACCTTCAGCGTGACCGCTCTCGTGATCTTCGCGATCGGTCTGGCACTGAGCCGCTACGGTCGCGTGAAGATCGGCGACGACGATTCCGTCCCGGAGTACTCCGGGATCGCGTGGTTCGGGATGCTCTTCGCGGCGGGCGTGGGCGCCGTGCTGATGTTCTGGGGTGTGGCCGAACCCATCAACCACTACGCGAACCCACCCATGTACGGCACCGAACCCGCCTCGGACCGCGCCGCGGTGGAGGCCCTGAACATCGCCAACTTCCACTTCGGCGTGCACATGTGGGCGATCCTCGCCGTCCCCGGTCTGACGTTCGGATACTTCACGTACAAGCGCAAACTGCCCCCGCGCGTCTCGTCCGCGTTCCACCCGGTGCTCGGGGACGGGATCCACGGCCCGTGGGGAAAAGCGATCGACGTGCTCTCGATCGTCGCGACCGTGTTCGGGCTCGCGGTGTCCGTGGGGCTCGGGGCGCTGCAGATCAACAGCGGCCTCACGTACGTCTACGGCATCCCGATGGAGGGGTGGATCCAGGCGGCCATCATCGCGCTGATCACGGCGGTGGGCCTGGCGTCCGTGCTCGCGGGCATGGAGAAGGGCGTCAAGCGACTGTCGTACGCGAACATCGTCCTGGCCGTGGCCCTGTTGCTGTTCGTGCTCATGGCCGGGGCCACAATGGACACGATGCGCAGCATCGTGGAGTCCGTGGGCGGCTACGTGAACCAGTTGCCCACGCTCGCGTTCTTCAACGACACGTTCGGCGGCGGCACGTGGTCCGGTGACTGGACGGTGTTCTACTGGGCCTGGACCGTCACATGGGCGTCGTTCGTGGGGATGTTCGTGGCCAAGATCTCGCGCGGGCGCACGATCCGCCAGTTCGTGGTGGGGGTGCTCGGCGTCCCGTCGTCGTTCGTGGCGGTGTGGATGGCCATCTACGGCTACAGCGCGATCCGCATCGACCGCGCCCCCGAGACGCAGGGCAGTCTCACGGACACCATCGTCACGCAGGGCAACGTGGAGGCCGCGCTGTTCCAGTTGCTCGGGTCCATGCCGTGGTTCGCGGTCACCGCGCTCGTGGCGCTCGTGGTCATCACGATCTTCTTCATCACCTCGATCGACTCCGGCGCGCTCGTGATGGACGCGATGGCCAATGGGCACGAGGACGAAGGCCCGCGCCGGCAGCGGATCTTCTGGACGCTCGCCGTGGGCGCGGTGTGTGCCGCGATCATCACGACCTCCGGCGAGAACGGGCTCAACGCCCTGCAGGAGGTCATCATCGTGATCGGTGCTCCCGTGATGGTCCTGGAGGTCCTGCAGGCCGGGATGCTGTTGCGGGCGTTACGCCAGGACGCCGGTACCGCGCGTCCCATGCGCACGCGGCAGTGGAAGAAGGTGCTGCCCGCGGAGGAGTACCACCGCAGGGCGCAGCAGGACACCGCCGCGATCGAGGACTACGTCATCCGTCCCGAGTACGAGGTGGGCACCGAACCCGATCACGACACCCATCAGCCCCGCACGTGGCACTGGCAGCGGGAGCAGGAGGGCCGGCCGGTGTTCCAGCTCGCGCTCACCGGTGGGCCGTCGGCGGGCAAGCACACCGTGGCCCGCGAGTTCGAGGCGCTGGGCGCCGTCGTCGTGGACAGCTCAGCGCTGTGGGGCGAGCTCCTGAGCCCGGGCACGGACACGCGCGCGGACGTCGAGCGTGTCTTCGGGGAGCAGTTGCGCGCCCGGGGGGTCTCTTCGCAGGACAAGGCCGCTGCGGCCGAGGCGCTCGACGACCTGATGACTCACAACGACGCCGCCAGGGCCCGCGCCCACGAATTGTTGCTCCCGGCGCTGCGGGAGGCGGCGCGGCGTCGTGCCCGGGACGCGGGACCCGACAGCGTGGTCGTGCAGGTGATCCGGGACCCCCTCGAGGCGGACCAAGGGGACCGGTTCGACCTCGTCGTGGCCGTCGACGCGCCCGTGGAGGACCGGGTGCGGAGGTTGCGCGCGGGTAAGGGCCTGCTCGCCGAGGACGCGTGGGACCGGGTGGACGTGGCCGCCGGGCCGGAGGAGATCCGGGCGGTCGCGGACGAGGTGATCGTCAACGACGGTGACCTCCACGGTCTGCGGGAGCGCTCCCGCGAGATCTGGCGCGACCACGTGCTCCCGGCACTGGGCCGGGACCAGGACACGGAAGGACACCGTCATGACTGAGCTGTTGCGCAGACCCGGCCACACCGAGACCCTGCGGGTCGGGCTGACGGGCGGGATCGCCTCGGGCAAGTCCACCGTCTCGCGGCGGCTGAGCGAGCTCGGGGCGCTCGTCGTGGACGCGGACGCGATCGCCCGGGCCCTGCAGGAACCGGGGGAGCCAGGCTACGAGGCCATGGTGGCCCACTTCGGTGAGCGGATCGTGCAGCCGGACTCGGGCGCACTGGACCGCGCGGCGGTCGCGGCCATCGTGTTCGACGACCCCGAGCAGCTCGCGGCCCTCAACGGGATCATCCACCCGCTCGTGCGGCGCGAGACCGCGCGGCTCGTGAGTGAGGTGCCGCCGGGGGGAGTGGTGGTCCACGACATCCCGCTGCTCGTGGAGACCGCTCAGTACGGGACGATGGACGAGGTGCTCGTGGTGCAGGCGCCCGAGGACGAGCGGGTGCGGCGGATGGTCGAGGACCGCGGGATGAGCCCGGAGGACGCCCGCCGCCGGATCGCGGCCCAGGCCACCGACGAGCAGCGCCGGGCGGTGGCCACGGCAGTCCTCGACAATTCCACGACTATCAAGGACCTGCTCGCGCAGGTGGACGAGTGGTGGCGCACGCGGGTCCTGTGAGCAGTTCCGGAGCGATGCGAGCCGCCCGGATCCGTGTCTGAGTCGGCGCGTACGCTGGGTCCATGTCGCTCGCGCAGAAGATCAATCGTGTGGTCGCCCCGTTCGAGGTCGTGTCCGAGTACCAGCCCGCCGGTGACCAGCCCAAGGCCATCGCGGACCTGTCCCGCCGGATCGAGGGCGGGGAGAAGGACGTGGTACTCATGGGCGCCACGGGCACGGGTAAGTCCGCGACCGCCGCGTGGCTCATCGAGGCCGTCCAGCGGCCCACGCTGTTGCTCGTGCAGAACAAGACCCTGGCCGCCCAGCTGGCCAACGAGCTGCGCGAACTGCTGCCCCACAACGCCGTCGAGTACTTCGTCTCCTACTACGACTACTACCAGCCGGAGGCCTACGTCCCCCAGACGGACACCTTCATCGAGAAGGACTCCTCGATCAACGAGGAGGTCGAGCGGTTGCGGCACTCCGCGACCAATGCCCTGCTGACCCGCCGCGACACCGTGGTGGTCTCCACCGTGTCCTGCATCTACGGTCTGGGTACCCCGGAGGAGTACGTCAAGCAAATGGTCACCCTGGCCGTGGGCCAGGAGATGGACAGGGACACCCTGCTGCGTCAGTTCGTGAACATGCAGTATGTGCGCAACGACGTGGACTTCCACCGCGGGACGTTCCGCGTGCGCGGGGACACCGTGGAGATCATCCCCATGTACGAGGAACTCGCGGTGCGCATCGAGTTCTTCGGGGACGAGATCGAGGCGATCTACACGCTGCACCCGCTCACGGGGGAGATCGTAAACGAAGAGCAGGAGATGTACGTCTTCCCCGCCTCGCACTACGTGGCCGGTGCGGAACGGATGGCCTCGGCGATCGAGTCCATCCAGAAGGAGCTGCAGGAGCGGCTGCAGGAGCTCGAGTCGCAGAACAAGCTCGTGGAGGCCCAGCGGTTGCGCATGCGCACCACCTACGACCTCGAGATGATGGAACAAATGGGCTACTGCAACGGGATCGAGAACTACTCGCTGCACATCGACGGCCGCCCGCGCGGTTCCGCTCCCCACTGTCTGCTGGACTACTTCCCGGACGACTTCCTGCTCATCATCGACGAGTCCCACGTGACCGTGCCGCAGATCGGTGGCATGTACGAGGGGGACATGTCCCGCAAGCGCACGCTGGTGGAACACGGCTTCCGGTTGCCGTCCGCCATGGACAACCGCCCCCTGAAATGGGACGAGTTCCTGGAACGAATCGGGCAGACCATGTACATGTCCGCGACCCCGGGGCCGTACGAGATGTCCAAGGTGGACTCCGTGGTGGAGCAGATCATCCGCCCCACGGGACTCGTGGACCCCCAGGTGATCGTCAAACCCACCAAGGGCCAGATCGACGACCTGCTGGAACAGATCGAGCTGCGCGTGGAACGCGACGAACGCGTCCTGGTGACCACGCTGACCAAGCGCATGGCGGAGGACCTCACCGAGTACCTCATGGAACACGGTGTGCGGGTCCAGTACCTGCACTCGGACGTGGACACCCTCAAGCGCGTGGAACTGCTGCGGGACCTGCGCATGGGCACGTTCGACGTCCTCGTGGGCATCAACCTGTTGCGCGAGGGCCTGGACCTGCCCGAGGTCTCCCTCGTGGCCATCCTGGACGCGGACAAGGAAGGCTTCCTGCGTTCCACCACGTCCCTGATCCAGACGATCGGTCGCGCCGCCCGTAACGTCTCGGGTGAGGTCCACATGTACGCGGACAAGATCACCAATTCCATGAACGTTGCGATCGAGGAGACCAACCGCCGCCGGGAGATTCAGGTCGCGTACAACGAGGAACACGGGATCGATCCGCAACCGCTGCGCAAGCGGATCGCGGACATCACCGATCAGTTGGCACGCGAGGACGAGGACACTCGCACCCTGCTGGCCCAGCGCGCCGCCGCCAACAATCACACCGCTCCCGTCAAGGGCGGTAAGGGCAAGGCCACAGGCAAGGCCACGGGCAAGAGTCAGGCCGCGGCCGCCGCGGAGTCCAAACTGCTGCGCGACGGTGTCGCGGCCGCGCCCGCCGAGGACCTCGTGGATCTGATCGAGGACCTCAGTGAGCAGATGCGCAACGCCGCCGCCGAGCTGAAGTTCGAGCTGGCCGGGCGGCTGCGGGACGAGATCGCGGACCTCAAGAAGGAACTGCGGCGCATGAAGGACGCCGGCCACGCGTGAGCCGATCGCACCCCTCACGGCGAGTTGTTAGTCAGGTAAACTTCCCGAGTTACCCAGCCCGTTCCCGGGCTGCTGCATACGTCGTTCTCGCCTAAGGGGTGCTCGTGGAGGTTTCCGGTCTGCAATGGGGGGTCACCATCGCGGTGATCGTGGGGTTGCTCGCGTACGACTTCATCTTCCACGCGCGCAAACCGCACGAACCCAGCATCAAGGAAGCGGCGCTGTGGACCAGCCTGTATGTGTCCCTGGCCCTGATCTTCGGTCTGCTGATCCTGTTCTGGGACGGCCCGGGCTTCGCCGCGCAGTACTACGCGGGCTTCGTGACCGAGCAGGCCCTGTCCATGGACAACCTGTTCGTGTTCCTGATCATCATGGCGTCCTTCAAGGTGCCCCGGGCGGACCAGCAAAAGGTGCTCCTGTTCGGCATCGTGGTGGCTCTGATCGCCCGCACGGTGTTCATCTTCATCGGTGCGGCCGCGATCAACCGGTGGTCCGCGCTGTTCTACGTGTTCGGTCTGTTCCTGCTCTACACCGCGGGCAACCTGGTCAAGGGTGAGGTCACGGACAAGGACGAGGGAGACGAGGCCAACAACGTGATGGTTCGTCTGGCCAAGCGCTTCCTCAAGACCACGGACGAGTACGACGGCGACAAGCTGTTCACCGAGGTCGACGGCAAGCGCGTGATGACCCCCATGCTGCTGGTCATGGTGGCCATCGGGCTCACGGACATCATGTTCGCCCTGGACTCGATCCCCGCGATCTTCGGTCTCACCCAGGAGACCTACATCGTGTTCACGGCCACCGCGTTCTCCCTCATGGGTCTGCGTCAGCTGTACTTCCTGATCGACGGTCTGCTGGACCGGTTGATCTACCTCTCGTGGGGTCTCGCGATCATCCTGGGCTTCATCGGCGTGAAGCTCATCCTGCACGCCCTGCACGAGAACACCCTGCCGTTCATCAACGACGGCGAGCCCGTGCACGTGGTCGAGGTGACCACCGGGTTCTCACTGGCCGTGATCCTGGGGGTGTTGATCGTGACCGTGCTCGCGTCGCTGTTCAGCCCCAAGGGCCGCGCGGTGCGCATCGTCAACGGCGCGCGCGACTGGGCCGAACGCTACCTGGACCTGCCCGAGGACGCGCCCCGGGACGAGCGGGTCAAGGCCGCGGAGAAGATGACCAAGTACCGGGAACTGCTGCCCACTGTGAAGGAGAAGTACCGGGACGAGCTCATCGAGTCCGAGGCCCGCTACCACGACCTGCTCGAACGGGCCCACGGATTGCGTCAGCACCGGCTCGCCCGGACCGAGAACCGCTGAGCTCGCGTCTCGCCCGAGGGCCCGTCCAGGGCCCGCCACCGTGGCCCGCTCACGGATCCGCCACGAGGCCCCGCCGATGCACCGGCGGGGCCTCTCCCGTCACCGCGTGCCTCCACGCCGGGAACCCGGTACACTCTTGCCTGATCAAGGGAGTATCCCATCACTTCCGTGCACGTCAGTACGTCGGGCGCCGTCGCCGGGCCGGGCACGGACCACGCCGCACCCCGTCCTCCGCGTGAGGGCCGGCGCGTGGGGGAGAGACTTGTGCGGTACACCTCACCCACAAGGAGACCCTCCGTGGAGATCACATCCTTCCAATGGGGCATCACGATCGCCCTGATCGTGGCCCTGCTGGCCTACGACTTCATCTTCCACGTGCGTAAGTCGCACGAACCGTCGATCAAGGAAGCGGCCATCTGGTCCGCGGCGTACGTGGGCATCGCGTTGCTGTTCGGCTTCGTGATCCTGTGGCTGGACGGCCCCACGCTCATGGCCGAGTACTACGGCGGCTACGTCACGGAGAAGGCGTTGTCGGTGGACAACCTGTTCGTGTTCCTGATCATCATCGGCTCGTTCGCGGTGCCCCGGGCGGACCAGCAGAAGGTGCTGCTGTTCGGCATCATCTTCGCGTTGATCGCCCGCACGGTGTTCATCTTCATCGGCGCGGCCGCGATCAACACCTTCGCGTGGGTCTTCTACCTCTTCGGCCTGATCCTGATCTTCACCGCGGGCAACCTGATCAAGGGCGAGGTCACGGACGACAAGTCGGACGAGGCCAACAACATCGTGGTGCGCCTGGCCAAGAAGGTCTTCCACACCACGGACTACTACGACGGCGACAAGCTTTTCACGAGGCACAACGGCAAGCGCGCGCTGACCCCCATGCTGCTCGTGATGGTCGCGATCGGTGGCACGGACATCCTCTTTGCCCTGGACTCGATCCCCGCGATCTTCGGCCTCACGCAGGAGCCGTACATCGTGTTCACGGCCACCGCGTTCTCGCTCATGGGTCTGCGCCAGTTGTACTTCCTGATCGACGGTCTGCTGGACCGGTTGATCTACCTCTCGTGGGGCCTGTCCATCATCCTCGCGTTCATCGGTGTGAAGCTCATCCTGCACGCGCTGCACGAGAACACCCTGCCGTTCATCAACGGCGGCGAGCACGTGGCCGTCGCCGAGATTGGGATCGGCACGTCCCTCACGGTGATCCTCTCCGTGCTCGCGCTCACCGTCCTCGTCTCGCTGTACAGCCCCAAGGGCCGCGCGCTGCGCACCATCCAGAAGACGCAGGACCTCACCGAGAAGTACCTGGCTCTCCCGCAGGACGCGGACGCCGAGGAGCGTCACAAGATCGCCGGGGAGCTCGCGCGGCTGCAAAAGCGTTTCCCGCGGATCTCGGAGAAGCACAAGAACGAGCTGATCGATTCCCGCGCTCGGTTCCGTAAGATGCTCGAGACCGCCCGGGGTCAGCACCGCGAGTTCGAAGAGACCGGCCGGGTGCAGACCCCCTCCCCGGACTTCGCCGAGGAGAGCCACCGCGACGACACCGCCTCCCCGGCCGCCCCGGGGGCCAACACGGGCAAGGCCGCTCCGGCGGGTGAAACGGCCGGGGACGCCACGCCGGGTGCGGGGACCACCCGCGGCGACTCCTCGGGCGGGGGCTCGACCGCGGCGCGGTAGCCACCCGGCTGCCCGGGGCGTACGACGACGCCGCTCGAACCGGTCCGCGGGGCCCGTTCCCTATCCTGGGAACGGGCCCCGCGGCGTCGTGCACCACAGCGCAGCACCGGCGAACAACGCGGCCCATAGCAGGGACACGAGGGTGCCGATGATGAACTGTTCGCGCTGCTGGGCGTTGGTGAACTCGCCGTAGCGGGCCAGGCCCTTGATCGCCACGACCACGCCGATCCCGGCGACCATGCCCGTGAGCAGCGAGACGATGGCGCCGGCGCGTTCCAGCGCACCGATGACGAGACCTCCGCGCAGCGGCGGGTCCACGGGTTCCGCCGTGGCCTCGGAGTCGTCCCACGGGCTCTTCGTCGGACGCGGGCGTTCGTGGGAGACGTCCGCGAAGCGGAAGACCCCGCGCACCACAGGGTCGCCGGACAGGGCCCCGGCGATCAGCAGCGCGGGATAGGCCCATTCCCGGGGCACGGTCCCCGCGAGCACGGTCCAGATCGCGGTGGTCAGCACCAGGGCTGCGGGGAGGACCGCGGTGGTGAGCGGGCGCAGGAAGCTCACGCGTCACCGCCCGAGGTGGTGTCGCCGTTCGAGGCGACATCCTCCGGCGAGGAGACGTCCTTCAATGGGTGGGCGTCCTTCGAGGAGGTGGCGTCCTGCGCTGAGGGGGCCGCGGCGTCCGGAGCGTGGCCAGAGGGGGAGTGCTCGTCCGCGAGTCGGAACAACGCCTCGAGGGTCTCGTGGACCGTGTGTTCCTCGTGCCACAGCGCTGCGCTGAGCCGCCTGGACACCGAGGACTGGGTGATCCCGAGCCCCTCGGCGATCTCCTGTTGCGTGAGCCCCCGGTCGGCGAGTTCCGTGGCCTGTGCCCCGGCCTCGGAACGCCGGGCCCGCACGGCGCACACCAGATCCACCACGCTGCCCGCGCGCCGCGCCCACTCGTTGCCGGCCACGACCGGACGGCCGCGCTCCTTCGCGGCGTTCACGGCATCCCGCGCGGCCACGAAGGCCTCGCCCGTAGCTTCGCGCACGGACGACGGCAGGGGGTCGTCCACCGCGCCGATGCCCACGCCCACGTGCCAGTGCCCGGCGTCGGCGAGCGCGAGGACCGCGCGGACGATCGCGGCGGCGTCGTCGTAGAGCGCCTGCAGCTCATCGCCCGCGCTGATCTCCCAATCGAGGACCGGGCGGGGGAGTTCCTCCTGCAGAGCCGTGCGCTGCCGTCCCATGTGCAGCTCGGCGGCGCGGCCGCGGGAATCGCGGCGGTCGATCGTCAGGGCGAACACGAACTCCTCCTCACCCTATGCATCCTAAAGTGCATATTATCCGATGATGCGTCTCCACATGCATGACTTTCGGGATGACCGGTGCTCAGCGTCTCGTGTCGGTGATGGGACCCACGTTGTCCACGAGGACCACGGGGAAGCCGTCCTCGTCCGACGCCGCGAGGTCGACGCGCGCGTTGATACCCCAGTCGTGGTGCCCGTCCGGATCGTCGAAGACCTGCGTGACGGTCCAGAACCCGGTCATTCCCTCGGGGTCCTCGGTGATGCGGATCAGGGACGGCCCGCGGGACTGGGCGTCCGTGTAGATGTCCTCGTACTCGTCGAAGTACGTGTCCATCGCGTCCGCCCAACGGTCGCGGTCCCACCCGGTCCTCTCGTCCAGGGCCCCGAGCACCTTGTCCTTCTCCTGCGCGAACAGTTCCACGCGCTGGAACAGGGCATTGCGCACCATCACGCGGAACGCACGGGGGTTCGCGGTGACGCCCTCCGGCTGTTCGGCCACAAGTTCCTTGAGGGAGTCCGCGCCCGTGCCCATGGGGGATTCCTCCCCGGAGGCCAGCTTCTCCCATTCGTCCAGCAGGGAGTTGTCGGTCTGGCGGATGCTCTCCCCGAGCCATTCCACCAGGTCGGTGAGCGACTCGGTCGTGGCGTCCACCGGGACCGTCTGGCGCAGGGCCTTGTACGCGTCCGAGAGGTAGCGCAGCAGGATGCCCTCGGAGCGGGCGAGACCGTAGAACTGTACGTAGTCCCCGAACGTCATGGCGCGCTCGTACATGTCCCGCGCCACGGACTTGGGGGAAAGCTCGAACTGTGCGACCCACGGGGCGGAAGTTCGGTAGGTCTCGAACGACTGCTCGAGCAGTTCCCGCAACGGCTGGGGGTACGTGATCTCGTCCAACTCACGCATGCGTTCCATGTACTCGAGGCCGTCGGCCTTCATGGTCGCGAGCGCCTCGCCCTTGACCTTCTTCTCCTGCAGGTTCAGCACCTGGCGCGGTTTCTCCAGCGTGGCCTCGATGACCGAGACGACGTCGAGCGCGTACGTCTCCGACTCCGGGTCCAGCAGGGTGAGCGCGGCCAGCGCGAATGGGGACAGCGGCTGGTTCAGCGCGAAGTTCTCCTGCAGCTCGACCGTGAGCCGGTAGCGGCGCCCGGTCTCGTCCGGCTCAGGCAGGCGTACGACGACGCCCGCGCGCAGCAGTTCTTTGAGGATCGCGAGCGCCTGGCGCAGCAGCAGGCGTTGGCGCGGCCGTGGTTCGTCCACGCTCGTGAGCAAGCGGTACCCGGCGCCGATGTTGTCCCCGGGCCGCTGCAGCATGTTCAGGACCATGGAGTGGGTGATCGCGAAGGAGGACGTGAGCTGTTCGGGCTGGGCGGCCACGAGCGACTCGAACGTCTTGCGGCTCCAGGACACGAAGCCCTCCGGCGGCTTCTTCTTGGGCACCTGACGCAGTTTCTTCTGATCGTCCCCGTGCTTGGCCCGGGCCTTGGCCATGGCGCGTTCGTTCTCGATGACGTGCTCGGGGGCCTGGACCACCACGGTCCCCGCGGTGTCGTAGCCGGCGCGGCCCGCGCGGCCCGCGATCTGGTGGAACTCGCGGGCGCTGAGCCGGCGGGTGCGGCGACCGTCGAACTTGGACAGCGCCGTGATCAGCACGGTGCGGATGGGCACGTTGATCCCCACGCCTAGGGTGTCCGTCCCGCAGATCACCTTGAGCAGCCCGGTCTGGGCGAGCTGTTCCACGAGGCGGCGGTACTTGGGCAGCATGCCCGCGTGGTGCACCCCGATCCCGTGCCGCACGAGCCGGTTGAGCGTCTTGCCGAAGCCCGCGGAGAAGCGGAAGTCCTTGATCAGCTCCGCCACGCGCTGCTTCTCGTCCTTGCTGAGGACGTCCACGGACATCAGGTTCTGGGCCTGTTCCGCGGCCTGCAGCTGCGAGAAGTGCACCACGTACACCGGGGCCTGGTGGGTGCTGAGCAGGTCCTCGAGCTCCTCGTGGACGGGGCGCTCGGAGTAGTAGTGGTGCAGGGGGATGGGGCGTTCCGCAGAGGAGACGAGCGCGGTGGAACGGCCCGTGGTCTCGTTCAGGCGGTTCTCGATGCGGGTGACGTCCCCGAGGGTCGCGCTCATGAGCAGGAACTGCGCCTGGGGCAGTTCGATGAGCGGCACCTGCCACGCCCAGCCGCGCTGGGGATCGGAGTAGAAGTGGAACTCGTCCATGATCACCACGCCGAGGTCCGCTTCCGCACCCTCACGCAGGGCCACGTTCGCGAGGATCTCCGCGGTGCAGCACACGATCGGGGCGTTCTGGTTGACCGCGGAATCACCCGTGACCATGCCGACGTTCTCGGCGCCGAAGATCTCGCACAGGTCGAAGAACTTCTCGGACACCAGGGCCTTGATGGGCGCGGTGTAGTACGAGCGAGCCCCGCGAGCGAGCCCCGCGAAGTGCGCGGCCACGGCCACGGTGGACTTACCCGATCCCGTGGGGGTCGCGAGGATCACGTTGGACCCGTTGGCGACCTCCAGCACGGCTTCGTCCTGGGCGGGGTACAGCTCCATGTCCCGTGAGGCGATCCAGCCGAGGAACCCCTCGTAGATCTCGTCCTCGCTCAGGGGGTTGGACGCGAAATCACCGCGCAGGTACCGGTGCCCGGGGGCGGAGAGATCGGGGGCCAGGGAATCGAGGAGTTTCATCCCCGTCAGCCTATCGGCCCCCGCGGACACGCATACGGGCGTGTCCTGTGGAGGTGCACGGGAACGACGTCGCGACGTCGTCAGATGTTCGCGCGCCGCGCCGCGGCCGAATCCGCCCGGCGGCACAGCAGCGCGAAGACCGCGCCGGAGAGGTTGTGCCACACCGAGAACACCGCGCCGGGCAGGGCTGCGAGCGGGGACATGTACTGCGCCGCGAGACCCGCGGCGAGTCCGGAGTTCTGCATGCCGACCTCCACCGCGGTGGTCCGGCGCACGGGGGCCGGCTGTCCGGTTACTCGGCCGACCGCGTAACCCAGCAAATACCCGAGCACGTTGTGGATCGCGACGGCGGCGAGCACGAGCAGTCCCGCCTGGATGATCTTGTCCGCCGAGCCAGAGACCACGACCGCCACGATCACGGCGATGCCGAGTACCGACACCCACGGCAGCACGGGTAGCAAACGCTCGACCACGCGGGGTAGCGTGAGGCGCACCATAAGTCCCGCGAGCACGGGCAGTAGGACGATCAGGGCGATCGACTTGGCCATGGCGGCGCCGTCGAGCGGCATATACGCGCCCGCGAGCCACAGCGTGAGGAACGGGGTGAGCAGCGGGGCGAGCAGCGTGGAGATGGACGTCATGGTCACGGACACGGCCACGTCACCGCGGGCCAGGTAGGACACCACGTTGGAGGACGTGCCACCCGGGGCGCAGCCCACGAGGATCACGCCGGCCGCGATCTCCGGGGGCAGTCGCAGCAGCCAGGTCACGAGCAGCGCGATGGTCGGCATGAGGACGTACTGGGCCAACACACCCACGACGATCGGGACCGGGCGCTTGGCCACGAGCGCGAAGTCCACGGGACGCAGAGTGAGTCCCATCCCGAACATCACCAGACCCAGCAGGGGATTCGTCCAGCCCGCGGCCTGGTGCACCGTGGGGGCGAACGCGTATCCGACCACCCCGCCCGCGAGCACCAACAGGGGGAAGGCCAAGACGGCGACGTACGCGGCCCGGTCCGCCGTGTTACGCGCCGGGGCCGCGGCCCCGGACGAGGCGACGCTCACCAGCCGCGTTCTTTCCACTCCTGCAGGTGCGGGCGTTCGGCGCCCAGGGTCGTGGGGTCGCCGTGGCCCGGGTGGATCACGGTGTCGTCCGGGAACTCGTCGAAGATCCGCTCGGTGACGTCCTGGTAGAGCTGCTGGAAGTCCTCGGGGGAGTTCGTCTTGCCGAGACCGCCGGGGAAGAGGGAGTCACCCGAGAAGATGTGGGCGGGCCCGGACGGGTCCCGGTACACCACCGCGATGGAGCCTGGGGTGTGCCCGCGCAGCTCGATGACGTCCAGCTCGAAACCGTCGAGCTCGGCGGTGTCCCCGTTCTCGAACGTGAGGTCCATGGGCACCGAGATGTCGTTCTCGTCCGCGGCACCGCACGCCGTCATGGCCTCCGAGTGCGAGGCCACGGACTCCAGCGCGCGCACGTGGTCCCAGTGCGAGTGGGTCGTGATGATCAACTGCAGGTTCCCCCAGTCGGAGCAGTCCCCGGACCCGGCGGCCACGAGACCGGCGATGGCGCGGGCGTCGTCCGCGGCGTCGATGAGCACCTGCGTGCCGTGCTCCTTGGAGGTGAGGAGGTACACGTTGTTGTCCATCTCGCTCACCGAAATGCGGCGGATGGTGATGTCGGCGAGTTCCGTGATCTCGGTCTGGGTAGCGATCATGCCCCCGATTCTAGGCCGCCGAGTCACGCCGGGCTAATACGCGGCCGCGCGCGGGGAGGTGCGTGTAACGCAGACGACCCGCCCGGTGATGGACTACCGGAGCGTCAAGATATATAGTTGCGCGAAGCAAATAAATAAGCTGGCGGCATCCGAGCGCCGCGTGCTCGCCCGACCGAGCGGCGTCGGCCGCCGAGTCCTGCGAACCCAGCGGATCGCCCGGGTGGGCAGCAATGAACTCATGACCGCCCGCACCGGGTGCGGACCGCGCGCTACGGGCCCGGCACCCGAGGAACGGGGGAGTGGATGGGCGTGTCACACGCGACCGCCGAGGAGCTCGTGCGCGACTTGTTCGAGCTGCAACGCGTGACCCGCAAGGTGCTCAAGGCAGCGGCGCTGCACCGGGAACTGTCCATGGTGCACACCAACATCCTGAGCTATCTCGCGTGCGTGCCCGGACGCCGGGCAAAGGACATCGTGGCCGAGTCCGGCCTCGGGGCTTCAGGGATGAGCCGACACCTGAGCGCCCTCGAACACCTCGGGTACGTGACCCGCACACGTGATCTCGAGGACGGACGCGCGCAGATCGTGGAGATCACCGCCGAGGGTCGCAAGGCCCTCGAGGCGAACCTGCGCGCGGACGCCGAGACCCTCGTCGCCCGTCTGGGCGACCTGGGCGAGGACGAGGCAGAACGCACACGCGTGGACCTCAACCGGCTCACCGAACTCTTCCTGACATCACTGGGCATGTCCCGGGTCACGGCGGCCACGATCGTGCCGGAGCCCGGGGCGCAGCCCGGATCCCCGCACCCCACGGCGTCCGGTGACCCCGGTCGCGGAAAGGAGAACAGCCCGTGACGGCAGCCCAGGACACACGCGGTAAGGCGCGTACTACGCGAACGAGCGACCAGGAGCATCGGGACGTCCTGCGGGCGTTGACCGGCATCCTGGCCGCGTTCTTCATGGCCATGGTCACCCTGACCATCATCGGCACGGCACTGCCCGTCATCATGGCGGACCTGGGCGGAGACCAGACGGCACTGTCCTGGACGGTCACGGGCACCCTGTTGGCCAACGCCGTCACGACCCCCATGTGGGGCAAGCTCGCGGACCTTTTCGACAAGAAAAAGCTGCTGCTCATGGCCATCGCGATCTTCGTGATCGGTTCCGCCGCCGCGGGTCTCGCGGGATCCATCACCATGCTCGTGGTGGCGCGCGTGATCCAGGGCGTGGGCATGGGCGGCCTGATGGCGCTGGCCCAGACGATCCTGGGCACGATCATCCCGCCGCGCGAGCGCGGCCGGTACGCCGGGTACATGGGCGCGGTCATGGCCGTGGCCACGTCGGTGGGCCCGCTCCTGGGCGGGCTCATCGTGGACGCGTTCGGGTGGCGCTGGTGCTTCCTGATCCCCGTGCCGCTGTCGATCCTCGCGGCCGTGCTGATCGTGCGCACGCTGCACCTGCCCGAGACCACGCGTGAGACGGCGCCCACAGTGGACTTCCTGGGTATGGCCCTGCTCGCGGTGGCCACGTCCTCCCTGCTGTTGTGGGTGTCCTTCGCGGGCAAGCTCTTCGACTGGGGTTCGTGGGAGTCCATCCTGCTGATCGTGGTGGGCGTGCTCAGCACCTTGGCGTTCATCCTGGTGGAGCGGCGCGCGAGCGAACCGACCATGCCCCTGCACGTGGTCACCGAGCGCACCACCGTGCTCGCGATCATCGCGGCGATCGCCACGGGTGGCGCCATGTTCGCGTCCACGACGTACCTGGGTCAGTACTTCCAGCTGGGCCAGGGCTACACACCCACCGAATCCGGGCTGCTCATGCTCCCGCAGGTCGTGGGATCGTTCCTGGGCTCCATGGTCGCAGGCCAGCTCATCACGCGTTTCGGCCGGTGGAAGCGGGTGTTGATCGCGGGCGCGGTAATCCTCGTGATCGGTCTGTTCCTGGCGTCCCAGCTGACCCACGCGACGCCCGCGTGGCTCGTGGGCATCTTCATCTGCCTCGTGGGTCTGGGCGTGGGCACGCTGAACCAGAACCTCGTGCTCGCCGTGCAGAACACCGTGGGCCTGAAGGACATGGGCTCCGCGTCCTCCGCGGTCGCATTCTTCCGCACCGTGGGTGGCGCCGTGGCGGTGTCTCTGTTCGGGGCGCTGCTCACGCGTCACCTCTCGAGCGAGATGTCCCAGTTTGCCGCGGACCACGGTCTGGATGCCCACCAAACGCCCGACGCCGCGTCGATCGACCTCGCGGGGCTGCCCCCGGCAGTGCTGGAGGCCATTCGTGAGGCGTACGGCACCGGGACCGGGTTGCTCTTCCTCGTGGCCGGGATCGCATCGCTGGTGACCCTGGTGTGCGTGCTGCTCATGAAGGAGGTGCCGCTGCGCACCACGGTGGACGTCGCGGAGGTGGACCCGGAGACGGGTGAGATCACCCTGGTGACCAAGCGCGTCAACCCCGTGGAAGCGGCCGGGCTGCGCATGCAGCACGCGGAGACCGGTGAGCTGCCCGTGGTCGATCCCAAGGCCTCCGGGCTGCGGCGCTCCCACGGCGAGCGCGCCGAGGAGACGGCGCGTTCGGCCCGCGGGGCCCACGCCGCGCCGGTCGAGCCCGACTCCGCGGGGACCGCGCACCCGCATCCCCACCCTCGGCACCGGGCCGAGTAGGGTGCCCCGCTGCCGAGTGAGTTGTCCACTCGCAGGGGACACGACGGACGACGGCGCAGCGCGCGATCCGGCCGGGAGGTCGCATTGCGCGCTGCGCTGATTCGTCCCTGGACCCGCTCGTCGTGTCGGTGGCTGGTAATAGAGTGACTGCCGTGTCTGAGCAAACCCGCCGAACCCCCAGTGACCGTTCGTCGAGCTCCGTGCTCGCGGAACGAGTGGCCCACGACCGTGCCCCGCGCACCCGCGCCTCCGGTGTCTCGGACCTGACCGAGATCGTGGTGCAGGGTGCCCGCGAGCACAACCTCAAGAACGTGGATCTGACCATCCCCCGCGATTCCATGGTCGTGTTCACGGGGTTGTCCGGGTCCGGGAAGTCCTCCCTGGCCTTCGACACCATCTTCGCCGAGGGTCAGCGCCGCTACGTGGAGTCGCTGTCCTCCTACGCCCGGATGTTCCTGGGCCGCGTGGACAAGCCGGACGTGGACTTCATCGAGGGGCTGTCCCCGGCGGTGTCCATCGACCAGAAGTCCACCTCGCGCAACCCGCGCTCCACGGTGGGCACGATCACCGAGATCTACGACTACATGCGTCTGCTGTGGGCGCGGATCGGCCACCCGCACTGCCCGGTGTGCGGTGAGCCCATCACCAAGCAGACGCCCCAGCAGATCGTGGACCAGCTGCTCGAGCTGCCCGAGCGGACCAGGTTCATGGTCCTCGCCCCCGTGGTCAAGGGCCGCAAGGGCGAGTTCCAGGACCTGTTCCAGCAGCTGAGCACCCAGGGATACGCGCGCGCCGTCGTGGACGGCGAGACCGTTCAGCTCGAGAACGCGCCCAAGCTCAAGAAGCAGTACAAGCACACGATCGACGTGGTCGTGGACCGCCTCATGGCCAAGCCGGACGCCCGGCAGCGGCTCACCGACTCGGTCGAGACCGCCCTGAACCTCGCGGACGGACGCGTGGTCATCGAGCTCGTGACCCGTGAGGGCGAGCAGTCCCCGTGGCACGAGACTCGCCGCACGTTTTCCGAGAACCTCGCGTGCCCCAACGAGCACGAGCTGCAGACGGACGAGATCGAGCCGCGCTCGTTCTCGTTCAACGCCCCGTTCGGCGCGTGCCCCGAGTGCGACGGCATCGGTTCGCGCCTCGAGGTGGACGAGGACCTCGTGGTTCCCAATCCGGACCTGTCCCTCGTGGAGGGCGCCATCGCGCCGTGGTCCCTGGGCAAAGCCACGAGTGACTACTGGAACCGCTTGCTCGCCGGACTCGGGGAGGAGGCCGGATTCGACCTCGTGACCCCGTGGAAGGACCTGCCGGCCAAGGCACGCAAGGCCATCCTGCACGGCAAGGACTACAAGGTCACCGTGGCCTACCGCAACCGGTGGGGCCGCGAGCGCCGGTACACGCAGGGCTTCGAGGGCGTGTTCGGCTATATCAAGCGCAAGCACGAGGAGACCGAGTCCGATCACGCCAAGGACCGCTACGAGCAGTACATGCGCCAGGTGGCGTGCCCCGAGTGCGGGGGAGCGCGGCTGAACCCCACGATCCTGGGGGTCACCGTGGGCGGGAAGAACATCGCCGAGGCCACCCGCCTGCCCATGCGCGATTCCCTCGCGTTCTTCCAGCAGCTGGACCTTGACACCCGCGAGGCCAGGATCGGTGACCAGGTGCTCAAGGAGATCATCGCGCGCCTGACGTTCTTGATCGACGTCGGGCTGGACTACCTCAACCTGGAGCGGGCCGCAGCCACGCTGTCCGGCGGGGAGGCACAACGCATTCGGCTCGCCACCCAGATCGGTGCGGGGCTCGTGGGCGTGCTCTACGTCCTGGACGAGCCGTCCATCGGGCTGCACCAGCGCGACAACCGCCGGCTCATCGACACCCTGCTGCGCTTGCGGGACATGGGCAACACCCTCATCGTGGTCGAGCACGACGAGGACACCATGCGCGAGGCCGACTGGATCGTGGACGTGGGCCCGGGCGCGGGCGTGCACGGTGGGGACGTGGTCCACTCCGGGACCTACGACCAGCTGCTCGAGAACCGCCGGTCCATCACGGCCGACTACCTCACCGGCCGCAAGCTGATCGAAGTCCCCACGACGCGGCGTCCCGTGGACAAGAAGCGGCAGCTCACGGTCGTGGGTGCGCGGGAGAACAACCTGCAGAACCTCACGGTGGACTTCCCGCTCGGGGTCTTCGTGGCCGTCACGGGCGTCTCCGGTTCGGGGAAGTCCACGCTCGTCAACGACATCCTCTACACGAGCCTGGCCAATCAGCTCAACGGCGCCAAGCAGGTGCCCGGTCGGCACAGGCGCATCGACGGTCTGGAGCACCTGGACAAGGTCGTGCACGTGGACCAGAGCCCCATCGGGCGCACCCCGCGCTCCAACCCGGCCACGTACACGGGCGTGTTCGACCGGATCCGCAAGCTGTTTGCGGAGACCCAAGAGGCCAAGGTCCGCGGCTACCAGCAAGGCCGGTTCTCGTTCAACGTCAAGGGCGGGCGCTGCGAGGCATGCTCGGGTGACGGGACGCTGAAGATCGAGATGAACTTCCTGCCGGACGTCTACGTCCCGTGCGAGGTGTGCAAGGGCGCGCGCTACAACCGCGAGACCCTCGAGGTGCACTACAAGGGCAAGAACATCGCGGAGGTCCTGGACATGCCCATCGAGGAGGCGGCGGAGTTCTTCGCGCCGTTCACCGCGATCGCGCGCTACCTCACCACGCTCGTGGAGGTGGGCCTCGGGTACGTGCGGCTGGGTCAGCCCGCCACCACGCTCTCCGGCGGTGAGGCTCAGCGCGTCAAGCTCGCCGCGGAACTGCAGAAGCGTTCCAACGGGCGCACGATCTACGTCCTGGACGAGCCCACCACGGGTCTGCACTTCGAGGACATCCGCAAGCTGCTCATGGTGCTGCAGAGCCTGGTCGACAAGGGCAACAGCGTCATGACCATCGAGCACAACCTGGACGTCGTGAAGTCGGCGGACTGGATCGTGGACCTGGGCCCCAACGGGGGATCCGGCGGTGGCACGGTCGTGGCACAGGGCACCCCGGAGCAGGTCGCTCGCAACAAGGACAGCTTCACGGGGCAGTTCGTACGCGAGGTGCTCGAGCACTCCGCCGCCCGGGAGGCCGCCCACCGCAGCGACGCGGACGGCGCGGATGCCCAGGAAGACGCGGAACCGGCCGGCGGGACGCAGGAGAACCGGCAGCGCGCCGAGTCCGCGGTGGGGGACCGGGCATGAGCGTCCAGAGCCCCATCGTCCTGTGGGACCTGGACGGCACGGTCCTGGATCCCGCCGGGGCCATCACGGACGGGATCGCCGGCGCCCTGCGCTCGTGCGGTTTCGCCGTGCCCGAGAACCTCGGGCGCTTCGTGGGACCACCGATCGGGGAGTCCCTGCGCCGGTTCACGGACGTCCCCGAGGACCGGATCGCGGAGGTCGCCGCGGTGTACCGCGCCGGGTACCTCGCGGAGGGCCTGGACCGCTCGCGCGTCTATCCGGGTGTCCGCGAGGTGCTGGGGTCGCTGCGCGAGCGCGGCGTGCGTCAGACCGTGGCCACCCAGAAGCCCGAACACATCGCCGTGGAGGTCGTGTCGCGTTTCGGGCTGGACGAGTACTTCGAGACCGTGAGCGGCGCCGCGGACGATCTCGCGCAACCGAGCGGGTCCGGGCGGCTGCACGACAAGCCCGCGATCATCGGGGAGGCGCTGCGGCGCATGGGTGCGCTGCCCCCGGACCCCGCACGCACCGTGATGATCGGGGACCGCAGCTACGACGCCGACGGTGCCCGCAGCCACGGCATCGACTGCCTGGGCGCAGGATGGGGCTTCGCGCAACTCGGGGAACTGCGGGACGTGTGTGCCGCTGTCGCTCGTGAGCCCGGGGATTTGGCACACTTGCTCCAGCAATACACGGACCGGTAGGGGAGCGAGCAGTGATCACGAAATACGACCTGACCAAGGCCTCGGTGGCGCGCGCCCTGAGGCTGCTGTGTCGTCCCGTGATCACGGGTCTGGAGAACCTCCCGCAGGACGGCCCCGTGATCATCGCGTCCAACCACCTGTCCTTCCTGGACTCGGTCATCATCTCCGCGTTCATGCCCCGCCGGGTCAAGTTCATCGCCAAGGCGGAGTACGTCAACAGCCCCGGGATCAAGGGCAAGCTCATGCGCGAGGCCTTCGAGTTCATCGACATCATCCCCGTGACCCGCGGTCAGCAGAGCGAGTCCGTGGCGGCCCTGGATCCTGCCGTGGAACACCTCAAGCAGGGCAACGTGTTCGGGATCTACCCGGAGGGCACGCGCTCCCGGGACGGTTACCTGTACCGCGGGCACTCCGGCGTGGCCTACCTGGCCTACGTCACGGGCGCCCCGGTGGTGCCCGTGGGGCTGATCGGCACCCAGCGGTTGCAACCGCCCGGGGCTACCATGATCCGCCCCGCCAAGTTCGAGATGCACGTGGGAGAGCCCATCCCCACACCGGAGTCCCACGGGCATCAGACGGGCAAGCTGCGCAAGACCCACGTGGAGCAGATCATGACCACGATCGCGGGACTATCCGGGCAACCGCGCAAGGACGTGTACAACGTGTCCCCGTCCGTGCAGAGGGACGCCGGGCGTGGCTGACCCGGCGAGCTACAGACCGGCCCGACAGGACATCCCGACCAATCCGGGGGTCTACCGGTTCCGGGACGAACACGGCCGTGTGATCTACGTGGGCAAGGCCAAGAACCTGCGCAACCGGCTCTCGTCCTACTTCGCGCCCCTGCACCAGCTCGCGCCCAAGACCCGCACCATGGTCACCACGGCCGCGGCGGTGCAGTGGACCGTGGTGGGCTCGGAGTTCGAGTCCCTGCAGCTCGAGTACACGTGGATCAAAGAGTTCGCGCCCCGGTTCAACATCGCCTACCGGGACGACAAGTCCTATCCGTACCTGGCGGTCACGATGTCCGAGGACGTCCCGCGGGCCATGGTCACACGCGGGGAGAAGAAACCGGGCAACCGCTACTTCGGCCCCTATTCCCAGGCGTGGGCCATCCGGGACACCCTGGACGCCCTGTTGCGGGTCTTCCCCGTGCGCACGTGCACCAAGGGTGTGTTCCAGCGCGCCGAGCGCAGTGGCCGGCCGTGCCTGCTGGGTTACATCGACAAGTGCTCGGCGCCGTGCGTGGGGGAGATCTCCCGCGAGGACCACCGCCGGCTCGCCGACGACCTGTGCCGCTTCATGGCCGGGCACGCCAAGCCGTACATCCGGGAACTCACGCGGCAAATGAACGAGGCCGCCGAGCGTATGGACTTCGAGACCGCTGCGGCACGCCGCGACGACGTCGGCGCGCTCGAACGGGCTTTCGAGCGCAACACGGTGGTGCTCGCGGACACCACGGACGCGGACTTCTTCGCGATCGCCGAGGACGAGCTCGAGGCCGCGGTCCAGGTGTTCTACGTGCGTGGTGGCCGGATCCGGGGTCAGCGCGGGTGGATCACCGAGAAGGTCGAGGACGTCACGACCGCCCAGCTCATGACCCACCTGTTGCAACAGGTCTACGGCGAGGCGCAATCGGAACTGGCCCCCGCGCCGTCGGCCCGCAGGAAACAGACCGCAGGCGGGAGCACGGACGTGGTCGCCAAGCACCGCCGCACGTCCGAGCTCGCGTACCGCCAGGACACGATCCCGCGCACGGTGTACGTGTCCGCGGAACCGGACGAGGCGGACGAGCTGCGCAACTGGCTCAGTGAGCTGCGCGGTTCCCAGGTGGCCATCCAACGGCCCCAGCGCGGTGACAAGGCGCAGCTGCTCGAGACCGTCGCGGAGAACGCGCGCCAGGCGCTGGCCCTGCACAAGTCCCGCCGCGCGGGGGACCTGACCACGCGCTCGGCGTCCCTGCAGCAGTTGCAGGAGGCCCTGGACCTCCCGGATGCCCTCATGCGCATCGAGTGCTACGACATCTCCCACGTCCAGGGCACCAACGTGGTCGCGTCCTTGGTCGTGTTCGAGGACGGTCTGCCGCGCAAGTCGGAGTACCGCAAGTTCTCGATCACTGGCGATGCCGCACGGGACGACACCGCGTCCATGTACGACGTCATCCACCGCCGGTTCTCCCGCCACCTCGAACAGCAGCGCCGCGCCGCGGAGAAGGGCGTGCACAGCGGGGAGGTGGCCCCGGACGCCGACGACGCGCCCGCGCGCGCCTTCGCGTATCCCCCCAATCTCGTGATCGTGGACGGCGGCCCGCCCCAGGTCGCGGCGGCCCAGCGCGCCCTGGAAGACCTCGGAGTGGACGACGTCCACGTGGTGGGTCTGGCCAAGCGGCTCGAGGAGGTGTGGGTGCCCGACGACGAGTTCCCGGTCATCCTGCCCCGCGCCTCGGAAGGGTTATTCCTCATGCAGCGCGTGCGCGACGAGGCCCATCGTTTCGCGATCACGTTCCACCGGCAGAAGCGTTCCAAAGCCATGACGGTCTCCGCGCTCGACGACGTGCCTGGGCTGGGCCCGGCCAAGCAGAAGGCCCTGCTCAAGCACTTCGGCTCGGTCAAGAAACTGCGCGCCGCCACCGCGGAGGAGATCCTCGAGGTCAAGGGCTTCGGGCCCGCGTTGGCCACCAAGGTCGCGCAGACCCTCGGGGGCGGCACCGAGGCCCGGGAGCCCGCTGTGGACATCGAGACGGGCGAACTGCTCGACTGAAACTGGTCTACCCTGGAAACGAACCCTGCAGTCGGAAGATCAGGCGGTCCGTGACCACATGAGCAGCCCACCCCCGGAAGCCACGCCCTCCACCCTGGAACCGGTGAAGCCCCCCACGGCGGAGTTGCTGATCGTGACCGGGATGTCCGGGGCGGGTCGCTCCACGGCGGCCAACGCGCTCGAGGACCTCGGGTGGTACGTCGTGGACAACCTGCCCCCGCAGATGCTCGGGACGCTGGCGGACCTCGTGTCGCGGACCCCGCAGACCCTGCCCAAGCTCGCCGTGGTGATCGACGTGCGTGGCAAGGCACTGTTCAACGACATGCGTGAGACCCTCGCCGCGCTCGAACGCTCGGGCGTGGAGTTCTCGGTGCTGTTCCTCGAGGCCTCGGACGAGGTGCTCGTCTCGCGCTACGAGCTCCAGCGCCGCCCCCACCCCCTGCAGGCGGGCGGCCGGATCCTGGACGGGATCCGCGCCGAGCGCGAGCTGTTGCGCGATCTGCGCGAGACCGCCGACTCCGTGCTGGACACCTCGTCCTTCAACGTGCACGCGCTGACCAAGGCCGTCGCGGACATGTTCTCCACGAGCGGTCCGGTGGTGCTGCGGCTCACGGTCATGAGCTTCGGGTTCAAGTACGGCGTGCCCGCGGACGCGAACTTCCTCGCGGACGTGCGTTTCATCCCCAATCCCCACTGGGTCCCCGCGTTGCGCCCGCGCACGGGCAAGGACCCCGAGGTGCGGGACTACGTCTTCGGCCACCCCGGCACGCCGACCTTCGTGGACCGCTTCGTGGCCATGCTCGAACCGGTGTTCGCCGGCTACCGCACCGAGAACAAGCACTACGCGAGCATCGCCATCGGGTGCACGGGAGGCAAGCACCGTTCCGTGTCGATCACCGAGGAGGTCGCGCGGCGGCTCAGCAAGTCCCCCCGCGTGACCGTCAACATCCAGCACCGGGACCTGGGCCGAGAGTAGTCCCGCCCCCCAGAAATTACGGATTCCATGACTAACTTTCCTACGACGGGTGCGTTGCCCCGGTTGCCGCTGAGCAGCCGACGCGACGTGGACCCCTACCACTCGTTGGACGCCTCCGCGCGCGCGTCCCTGACGGATGCCGATTCCGTGGTCGCCCTGGGTGGCGGTCACGGGTTGTCCGCGAGCCTGTCCGCCCTGCGTCTGTTAGCGCCGGCCCTCACGGCCGTGGTCACGGTCGCGGACGACGGCGGATCGTCCGGTCGACTGCGCAACGACCTGGGCGTCCTGCCGCCCGGCGATCTGCGGATGGCGCTGGCAGCGCTGTGCGACGACTCCCAATGGGGTCGCACGTGGAGCGACGTGATGCAGCACCGGTTCAGCATCAAGACCCACCCGGACGAGGGTCTGGACAACCACGCCCTGGGGAACCTGCTGATCGTGACGTTGTGGGAGCTGCTCGGCGACCCCGTGGAGGGACTGCGCTGGGCCGGTGCGCTGCTGGGTGCGCGCGGCCAGGTGCTGCCCATGAGTTGCCTCCCGCTCGTGATCGAGGGGGATGTCTCGCCCGGGAGCAATCCCACGCAGGAGTGCCCCCCGGAGAAGATTACGCGCACCGTCACGGGCCAGTCACGGCTCGCCAAGGAGGCGGACGTGTGCAACGTGCGCCTGTCCCCGGCGGACGCCCCCGCGTGCCCGGAAGCCGTCACCGCGATCGAGGAGGCCGCGTGGGTCGTGCTCGGTCCCGGGTCGTGGCACACCTCCGTACTGCCGCACCTGTTGCTGTCCGAACTGCGGGACGCGATCTGCCGGTCCCCGGCCAAGCGTCTCGTCACGCTGAACCTCTCCCGGGATTCCGAGACCCTCAGCATGGGATCGGGGGACCAGCTGCGCGTGCTCAAGCGCTACGCCCCGGACCTGCGCCTGGACGTGGTGCTCGCGGACCCGTCCGCCGCGGAGTCCCCCAAGGACGTCGAGGCGGCGGCCGCCCAGCTCGGCGCCGTCGTGCACTGGGACTCGCTGCGGGACACGAGCGGCAGTTCGGTGCACAACCCCTTCAAACTGGCCGCGGCCTACCAACAGATCATGAACGCGCAGCGCTGAGCGGGAGCCCCCGCCGCGCAGCACACGTACTCGGCAAGGAGATCGACAACCATGGCATTGACCGCTTCGGTCAAGGAAGAACTCTCGCACCTGCAGGTGCGCAAGTCCGCGGTGCGCGCGGCGGAGCTCTCGGCGCTGTTGCGCTTCGCGGGCGGGCTGCACATCGTGGGCGGGCGGATCGTGGTGCAGGCGGAGCTGGACACCGAATCGGTCGCGCGCCGCGCGGCACGCGCCGTGGGGGAGGTCTTCGGCCACGAGTGCGAGCTCGGGGTGATCAGCGGCGGTGGTCTGCGCCGGGACCGTACGTGGGTCGTGCGGGTTGCCCGCGACGGTGAGGCGCTGGCCCGGCGCACCGGGTTGCTGGACGCCCACGGTCGTCCCGTGCGCGGTCTGCCGCCCACCGTAGTCAACGGCAGCGTCGAGGAGTCCGCCGCCGTGATCCGAGGTGCCTTCCTGGCCCACGGTTCGCTCACCGAACCGGGGCGGGCCGCGGCGATGGAATTCACGTGCCCCGGTCCCGAGGCGGCGCTCGCGCTCGTGGGTTCCGCGCGTCGGCTGGACGTGCTCGCCAAAGCGCGGCAGGTACGCGGGGCGGACCGCGTCGTCGTGCGCGACGGGGACACGATCGCCACGCTGCTCACGCGCCTGGGCGCGCACCGCGCGCTGCTGCAGTGGGAGGACCGCCGGATGCGCAAGGAGGTGCGCGCCACGGCCAACCGGCTCGCGAACTTCGACGACGCCAACCTGCGCCGCTCCGCGCAGGCCGCGGTCACGGCGGGGGCCAAGGTCGAGCGTGCCCTGGACCTGCTCGGGGACGACGCCCCGGAGCATCTGCGGGCCGCCGGCCGGCTCCGGGTCGCCAACAAGCAGGCGAGCCTGGACGAGCTGGGCCGGTTGTCGGACCCGCCCCTGACCAAGGACGCGATCGCCGGGCGGATCCGCCGACTGCTCGCCATGGCGGACCGCCGTGCCGAGGAACTGGGGGTGGCCACGACCGCCGAGTTCGCCGCGCACGCTGGGTCGGAACAGCGCCGCGCATAGTAGCACCCGCGGGCAACACGCCGGTGCTGTGGGTTTGTGTGGGGTTTACGGGAGAGTCGCCTGAATCTGCGTCGAGCCCCTGTCGAACCGCGTGAATTCTCGGTAGAATAGGACCGGAAGACCCGGCGGGCCTCGGACGAGGTCGAGAACAGAGTGTGGGATTTCTACCGTTTGGTTTGGATCCCACATGTCGACGGACCAGCACCCGCCAACCCCCGACAGACAGAGGAGATCGCAGTGACAGTCAAGGTTGGCATCAACGGTTTCGGACGGATCGGACGCTGCTTCGCGCGGGCCCTGTACACCGAGCACGGCCACGACATCGAGTTGGTCGCGGTGAACGACCTCACGGATCCGGAGACCTTGAAGCACCTGTTCGAGTTCGACTCCGTCATGGGCCGGCTCGGTGCGGACGTCACCCTGGACGGTGACATGATGACCGTGAACGGCCACCAGGTGAAGTTCCTGGCCGAGGCCGATCCCTCCAAGCTGCCCTGGGGCGAGCTCGGCGTGGACATTGTGATCGAGTGCACGGGCAGGTTCACGACCGGCCCCAAGATGCAGGCGCACCTGGACGCCGGTGCCAAGAAGGTCGTGCTCTCCGCACCGGGCAAGGAAGTGGACGGCACGTTCGTCTACGGCGTGAATCACGAATCCTACGACTCGGCCAGCATGAACCTGGTCTCCGCCGCGTCCTGCACCACCAACTGCCTCGCGCCGCTGGCCAAGGTCATCAACGACGAGTTCGGCATCGAGCGCGGTCTCATGACCACGATCCACGCCTACACGGGTGACCAGCGCCTGCACGACGCCCCGCACAAGGACCTGCGCCGCGCCCGCGCCGCCGCGCTGAGCATGATCCCCACGACCACCGGTGCCGCCGCCGCCGTGGGCCTCGTGCTGCCCGAGCTCAAGGGCAAGCTGGACGGCTTCGCCGTGCGCGTCCCGGTTCCCACCGGCTCGCTCGTGGACCTCACCGTGGACGTGGAGAAGGACGTCACGGTCGAGTCCGTGAACGCCGCGATCAAGCAGGCCGCCGAGGGCCCCTTCAAGGGCATCATCGAGTACTCCGAGGAAGCGCTCGTCTCCAAGGACATCGAGGGCTACGACGTCTCCACCGTGTTCGACGCGCCCCTGACCAAGGTCATCGACAACCAGGTCAAGGTCATCGCGTGGTACGACAACGAGTGGGGCTACACCCTGCGTCTCGTGGACTTCGTCTCCTACGTAGCGGATAAGCTCTGAGTCAGACCGCTCAGTGGCGCCGGTGCCCGCGGGTACCGGCGCCATTGTCATCAGTACGGCATCACCACAGGAAGGGATGACGGATATGGCCAAGTCACTGGACGATCTCATGGCGGAGGGGGTCGCGGGTCGCCGCGTGCTCGTGCGCTCGGACCTCAACGTTCCGCTTGACGGTTCCACCGTGACCGACGACGGTCGCGTGCGCGCGTCCTTACCGGTGCTCACCAAGCTCGCCGACGCCGGCGCACGCCTGATCGTCATGGCGCACCTCGGGCGCCCCAAGGGCACCGTGGATTCCAAGTACTCGATCGAGCCGGCCGCCGCGCGCCTGGCCGAGCTCGCGGACGCGGACGTCGTCGTCGCCTCGGACGTGGTGGGTCAGGACGCCCGCGAGAAGGCCGAGGCCTTGCAGGACGGACAGATCCTCGTGCTCGAGAACGTGCGCTTCGACCCGCGCGAGACGTCCAAGGACGACGCCGAGCGGGAGGAGTTCGCGGCCGAGCTCGCGTCCCTGACGGGGGAGAACGGTGCGTACGTGGATGACGCCTTCGGGGCCGTGCACCGCAAGCACGCCTCCGTGTACGACATCGCGCGCGCGCTGCCCGGTTACCTGGGTGACCTGGTCAAGACCGAGGTGGACGTCCTGCGCAAGGTTATCTCCGATCCCGAGCGCCCGTTCGTGGTGGTCATGGGTGGGTCCAAGGTCTCCGACAAGCTGGCCGTGATCGACAACCTGATCGGTAAGGCGGACTCGCTGCTCATCGGCGGCGGCATGGTCTTCACGTTCCTCGCGGCCCAGGGTCACGCGGTGGGTTCGTCCCTGCTCGAGAAGGACCAGATCGACACCGTCAAGGGTTACCTGGACCGCGCCGCCGAGGCGGGCACCGAGATCGTGCTGCCCGTGGACGTTGTGTACGCCTCCGAGTTCTCCAAGGACGCCGAGCACGAGGTCCGCCCGGTCTCGGACATCGAGGGTGGGAAGATCGGTGACTCCGGCCTGGGTCTGGACATCGGCCCCGAGTCCGCCGAACTGTTCGCGCGCACGATCGCCGAGGCGAAGACCGTGTTCTGGAACGGCCCCGTGGGCGTGTTCGAGATGCCGGCGTTCGCCAACGGCACCAAGACCGTGGCGCAGGCCCTCGTGGACTCCGACGCCATGAGCGTGATCGGCGGCGGCGACTCCGCCTCCGCCGTGCGCAACCTGGGATACCGGGACGACCAGTTCGGCCACATCTCCACGGGGGGTGGCGCGTCGCTCGAGTACATCGAGGGTAAGGAACTGCCGGGCCTCGTGGCACTGGGCGCCTGAGCCGCCACACACCGTGATGCGCGGGGCCCGCCGCCGCGGGCCCCACGCGCCCGCCCCCGTCCACAGCCACGCCGCACGACCGAAGGAGATCCAGCCATGACCACCCAGACCAACGGTGTCTTCGACCGCACGCCCCTGATCGCGGGCAACTGGAAGATGAACATGGACCACACGCAGGGCATCGCCCTGCTGCAGAAGCTCGCGTGGACGCTCAAGGACGCCAAGCACGACTTCTCCCGCGTGGAGGTCGCGGTGTTCCCCCCGTTCACCGACCTGCGCTCCGTGCAGTCCCTGGTGGACGGCGACGGACTGCAGATCGCCTACGGCGCCCAGGACCTCTCCGACCAGGACTCCGGGGCGTACACGGGAGACATCTCGGGCCAGTTCCTGGCCAAGCTTGGCTGCCGTTACGCGCTCGTGGGGCACTCCGAACGGCGGAGCATCCACGCCGAATCCGATGAGCAGTGCCGCGACAAGGTCCGCGCCGCGATCCGTCACGGCCTGACCCCCATGCTGTGCATCGGCGAGGGTCTCGAGCAGCGCCAGGCCGGTGAGCACGTGCAGTACACGCTCGAGCAGTTGCGCGGGAGCCTCGCGGAGCTCAACGCCGGCGAGCTCGAGGGCCTCGTGGTGGCCTACGAACCGGTGTGGGCCATCGGCACGGGGGAGGTGGCCGGACCCGAGGACGCCCAGGAGATGGCGCACGCGATCCGCGCGGAACTCGAGTCGCTGTACGGCGAGGACTTCGCGAAGGCCACGCGGGTGCTCTACGGCGGTTCGGTGAAGTCCTCGAACGTCGCGAACATCCTCGGGGGAGCGGACGTGGACGGCGCCTTGGTGGGCGGTGCCAGTCTGGACGCGGAGGAATTTGCTAAGATTACCCGGTTCGAGCAGCACCTGGTCACCGACCAGTGATCCCCTCCGATCGCTGACGGTTGACCCGCCCCCGAGATTCGTGAATCGAGGCTATTCGTGGAGATCCTCCAGATCGCCCTCCAGGTGATCATCGTGGTCACCGGCATCCTGTGCATCATGTTCGTCCTGCTCAACAAGGGCAAGGGCGGCGGTCTGTCGGACATGTTCGGTGGCGGGATGACCCAGTCGCTGAACACCTCCGGCGCCGCGCAGAAGAACGTGGTGCGGATCACCACCGTTCTGGCGATCGTGTGGGTCCTGGCCATCGTGAGCTACGGCCTGCTGATGCGCTTCAGCGGCCCGGGGGTCTGAGACCCGCCGCACGCGCACCGGCTGATCCGGTCGCCACGACTCGGCACAGCACGAGAACTCGGCACAGCAGAAGAACTCAGTAGAGCAGACGACGTCGGCCCGGACCGTGAAGGTCCGGGCCGACCTCGTCGTATCCGGGGCGCGGTGTCGTCCCGTACGTGCCGGGTGACGGGCCGGGCCCGGGGGCGGGATCATGGGCTCAGCCCGCGGTCCCGCCCGGGGCCGGGTCGGGGTCCTCGGGCATGCCCGGGAGGGCGTCCTCCGTGACGAGCCACAGGGTCTCCCGGGTCCCGCGTACCGCGCTGGCCGGGGCCTCGGTCGCGGTGATCTCCGGCCGTCGGATCGTGGCGAGGGCCTCGGCCTTCGCGGCACCGGCGACCAGCAGCCAGACCCGCTGCGCGGAATTGATCGCTGGTAGGGACATGGTGATGCGGGTGGGCGGCGGTTTGGGGGAGTCCTCGACCGCGAACACCGGAGCGTCCGTGCGCAGGACGTCCTCGCGGCCCGGGAACAGGGATGCCACGTGGGTGTCCGGGCCCAGGCTCAGCAGGGCCAGATCGAAGACCGGCAGGCCCGTGTCGGATCCCTCGTTCTCGGCCGCCGCGGCGAGTTCCTCGGCGTAGTCCTCGGCCGCGGCATCGGCCGACGCGATCTCGTCCGAGCCCGCCACGGGGTGCACGCGGTCCCACGTCAGCTCGTGGGTCTCGTCCCACGCGTCCGCGGCCTGGACACCGTTGCGTTCGCCGTCCGCACCGGGAAGGAACCGCTCGTCCGACCACCACACGTTCACGCGCGACCAGTCGATCACGGCGGCGTCCGGGTGGCCGGCCAGCTCACCGATCACGCGGGTCCCCATGCTCCCGCCGGTCAGCACGAGGGTGGCCTCCCCGCGTTCGTCCTGGGCGTGCTCGAGCACCTGGAGGACGCGCCCGGCGGTGTCCCAGGCAAGGCGTTCGTCACCCTCGTGCGGGACGAGTCGCGGTTCCGGGCGGGACGGCTCACTCATCGCCGGCTCCCTCGGCCGATGCGGAAGCCGAGGCATCGTGGCCCTGCACCGTGGTGTTCTCGGAAGGCTCCGCGGCCTCCTCACCGACGGCGCGGGTCGTGATCCGGGCACTCGCGAGCCCCGAGGTGATGACCTCGCCGTAGACCTCGTCCGCATCCAACCGTCGCAGTTCCTCCGCGAGGCACGCGTTGAGATCTCGCACGGGCATGGCGATCTGCTGATCCGGCTGACCCGGCTGGGAGAGCACGGCCACGGTGCGGCCGGGGCGGTGCAGCTGCACCGATCCGTCGTCGGTGACCAGGCACACGCGGTCGAGACCCCGCCGGGTGTCGTCGGTGATGATGGTCGCCGGGGCATCGAGCTTGCTGGACAGCCACACCCCCAAAAGCACCATGGACGAGGCCACCGTGGAGCCCTCGAGCACGATCTCGCGCACCTTCACGGGCCCCACCTGGTCCAGGACCGCAGCGAGCTGGATGCGCCAGTTGGTGATCCGCGTCCAGGACAGGTCCGTGTCCCCGGGGCGGTACTGCTGGGACAGTTGTGCCAGGGACTCGAAGGGTGCGGGCGCACGCGAGGAGTCGGTGATCCTGCGGTGGGCGATGCACCCGACCGAGCTCGTGCTGGGATTCTCGGGGAAGTCGTGCGGCCACCACGCCACGATGGGTGCGTCCGGCAGCAACAGCGCGGAGACCAGGGTCTCAGTGGGTTCGGCGAGCTCGCCGTAGCCGTGCAGCAGGATCACCTCGGACGCGCCGGCGTCCCCGCCCACGCGTAATTGCGCGTCCAAGCGGGTCTCGTCGGTGCGGGAGTGCGCTACGTGCACGATGATTCGGCACGGGTGCTCGTGACTCGCGTAGTTCGCGGCCTCGACCGCGACCTCCGAGTGACCGGCCTGCGCCAGGACCACGAGCGTCAACACGCGGCCCAGCGTCACCACGCCGTTCTCGTCCCGCAACTGATTGAGTTTCTTCTCAATCTTCGTCGCGGTGGTGTTCTCCATCTGAACGATCACGGTCGCCTCCAAACTCGCCCGTCACGGGCCATCAACTCGTGCGCCGAGTCCGGTCCCCACGAACCCGGTGCGTACGGCTCGGGCATGACGCGCTGCTCGGCCCAGTGCTCCTCGAACGGGTCCAGGATCTTCCAGGACAGCTCCACCTCGGAGTGGTCCGGGAACAGCGGGGGCTCACCCAGCAGGACGTCGAAGATCAACCGCTCGTAGGCCTCGGGGCTCGACTCTGTGAACGCGTGGCCGTAACCGAAGTCCATGGTCACGTCCCGGATCTCGGACTGGGTGCCCGGGACCTTGGAGCCGAAGCGGATGGTCACGCCCTCGTCCGGTTGGATCCGGATCACGATCGCGTTCTGACCGAACTCGTCGTTGTCCATGTCCCGGAACAGCAGGTTGGGCGACTTCTTGAACGCCACCGCGATCTCGGTGACCCGCCGGCCCAGTCGCTTCCCCGCGCGCAGGTAGAACGGCACGCCCGCCCAGCGGCGGTTGTTGATGTCCACGCGCAGTGCGGCGAAGGTCTCCGTGCGGGAATCCGCGGGGATGTCCTTCTCCTCGTGGAAGCCCTTGACGTAGTCCCCGCCCTGCAGCCCTGACGTGTACTGGCCCAGCGCGGAATGCTTCCCGAGGTCCTCGGGCAGCACCACGGATTCGAGTACCTTGGCCTTCTCGCGGCGCAGGTTGTGCGCCGTGAAGGACGCGGGTTCCTCCATGGCGGTGAACGCGAGCAACTGCAGCAAGTGGTTCTGGATCACGTCCCGGGCCGCGCCCACGCCGTCGTAGTAGCCGGCGCGCGAACCGATCCCGATCTCCTCGGCCATGGTGATCTGCACGTGGTCCACGTAGCGGGCGTCCCACAAGGGCTCGAACATCTGATTCGCGAAGCGCAGCGCCAGGATGTTCTGCACCGTCTCCTTGCCCAGGTAGTGGTCGATGCGGAACACGCTGTCCGCGCGGAACACGCGTTCCACGATCGCGTTGAGCTCCCGCGCGGATTCGAGGTCGTGCCCGAAGGGCTTCTCGATGACCACGCGTCGCCAGCCCGTGCTGTCCTCGCTGTCGGCGAGGTCGTGGTCCGCGAGCTGTTGGCACACCACCTCGAACGCCTTGGGCGGAATCGAGAGGTAGAACGCGTGGTTGCCGCGGGTGCCCCGGTCCCGGTCGAGCTCGTCGAGGGTCTGCGCGAGCCGGTGGTACGCGTCGTCGTCGTCGAACTCGCCGTGGACGAAACGCAGACCCGAGGCGAACTGGTTCCAGAGGTCCTCGTTGTAGGGCGTGCGCGCGTGCTCGGCGACGTGTTCCTTGACGTACTCGGCGAACTGGGCGTCGTCCCAGTCCCGCCGGCCGAACCCCACGAGGGAGAAGGCCGGCGGGAGCAGGCTACGGTTGGCCAGGTCGTACATGGCTGGCAGCAGCTTCTTCTTGGCGAGGTCACCCGTGACGCCGAACAACACCAGAGCCGACGGCGCGGCGACCCGGGTCAGGCGCCGGTCGCGGGGATCGCGTAGCGGGTTGCAGTTCTTGTTGTCAGGCACGCGTGTTCCTGTTCGTTAGCGGTTGGTGGCGGGTCACAGCTCCGATGCCACCCTGAGCAGCTGCGCGACACCCTCGGCCCGGTCCGTGAGCCGCAGCCGCACGACGGGACGGTGGTGATCGCTCAGCACGCCAGCGTCGCCGTCGGCCTGCGCGCCGATGAGCTCACCGAACGTGAACGGGATCCCGGGGATGTCCACGTCAGTGCCCGTGGCCGCAGTGATCTGCAGGTAGACACCCTGCTCGGGGCCGCCCTTGTGGTACTGACCCGTGGAGTGCAGGAACCGGGGTCCCCAGCCGAAGGTCACGGGACGGCCCGTGTGCCGTGCGAGCAGATCGCGGATCGACTCGAGCTGCGCCCACTCGAGACGGTCGAAGTACGCCTGCACGCTCACGTAGCCGTTCTCGGGCAGCTGGGCGAGCAGTGCGGCGAGCGCCTCGGGCACGGTCGTGGCGCCGTCGAGCAGCTGTTCACTGCCACGGATCTCGATCGCGCCGTCCGTGGCGGCGGCGGGGGAGGGCTCGGGCTTGCCGGCCAGCAGCTCGCGAGTGGCCGCCTTGGCGGATTCCACGTCCGGCTGGTTGAACGGGTCGATGCGCAGCAACTGTCCCACCACAGCGATCGCGACCTCGAACGCCATCATGAGCCCGGCCAGCGAACCGGCCACGCGCACGCCCTCGCCCTGCTCCTCCGTGACGGCCTCGTCGTCCACGAGCGAGACCACCATGACGTCGGGAGCGCCCGACGTCACTTCGGGAGCGGCGTCGTTCACGACCACGGGCAGCACACCGGTTCCGGACTTGCCCGTGGACTCGGCGATCAGCTGCTCGGCCCAGTCCGCGAAGCCCACGAACGGTGCGCCCTGGTTCACGAGCACGATCTTGTCGCGCAGCGGGGACGTCCCGCCCAGGGCGACGCCGAGCTGCAGACCGATGTTGTTCTCGTCATCCTCGCGCAGCATCTCGGTGGCCTCTTCGGCGTCGTCGAGCAGCGCCGCGACGTCCACGCCGGCGAGCCCGGACGGCACGAGGCCGAACGCGGTGAGCGCCGAGAAGCGACCGCCCACGTTCGGGTCCGCGGTGAAGACCTTGCGGTAGCCGGCCTCACGGGACGCGGAGTCCATGGGGGAGCCCGGATCCGTCACGACCACCACGCGCGACGGTGCATCGATGCCCGCGCGCTCGAACGCGTTCACGAACACGCGCCGGGCGGAGTCCGTCTCGACGGTGGACCCGGACTTGGAGGAGACCACGAGCGCGGTGTGCTCGAGGTCCTCGAGTGCCTTGGTGACCATCTCCGGGTCGGTGGAGTCCAGCACGAACAGGTCCACCCCCGCGCTGCGCGTGATCACCTCGGGGGCCAGCGACGAGCCGCCCATGCCCGCGAGCACGAAACGGGTCACGCCCTCCCGGGCGAAGTCGTGGCGCAATTGTTCGATCTCGGGCACCAGGGGGCGCGAGACGCGCACGGCGTCGGTCCACCCGAGCCGTATCGCGGCTTCCTCCTGCGCGGCGGAGCCCCACAGCGCGGGGTCCTGGTCGAAGAGTTTGGACGCGAAGTTCTCGGCGACCAGACGCGGGACGTGCGTGTCGATCGCCTCACGCGCGGCGCCGGCCGCCTGCAATGACAATGAGCTCACGGGGAGCCTCCTCGGAACGTGGTTTTCGGACAACGACGCCGCGGCGCGGCTTCGACCCTATGCTCACCGGGCGGGTCCCCGGCGCGGGATCGCAGCCGCGACGCAGTGGCTGGGTTCGGCTCAGCGGGCCTCGTCGAGGGCAGTGCGCACCGTGGCGAGCAGCTCGTCCCAGGACTTGTCGAACTTCTTCAGCCCCTCGGTCTCGAGCTGGTCCACGACCTCCTCGTAGGAAATCCCCTGCTCGGCCACGGCATTGAGCACGTCCGTGGCCTGTTGGTAGGTCCCCGTCACGGTGTCACCGGTGATCTCGGCGTGGTCGTAGGTCGCGTCCAGGGTCTTCTCCGGCATGGTGTTCACGGTATTCGGGGCCACGAGTTCGCTCACGTACAGCGTGTCCGGCAGCGACGGGTCCTTGACACCCGTGGACGCCCACAGGGGACGCTGCGGGTTGGCTCCGGCCGCGGCCAGGCGCTTCCAACGCTCGGTCTCGAGCTGCTCCTCGTAGACCTGGTAGGCCAGGCGCGCGTTGGCGAGACCCGCCTTACCCTTCAGGGCCTTGGCCTCGTCCGTGCCCACGGCGTCCAGACGCTTGTCGATCTCGGTGTCCACGCGGGAGACGAAGAAGGACGCGACGGAGTGGATCGTGGAGAGGTCCTTGCCGTTCTCGAGCGCTTCCTCGAGGCCCTGCATGTACGCGTTGATGACACCGCGGTAGCGGTCCAGCGAAAAGATCAGGGTCACGTTCACTGAGATGCCCTCCGCGATCGTGGCCGCGATCGAGGGCAGGCCCTTCTCGGTGGCGGGGATCTTGATCAGCGCGTTGGGCCGGTCGATGGTCTGCGAGAGCTTCTGGGCCATTGCGGACGTGGCGTCGGCGTCCTGGGCCAGTCGAGGGTCCACCTCGATGGACACGCGGCCGTCCACGCCCTGGGTGGCCTGGGCGATGGGGGTGAACAGGTCGCACGCATCGCGCACGTCGTCGGTGGTGATCCGGAACACGGCGTCGTCCACGGAGGCGCCGGCCTTGGCGAGCTCCGCGACCTGTTCGCGGTAGGACTCACCGTCCGCGAGTGCCGCGGCGAAGATCGTGGGGTTGGTGGTCACGCCCACCACGTTCTTGGTGTCGATCAGTTCCTGGAGGTTCCCGCTCGTCAGGCGCTGGCGGGAGAGGTCGTCGAGCCAGATGGAGACGCCGGCGTCGGAGAGTTTCTGGGTGGGAGTCGTCATGATGTCCTCACTTCACGTCGAAGGGTTCTGGGGCGTCGCAGGCGGCCCGAGCGGGCCGCCTGCGACGTGGGACGGGGTTCAGCGAGCGGCGGCGATGGACTCCTCGGCGGCCTGGGCCACGGCTTCGGCGGTGATGCCGAACTCGCGGTACAGGGTCTGGTAGTCGGCGGACTCGCCGAAGTGCTCGAGGGACACGGCGCGTCCGGCATCGCCCAGCAGGTCGTTCCAGGACATTCGGATCCCGGCCTCCACGCTCACGCGGGCCTTGACGTCGGACGGGATCACGGAGTTGCGGTAGTCCTCGTCCTGGGCGTCGAACCACTCGCGGCACGGCATGGACACCACGCGGGCGGCCACGCCCTTGGCCTTGAGCTGTTCACGGGCCTCGACGGCGAGCTGGACCTCGGAACCGGTGCCGATGAGCACTACGTCCGGGGCGCCCTCGGTGTCCGCGAGGACGTACCCGCCGCGGGCCACGCCTTCGGCGGAGGCGAACTTCTCGCCGTCGTGTTCCGGGTGAAGGTCCTCCCGCGCGAACGTGGGCAGGTCCTGGCGTGTGAGGGCGATCCCGGCCGGGTGCTCGTGGTGCTCGAGGATCGTTCGCCACGCCACGGAGGTCTCGTTGGCGTCCGCGGGGCGCACGACGTCGAGCCCCGGGATCGCGCGCAGCGCGGACAGCTGCTCCACGGGCTGGTGCGTGGGACCGTCCTCACCCAGGCCGATCGAGTCGTGCGTCCACACGTAAATCGAGGGCACGCGCATGAGCGCACCCAGGCGCACGGCGGGACGCTGGTAGTCCGAGAAGATCAGGAACGTGCCGGAGTAGGCGCGCGTCTGGCTGCTCATCACGATGCCATTGACGATCGCTGCGGCAGCGTGCTCACGGATGCCGAAGTGCAGCACCCGGCCGTACGGGGAACCGGACCACTGGGCCGTGGAGCGGGCCTCGGGGATGAAGGACTTGGCGTCGTCGATCGTGGTGTTGTTCGACCCCGCGAGGTCCGCCGAACCGCCCCACAGCTCGGGGAAGGTGTCCGCGATGGCGTTGATGACCTGACCGGAGGCCTTGCGGGAGGCCACGGCCTTGCCCGCCGGGAACGTGGGGAACGCATCCTCGTAGTTCTCGGGCAGTTCCTCGTTCTTGATCCGGTCGTACAGCGCGGCCTTGTCCGGGTGGGCCTCACGCCATTCGGCGAAGGACTTCTCCCACTGTGCGCGCTCCTGCTTGCCACGTTCGCCGACCGCGCGCACGTGCTCGAAGATCTCGGGCTCGATCTGGAAGGACTTCTCCGGGTCGAAGCCCAGGATCTTCTTGGTCGCGGCGACCTCGTCCTCGCCCAGCGCGGAACCGTGCACGCCACCGGTGTTCTGCTTGGTGGGGGCGGGCCAGCCGATGATGGTGTTCAGAGCGATGATCGAGGGCTTGTCCGTGACCTTGGTGGCCGCGACGATCGCGTCGTACAGCCCCTGCACGTCCTCCTGGTACTCGCCGCCGTTGCGCCAGTCCACGCGCGTGGTGTCCCAGCCGTAGGCCTCGTAGCGCTTGAGGACGTCCTCGTTGAACGCCACGTTGGTGTCGTCCTCGATGGAGATCTTGTTGTCGTCGTAGATCACCACGAGGTTGCCGAGCTCCTGGGTGCCCGCCAGCGACGACGCCTCGGAGGTGATGCCCTCCTGCAGGTCACCGTCGGAGGCGATCACGAACACGGTGTGGTCGAACGGGGAGGTGCCCTGAGCGGCGTCGGCGTCGAACAGACCGCGCGTGTAACGCTGCGCGTACGCGAAACCCACGGAGGACGCGAGCCCCTGGCCCAGCGGACCCGTGGTGATCTCGACACCCGTGGTGTGGCGGTACTCGGGGTGACCCGGGACCTTGGAACCCCACGTGCGCAGGGACTCGAGATCCTCCATCTCCAGGCCGTAGCCGGAGAAGTACAGCTGCAGGTACAGGGTCAGGGACGTGTGACCGGGGGAGAGGATGAACCGGTCACGCCCGGTCCAGCGGTCGTCGGAGGGGTCGTGCCGCATGATCTTCTGGAACAACAGGTACGCGACCGGGGCCAGGGACATGGCGGTGCCGGGGTGGCCGTTGCCCACCTTCTGCACGGCGTCCGCGGCGAGCACACGCGCGGTGTCCACCGCACGGGCGTCCTTCTCGGTCCAGCTCAACGGTTGATCGAGGTTCGGCACGGTGACGCGCCCCTTTCCTAGACGGGTTGTGCGGTCACGATCCGGAACACTCCGCCGCGGACTCGGCCGCGACGATCGGCCCGGAACGCATGTTCCGGGATCAACCTTAGTCCGGTGGGACGCCACGTGGCAGGGACGACCGCGGCCCGCGCCACGGGCACAAGCGCGTGCCGGACATCACCCCGGCGTGGGCCGGGACCGGCGGCTATACTGATGACCGGGTATCGGTGCGCGTGCGGCGCGCCCGCCCCAGGCACTCCCGGCGCACGGCCGGGCCACCCACGTTCTTTGGAGCATTGATTCCGTGAATCACCTTGACACCGCGACGCACCCGGAATCCCACGGATCCCACGCGCCGCACGGACACGGAGTGACCGGGTCCCGCATCGGGACCGTGGAGCCCGTGGGGTATCAGGGCCGGATGACCTTGGGTCGTAAGCTCAAAGCGTACGTGGCGCTCACGAAGCCCCGGATCATCGAACTGCTCCTCGTGGCCACCGTGCCCACCATGTTCTTCGCGCAGCAGGGCGTCCCCGATTTCTTGCTCGTGCTCAACACCCTGATCGGCGGCGCGCTCGCGGCCGGTGCGGCGGGTGCGTTCAACTGTTACATCGACCGCAACGAGGACCGGCTCATGCGGCGCACCGCCAAGCGCCCACTCGTGACCGGTGAGGTGGGGGAGCGTGAGGCCCTGATCTTCGCGTGGGTGCTCTCGGTCGTGTCCGTCGCGTGGCTGACCCTGGGGGTCAGCGTCTTGTGCGGTGTGCTCGGCGTGGTGGCCATCGCCCTGTACGCGGTGTTCTACTCGATCGTGCTCAAGCGCCGCACCGCGCAGAACATCGTGTGGGGCGGGATCGCCGGGTGCATGCCCGTCTTGATCGGCTGGGCCGCGGTGCGCGGGACCCTTGAGTGGCCCGCATTCGTGCTCTTCGCGTTCATCTTCCTGTGGACCCCGCCGCACTACTGGCCGCTGTCCATGAAGTACGCGGAGGACTACTCCCGCGCCGGCGTGCCCATGCTCGGTGCGGTGGACACCGCGCGCACCGTGGGCGCCCAGGTGGTGCTCTACGCGTGGGCCACCGTGATCTGCTCGCTGCTGTTGATCCCCGTGGGTGACGCCGGGTGGGTCTACGGTGTGATCGCCCTGATCTCCGGCGGCTGGTTCACGTACCACTGCCACAAGCTCTACGGACTGGCCCGCGTCGGCAAGCCCACGCTCAAGCAGGCCATGTACGTGTTCCACGGCTCGATCGCCTACATCACCTTCGTGTTCGTGGGCGTGGCCCTGGACCCGTTCTTGGGCGGGCCCATTTTCTGACCCGGGCCGTTCCCGTCGGAGCCCTTCGGGCTTGCGTCTCGCCCGGCCCGCTCCAGCGTGCGGGATCCCGTCCGGGCGTTACCACGGACGACGACGCCGTCCGCCCTTCGTTCTCGACGTCACGCACGGGCTGGGTGTCCTGGAAAGCTGGTTAGGGTCACCTAAAATGGGTCCATGTTCTCGATGACCTTCTCCGGTGTGATCGCCTACCCCGTGACCCCCTTGCTCCCCGGTGGCGGGCTGGACCTGGATTCCCTCGAACGCAGTGTCGCGCAGCTCGCGCGCAGCGGGGTGTCCGGGATCGTGGTACTCGGGACCTCCGGTCTGTTCGCCTACCTGGACCCCCAGGAACGGGCGCAGGTGGTCCGCACGGCCGTGGACGCGGCGTCGGGCTCGGGGACGCCCGTGGGCGTGGGGATCTCCGCTATCACCACGCGGGAGGTCATGCAGTTCGCGTACTCCGCCGAGAACAACGGTGCCGACGGCCTGGTGTTGAGCCCCGTGAGTTACATCCCGCTGGTATCCCAGGAGATCGCGGACCAGGTGGAAACGGTCGCCTCCGCTATGTCCCTGCCGTTGTGCCTGTACAACAACCCGACCACCACCGGGTTCACGTACCCCGTGGAACTGGCCTCGGAGCTGTCGTGGCTGGACAACGTGGTCGCGTTCAAGGACACCGCGGCGTCCGGTCGGCTCTTCCACTCCCGCCAGCTGCTCTTCGCGCAGCAGGCCGAACCGGGCACCGTACACGGTGTGAGCCGCGATCAACTCATCGTGGACGAGTACCCGAGCGCGGCGTGGCACAGCGGCATGGCGGCGTTGCTCGCGCCCGAGTTCGTGGCCTTCCACCGCGCCGTCGCGGAGGGCCGCGCGGACGACGCCGCCGCCTGGAGCGCCGCGCTGCATCCCCTCATGCACCTCATGAGTCAGGAACGGCCCCTGTCGGTGCTCTACGCGTTGGCGGAGGTGTGCGGCGTGCGAACGAGCGCTCCCCGCCGTCCCCTGCTGCCCATCCCGTCCCACAGCAAGCGGCTGCTCTCGGACGCCGTGGAGCGGCTGCGCTCGTTCGCACCCTCGGCGACCTTCGTCGCAGAATAAGCTCGGTGCCTCGCGATCAGCGCACGGTGTGCGCGGGTGTGGCGCGAGCGGCGTCGTCGGCGGGCTCGTCGATGGGTGCCGCGTACTCGTGGGTGTCCTGCGCGAGGTAGACGCTGAACGAGACCACCCGCGTGGCCGCCCAGATCAGCACGGCCGAGAGCACCATGTGCAGGGCCACGGCGGGAACCGGGACCCCGTTGAAGTACTGGTAGTACCCCAGCAGCGCCTGGGCCACGATGACGACCGCCATGATGAGGTACGCGTTGCGCAGGATCCGCGGCAGGGACTTCACGACGGTGAGGGCGATGCCCGCGATCACCGTGAACGTCAGGAGGTAGACGGGGATGGCGTGCGCCCGGGCGATCATCACGGAGTCGAACGCGAGCCGCGCACTGTCCTCGTCCCCGGCGTGGGGGCCCGTGCCCGTGACGAGCGTCCCGAGATAGAGGATCACGGCGGTGAGCACACCGGTCAGCGCCCCCAGCACGCGTGCGGCGGAGCGGGAGCCGTGCAACTGCCCCGGTCGCTGCTCGTATGCGACCACCGACAGCCCGTCCCGGCGGGTGTTGAGCACGAGCAGAGTGGCCAGGCTGATCATGATGGCCGAGATCAGGTAGTGCACCCCCACCACGAGCGGGTGCAGGTCCGCGTGGACGGTGATGCCGCCGATCGCGGCCTGCAGGGGAATGCCGATCAGCAGGAACAGCGCCAGGCGGAAGAGCTTGGGGTGCTTGTGACGCAGTTTGAGCACCGAGAGGAACGTGAGCACCGCGACCACGGTGAGCACGAACGTCAGCAGGCGGTTGCCGAACTCGATCAGCCCGTGCACGCCCATCTCCTGGGTGCTGGTCCACGAGTCGGCGGTGCAGCGCGGCCACGTGGGGCAGCCCAACCCGGAACCCGTCAGGCGCACGAGCCCGCCCGTGAGGATTAACAGCGAGTTGGTCAGCAGGGATGCGACCGCGAGTCCCCGCACCCACGGGGTCACGGTGGCGGGCCACCAGAACGAATCGGTGGCGGTGCGGCGGGCGACATCAGACATGACGGAGCATCCAAGGGCAGAGGGGATGGGACCCCTCCAGTGTAGCGAGAACAGCGTGGGAAACCCCTGGGCGCAGCGGGCTCACGCGGGTGAGCTCACACCCACTTGAACCAGGCGACCGTGGCCGCCCAGCTGAGCACGGCCCACGCGGCGAGCACGAGCAGCGGCACGGGGGAGACACTACCCGTCAGGAAGCATTCCCGCAGCGCCTCACCGGCCGCGGAGGACGGCAGCCACGCCACGAGCCACGAGAGCCACCCGGGCAGCACGCTCACCGGGAAGAGGACGCCGCCGGCGGCCGCGAGCGCGACCCATACGACGTTGAGCACGGCCAGGGTCGCCTCGGCGCGCAGGGTCCCCGCAATCAGCATGCCGAGCCCGGTGAATGCGAGTGCCACGAGGATCAGGAGGGGAACGGACCCCAGCACGGCCTCCCAGGACGGCCGCCAGCCCAGGGGCACGGCCACGGCCGCAATCACCGCGTACTGCACCGCGAGCACGGCCAGGATGGCCAGTAGCTTGCCCGCGATCAGCCCGGCGCGACCCAGGGGAGTGGTCGAGAGGTAGCGCAGCACCCCGTAGCGACGGTCGAAACCGGTCTGGATCCCCTGTCCGGAGAACGCGCTCGAGATCACGCACAGCACCAGGATCCCGGGCACGGCCACGTCCACGCGGGATGCGTCCCCCACGCGGTAGCGGTCCAACAGGTCGGTCACGGTCAGGGCCACGAGTGCCATGACGGGCAGGATCAGCAGGAGCAGCAACTGTTCGCCGTTGCGGATCATGGTCATGGTCTCGAAGCGCGCCTGAGCGAGCACGCGCCGGGGCAGGGACGCGGCCCCGGCGGGGGACGACGGCGCTGCGGTCACCGAGGACTCGTGGGTCGAGGTGCTCACGAGGCATTCCCCCCGGAGACTTCCAGGAAGACGTCCTCAAGGGATCGGGGTTGCACGCTCAGCGCCTCCGGCAAGGTGTCGTTCTGTGTGGCCCACGCGGTCAGTTCGCGGATCCGTGGTGCGTCCAGCGGGCCCGTCAGCGTCACGGTGCGGTCCTGGACGCTCCATTCGACGTCGTCGAACCGCGGGGTGCGCCACGGCGGGTCCGCGCGCAGCAGGCCGGCGTGCTCCTTGGCGAGCGTGATGCTCATCACGAGCGGTGCGTGGCGTTCGGCGCTGACCAGTTCGGCAACGGTTCCCTGCGCGGCGATCGTGCCCCGGTCCACGATGTAGACGTAGTCGGCCAGGCGAGCGGCGTCGTCCATGAGGTGCGTGGTCAGGATGATGCACACCCCGCTGTCCCGCAGGCGCCGGATCAGGTCGAAGACGATGTGGCGCGAGCGGGGGTCCAACCCCGCCGAAGGTTCGTCCAGGAACAGCACGTCCGGGCGGCCCACGAGGGCCGCGGCCAGGGCCACGCGTTGCTTCTGCCCGCCGGACAGGCGCCGGATCCCCGTGGTCAGGAACGATTCGATGCCCAGCAGCTCCACGAGTTCGACCACGGGCACGGGGTCCGCGTAGAGCCGGCTGACGTGGCGCAACAGTTCCCCGGGGCGCACTGACGGCGGTAGACCCCCGTCCTGGAGCATCACGCCCACGCGCGCCCGCAATGCGGGGGAGGCGTGCCACGGGTCCTCCCCGAGCAACCGGACGCTGCCGGAGGTGGGGCGCTGCAGCCCCTGGGCGCACTGCAGTGTGGTGGTCTTGCCGGCCCCGTTGGCCCCGAGCAGGGCGGTGATTTTCCCGTGCTCCGCGGCCAGGCTCAGCCCGCACACGGCCCGGACGGGCTCACCCCGGCCCTCGAAGGTCTTCACGAGGTTCTCGATGTGCAGGGCGGGACCGGTGTCGGTCGCGGTCGCCGGGGACGTGGGAGCGGGGTCGGGGTGGATCTGCACCCGGACAGTCTAGAACGTCCGTCCCGGTACTGGCTGGAGGGTTCGCCGAAGGGTCTTGGGCCCCGGTTCTCCTATCGGAGCCGTTTGGCCGGGAATGGATTAGGACATACCCTCGTTATGTATTGCGTGTCCCACCACGAGGGTTTTTACGCTGCATGGCGCTCACCCGGTGGGATCGACGCGGACGCCGCGCCCCGAGCCAACCGTCATCACTCGAAGGATGTTGCACCGAGCATGAGTTCACCTGCCACGGACCGCGGTGCGGTCCGCACGGACCAGGATGACACCACCCGTTCCCGGGTGCTCTCGTTGGTGCTCGCCCACGGTCCCATCTCCGCCGCCCAGATCGCCAAGGACCTGGGGTTGACCCCCGCCGCCGTCCGGCGCCATCTGGACGCGCTCGAGGCCGAACAGTTCATCGAGGTCTCCGCCCTGCGCAGCGCGCAATCGGGCGCGGGGCGCCCGGCCCGGCGCTACGTCGTCGCCCCCGGGGGCCACGAACAGCTCGGCCACGACTACCTCGGACTCGCACACCATGCGCTGGAGACCATGCAGCGCGTGGGCGGTGAGAAGCTCGTGCAAGCATTTGTCGCCGAGCAGATCGAGCGCATGCGCGAACGCTACCGCCCGCAGGTCGAGGCGGCCGGGCCCGACGTCGACGATCGCCTCAACGCCCTGACCGCGGCCATGAGCCGCGACGGCTTCGTGGCCTCGCACACCACCGTGATCCCGCGGGGACCCAAGGGCGTTACGCTGCGCTCGGCGCAACTGTGCCAGGGCCACTGCCCCATCCAGGACATCGCGAGCGAGTACCCCGAGTTCTGCGAACAGGAAACTGCACTGATCTCCGAACTGTTGGACGTGGACGTCCGCAGGCTGTCCACCATGGCGGCCGGCGCCCACGTCTGCACCACACACGTCCCGCTGCAACTGCGCACTGCGGGTCACTCGAATTCCACCAACCACACAACCGCACGACAGGGAGGGTTGTCATGACCGAGCGCATTGTGCCCGCGGAGACCGCGGGCAACACGTCAGGTGACACCACGATTTCCGAGATCCTGGAGATGAACCCGGAGCTCGAGGGGATCGGTCAGTACCAGTACGGCTGGGCCGACAAGAACGACGCCGGTGCCTCCGCGCGCCGCGGCGTCAACGAAGAAGTGGTCCGGGACATCTCGGCCAAGAAGAGCGAACCGGACTGGATGACCCAGCTGCGGCTCAAGGGTCTGAAGTTCTTCGACCGCAAGCCCATGCCCACGTGGGGTGCGGACCTGTCCGGGATCGACTTCGACAACATCAAGTACTTCGTGCGCTCCACCGAGCAGCAGGCCGGCTCCTGGGAGGAACTGCCCGATGACATCCGCAACACGTACGAAAGGCTCGGCATCCCCGAGGCGGAGCGCAACCGGCTGGTGGCCGGTGTGGCCGCGCAGTACGAGTCCGAGGTCGTGTACCACCAGATCCGCGAGGACCTGGAGCGCCAGGGCGTGATCTTCATGGACACGGACACCGCGCTGAAGGAGCACCCCGAGTTCTTCGAGGAGTACTTTGGCACCGTGATCCCGGTGGGCGACAACAAGTTCGCCGCACTGAACACGGCCGTGTGGTCCGGCGGGTCGTTCGTGTACGTGCCCAAGGGCGTGCACGTGGACATCCCGCTGCAGGCCTACTTCCGCATCAACACGGAGAACATGGGCCAGTTCGAGCGCACGCTGATCATCGCGGACGAGGACTCCTACGTCCACTACATCGAGGGTTGCACCGCGCCGATCTACAAGACGGACTCGCTGCACTCCGCCGTGGTGGAGATCATCTGCAAGAAGAACGCCCGGGTGCGCTACACGACCATCCAGAACTGGTCGAACAACGTGTACAACCTGGTGACCAAGCGCGCGATCGCCCACGAGGGTGCCACCATGGAATGGGTGGACGGCAACATCGGCTCCAAGGTCACCCAGAAGTACCCCGCGGTCTACATGACCGGTGAGCACGCCCGCGGTGAGACGCTGTCGATCGCGTTCGCGGGTGAGGGCCAGCATCAGGACACCGGCTCCAAGATGGTGCACATCGCCCCGAACACGTCCTCGTCGATCGTGTCCAAGTCCGTGGCCCGTAACGGCGGTCGTTCCGCGTATCGCGGTCTGGTGCAGGTGCGCGAGGGCGCCAAGCACTCCAAGTCCAACGTGGTGTGCGACGCCCTGCTCGTGGACACGATCTCCCGCTCGGACACCTACCCGTACGTGGACATCCGCGAGGACGACGTCACCATGGGTCACGAGGCCACGGTCTCCCGGGTCTCCGAGGAGCAGCTGTTCTACCTCATGCAGCGCGGTCTGCCCGAGGACGAGGCCATGGCCATGATCGTGCGCGGCTTCGTGGAGCCGATCGCCCGCGAGCTGCCCATGGAGTACGCGCTCGAGCTGAACCGTCTCATCGAACTGCAAATGGAAGGATCCGTTGGCTGATATGTCCACCACTGATCAGACCGCCCAGGACACCACCGAACAGGTGAACGGGGTCCCCACCGGTGAGGACCGCGTGGCGATTCCCGGGATGAGCCAGGAGGGCGAGACCCTCCAGGAGGGTCGTAACCAGGCCGGTGAGCCCGAGATTAGGCACACGGAGCACGGTGACATCTCCGGTGTCCCGGATTCCTCGCGCGCGGGTCGTTTCACCTCCTACGACGTCGCGGACTTCCCGCCGCTGAGCACTAAGCTCGAGGACTGGCGATTCACCCCGATCAAGCGCCTGCGCGGACTCGACGACTCCGCCCTGGACGGGCCCGCCCCGGCCGTGTCGGTCTCCGGCGGCGATGGTGTGGAGCTCACCACGGTCTCCCGCGAGGACTCCCGCATCGGCTCGGTGGGCATCCCCGAGGACCGGGTCTCCGCCAACGCGTGGTCCAACTTCCGCGAAGCCACCGTGCTCAGCGTCCCGCGCGACGCGCAGGTCACCGAGCCGGTCATCGTCACGATCACGGGTGAGTCGGCCGAGCCCGCAGCCCAGCACATCGTGATCGAGGCCGGGACGAACTCCCGCGCGCTCGTGGTGCTGCGACACGTGGGCTCCGCCGTGCTGTCCCAGAACGTGGAGTTCTCGGTCGCGGACGGTGCCAACCTCACGGTCGTCTCGCTCCAGGAATGGGACGACGACTCCGTGCACGCCTCTTCGCAGCAAGCGAGCCTGGGCCGCGACGCGACCTTCAAGCACGTGCTCGTGAGCCTCGGTGGGGACCTCGTGCGGGTCACCCCGTCCACGCGCTTCACCGCTCCCGGTGGTGACGTGGAGATGTACGGTCTCACGTTCGTGGACGACGGCCAGCACCTGGAATCCCGGTTGTTCGTGGACCACTCCGTGCCCCGGTGCCGTTCCCGCGTGACCTACAAGTCCGCGCTGCAGGGCGAGAACGCCCACGGCGTGTGGATCGGCGACGTGCTGATCCGCGCGGAAGCGGAGGGCACGGACACCTACGAGCTCAACCGCAACCTGATCCTCAACGACGGCCCCCGCATGGACTCCGTGCCGAACCTCGAGATCGAGACCGGCCTGATCGCCGGCGCCGGTCACGCCTCGACCACGGGTCAGCTGGACGACGAGCACCTGTACTACCTGATGTCCCGCGGGATCCCCGAGCAGGACGCGCGGCGCCTCGTGGTGCGCGGGTTCCTGTTCGAGATCATCCAACAGGTGGGCGTCGAGTCCCTCGAGGAACAGCTGCGCGCGTCCCTCGAGGACGAGCTGGCCCGCACCGAGAACTGAGCGCCCGGCCCACGCGCCGCGGCAGTTCCCATCCACGACCTTCCCGCATCCGGCTCGCGAACCGATCGGGTGCGCACGAACACTAGGAGAATTGCTTCATGTCAACTCTGGAGATCAAGGACCTCCACGCGTCCGTCATCCTGGACGACGAGACCACCAAGCCCATCCTCAAGGGCGTGAACCTGACCATCAATTCCGGTGAGGTGCACGCGATCATGGGCCCCAACGGTTCCGGGAAGTCCACGCTCGCCTCCACGATCGCCGGTCACCCCAAGTACCAGGTGGACTCCGGTTCCGTGACCCTGGACGGTCAGGACGTGCTGGAGATGTCCGTGGACGAGCGCGCCCGCGCCGGGCTCTTCCTGGCCATGCAGTACCCCGTGGAGATCCCGGGTGTGACCACCTCCAACTTCCTGCGTTCGGCCAAGACGGCGATCGAGGGCGAGGCCCCGTCCCTGCGCACGTGGACCAAGGACGTGCGCACCGCCATGGACAAGCTGAAGATCGACAGCGACATGTTGCAGCGCAACGTGAACGAGGGCTTCTCCGGTGGCGAGAAGAAGCGTCACGAGATCCTGCAACTCGAGATCCTCAAGCCCAAGATCGCGCTGCTGGACGAGACCGACTCCGGTCTGGACGTGGACGCCCTGAAGATCGTCTCCGAGGGTGTCAACCGCGCCCTGCAGGAGGACAACACGGGCATCATGCTCATCACCCACTACACGCGGATCCTGCGCTACATCAAGCCGCAGTTCGTGCACGTGTTCTCGGACGGGCGCGTGGTGGACCAGGGTGGTCCCGAGCTCGCCGACCAGCTCGAGAACGAGGGCTACGACCGCTACGTGCGGGCCCCCGCCAAGTAAGTCCCCGCACACCACTTCAGAGGAGGTCGCGATGAGCGATTCCACCGAGACCGTCACGGCGGAGACCCCCGGTCCCAATGGCCAGGCGTCGCTTGCCGAGATCACGGATCTGTTGAAGAACGTGATCGACCCCGAGCTGGGTGTCAACATCGTGGACCTGGGGCTGCTCTACGGGCTGGCCTACCAGGATGACGATTCCCTGCGTCTGGACATGACGCTCACCACGGCCGCGTGCCCGCTGCAGGACGTGATCGAGGAACAGGTCGCTCAGAACCTGGCCCCCACCGTGGACGAGTGGCACGTGAACTGGATCTGGATGCCCCCGTGGGGTCCCGAGCGGATCACGGAGGACGGACGCGATCAGATGCGGGCCCTGGGCTTCAACATCTGAGTCGATGCGTGTCGTGAGGGCGCGGGGTGAACCACCCCGCGCCCTCACGCGTACCCGGACCCCTCCCGCATGACTCGGATGCGCAGAGCCCCCGGCAGCCATGTGCTCGGCCCCATCCGAGGGTTCCATGGCGCGGGCGGTGCTACGTTCGGATCCGATGCCCATGTCGGGCCCGCGGCCCACGTCCGGATCGGGAGATACTCCCTGCAACGCCAACTACCCCAGCTGTCCGAACTGAAACCCCTCATGCGCCTCGGCTCCTTCAACCCGGATCGCCGGGCGGCGCGGTCTCCCAGGCCTCGGACATCGAGGCGCTGCGGCGGATCGCGCGGCGTCGTACCCCGAAACCCGCATTCGACTACGTGGACGGCGCCGCGGGGCAGGAACTGACCCACCGGCGCAGCCGCGAGGCCTTCGAATCCGTGGAACTGCTCCCGCGCGTCCTGCACGGGACCGAGCACGCGGACCTGAGCACCGGGTCTCGAACCACGGCGGCCGGCAACTGGGACGGGCCCCGGTGTCCCTGACCGCGCTGGCCGAGGTACGCGACGAAGTGGGCCCGGACGCGCCGCCCGGACCCGACACCGGGGCGCCGGTCACCTGTGTTGCCCCGGTGCGGCTCGTCCGGGGCGTGCCGCACCGGATGACGATGTGTGAACGGTTACTTCAGGGCCGCAGGACGGTTCAGGTCCGAGGCGGTGAACGTGTTGCACGCGCGGATGTCCCCGGTCTGATAGCCGGTGAGGAACCACGCCTGGCGCTGCGCCGAGGTGCCGTGGGTGAAGGACTCCGGGTTCGCGCGACCCTGGGTGGTCTCCTGGATCCGGTCGTCGCCGATCGCCCCGGCCGCCTCGATCGCGTCGGCGAGCTGCGTGCGCGTGATCGGTTCCAATTGGACGGCCCCGCCGGGCTCGGTCGCGTGATGCGCCCACATCCCCGCATAGCAGTCGGCCTGCAGCTCGGTGCGCACGGCGGCCGACGTCGCGCCGTGCGGGTCCTGCTGCGCCCGGCCCAGGGTGCCCTGCAGGTTCTGCACGTGGTGCCCCACCTCGTGCGCCATGACGTACTCCTGGGCCAGGGCGTCGGCGTCCGCGCCGAACTGGCTGCGCATCTGGTCGAAGAAGCCGGTGTCCAGGTAGACCGTGGAATCCGGCGGGCAGTAGAACGGGCCGGTCGCGGAGGACGCCTGGCCGCAGGACGTGGAATCGGTCCCGCGGAACAGTTCCACCTGCGGCAGCGTGTACTTCTTGCCCGCGGCCTCGGGGAAGTACCCTCCCCAGAACTGGTCCAGGGACTGGACCGTGGCCACCATGCGGCACTCGGTGTCCCGGTTGGCGTCCTCGCCCGTTCGGCAGCGGTCCGCGAGCCCGGAGTCCACCTGTTGCGTGCTCTGGGTGTCGTCCTGATTTCCGCCAGTGAGCGCATCGATGCCGTCCTGGCCGAAGAACAGTCCCGCGAGCAGCAGCAGGACGGCGCCGCCCAGCCCGCCTCCCACGGCGATCCCGCGGCCACCGCCGCCCGAACCCACGCGGCCGCCGTTGAGCTGGGAGTTGTCATTGAAACTCATGGGGGAAGCATAGGGCCCCACCGGGGCAACCGCATGGTACGGGGCCGTGGCGCCGCGTCGTGGCGCGTCGGACGGCCTCCGCGTCGCGTGCGCGGGGGCTCACTCGAGTCCGCGCGCGGCGAGCGCCTCCCCGGTGCGGTGCGCGTAGTCCACGGTCGCGATCACGGCCGGTGTCACGAGCTGCACGGGGGATGGGCGCACGGTGCGTGCCGCGGCGGCGTCGCGCAGCCCGGAGAGCACGCCGAACAACCAGGGCACCGAACGGATCATGAGTGAGACCGCGAGCCCCACCCGCTCGGGGTCCACACCCAGCCGGCGCAGCGGTGCGCACAGGGTGACCAGGCCGTCGATGAGTCGGGGCAGCGGTGTGGTGGTGATGAGCAACCGGGTGATCCCCACGACGGCCAGCAGGGAGAGCACGACGTCCGCCGCGCGGGCCGGACCGTTGGCCACGAGGTGGTAGAGACTCAGCACGCCCACGAGGAGCAGGAGTGGGCGCAGGGAGCGGGCCCACCGCCGTAACCCCAAACCACAGACCGCGGACACCACCGCGCTGAGCGCGAATGCCGCGAGGGACACCGGCCACGCGCGCACGGCCATGATCGCCACGCACGCGCCGAGCAGCACCACGGTCTTGAGCCACAGGGGACTGCGATGCAGGATCGAGGTCCCGGGGACGTACGTGCCCAGCAGGTCGTCGGCGCGCGACCTCCTCACGCAGTCTCCCCGGGGAAACCGTGCGCGCACCACGCGCGGTACCGGGGGAGCACGAGCTCGGGCGGACCCTGATCGAGGATCCGTGCCTCGTGGACCACGACCACGTGCTCGGCGCTCTCGGCGAGGTCGAGGTCGTGAGTGCTCACAAGTTGCTGCTGGGGTAATCCGTCCAGCAGCTCTCGCAGCTTGAGGCGATTGCGCAGGTCCAGCAGCGTGGTGGGTTCGTCCAGGATGAGCACCCGGGGTTCCACGGCGAGCACGGCGGCCAGCGCCACGAGCTGGCGTTCCCCGCCGGAGAGGTCGAACACGCTGTGGTGTGCGCGGTGCTCAAGCCCCATGCGGCGCAGCCAAGACAGGGCCTGCTCAGCGCGTTGCACCCGGTCCGGGACGCGACGCCGCAGGGACAGTTCGATGTCCTCGAGCGGTGTGGGCATCAGGATCTGGGAGGCCGGATCGGTGAACACGAACCCCACGAGCGAGCGAGCTTCCCGGGGGAAGGCCACGGGGTCCACCCTGCCCGTGCGCACCACACCCGAGGTTGGTGTCACGAGCCCGTTGAACAGCCGCAGCAGCGTGGACTTGCCGGAGCCGTTGAGCCCGACCACCGCGGTGCGCGGCGCGGTGAACTCACACGTGACCCGGTCCAGGACGGTCACGGGACCCGCGGGTCCCTCCGCCGTGACGGTGACGTCCGCGCAGTACAGGGGCTCGGAGGAGCCCGGTCGTAGTGCAGGCTGCACTCAGAGGACCGCCCCGGCCATCCGGGGGAAGGCACGGTGCACGGCCACCGCGATCAGGGCCGCCACGAGTGCCTTAGCCAGGTCACCGGGGACGAACGCGAGATCGGTGAGCAGTGCCGCCCGAAGGGACAGTCCCGCGGTGAGCATCATGCCCACGATGCCCATGACGTGGGAGAGCACGAGGCCAGCGAGCGCCGCACCGAAGAGTGTGATCACCAGCCCGCCACGGCGTTCGGGGGCCGCGGAGGTGGAGCCCGCGCGGCGTCGTACGCGTTCGGCGCGCACGCTGCGGTGGGCGAGTGCACCCACGAGGGCGGCGGCGAACGGGAAGGAGAGCAGATAGCCCACGCTGGGCCCGCCCAGGACGGCCGGTCCGCCCACGAAGCCGGCGAACACCGGGACGCCGAGCAGACCCACGATCACGTACAGCGCCAGGGCGGCGAAACCGCGGCGGCTCCCGAGGATCATGCCGGTCAGGTACACCCCGAGGGTCTGCAGTGTGATGGGCACCCCGAGCGCACCCACGGGGATGGCGGGAGCGAGCGCGAGCACGCACGTCAGCGCGGCGAACACGGCGATGTTGGCCAGGTCGAATGAGGTCACGGTGCGGGTGTCGCGCGCGGGTGCTGTCATGGTCCGCAGTCTAGTGGAGCCCGGTGGTGTGGGCCCTCGGCACCCGCCCACCCTCGCTCGCCCGACCGCTCCTGCTCATCCGGCGGGTCACACGGCCCGTGCACCGCGCCGGCACCTCACGGGACGACGCTGCATGGGTCGCGGGTGCCCCGCGCGCCGGCCGCGCCCGCTCGTCGAGTGGATTTGCGACCGCGAGTAGACTGGTGCAGGACCCCGCAGCCACGGGGTTTCTGTCTGTCCCGGGCGCCTCCATCCAGCGCGATCCACGAAGCGCCGCACGCCGAGCACGGTGTGCGGCGTCGTCCCGGGAGCACTCGCTCGACCGCCCCACGAAAGGCCCTGCACCGTTGATCACCGTCACGAACCTCGAACTGCGCGCCGGCGCGCGATTGCTCATGGACGAGGTGAACTTCCGGGTGGACAAGGGCGACAAGGTGGGCCTGGTCGGGCGCAACGGGGCTGGCAAGACCACCATGACCAAGGTGCTCGCGGGGCTCACGCTCCCCGCCGCGGGTGAGGTCACGCGGTCGGGATCGATCGGGTACCTGCCGCAGGACCCCAAGGTCGATGACATGGACCAGCTGGCCCGGGACCGCATCCTGTCCGCGCGTAACCTCGCCGGTGTGATCACCAAGCTGCGCCGCGCGGAGGAGGAGATGGCCTCCGAGGACGACGCCGTGCGGGCCAAGGCCATGCGCCGCTACGACCGCCTTGAGTCGGAGTTCCTGGCCGGCGGCGGCTACGCCGCGGAGTCCGAGGCCGCGACCATCACGAGCAACCTCAACCTGCCCCAGCGCGTGCTTGACCAGCCCCTGCACACGCTCTCCGGTGGGCAGCGTCGCCGTGTGGAGCTCGCCCGGATCCTGTTCTCGGACGCGGACACCATGCTCCTCGACGAGCCCACCAACCACCTGGACCACGACTCGATCGTGTGGCTGCGCGAGTTCCTGCGTTCCTACCAGGGCGGGGTCCTCATGATCTCCCACGACGTGGACCTCATGGAAATGGTCGTGAACAAGGTGTTGTACCTGGACGCCAACCGCTGCGTGGTGGATGTGTACAACATGACGTGGAAGAACTACCTCCAGCAGCGCGACCAGGATCAGGCCCGCCGCAAGCGTGAACGCGCCAACGCGGAGAAGAAGGCCGGGGTGCTCATGGACCAGGCCAACAAGATGCGCGCCAAGGCCACCAAGGCCGTGGCCGCCCAGCAGATGATCCGCCGAGCCGAACGGCTCATGGCCGGGATCGAGGGTGAACGCGTGCAGGACAAGGTCGCGGCCATCCGCTTCCCCAAGCCCGCCGATTGCGGCAAGACCCCGCTCATGGCCAAGGGCCTGTCCAAGTCCTACGGCTCACTCGAGATTTTCACCGATGTGGACCTCGCGATCGACCGCGGTTCCCGCGTGGTCGTGCTCGGGCTCAACGGCGCGGGCAAGACCACGCTGCTGCGCATGCTCGCGGGCCAGGCGGACCCGGACACCGGCGAGGTGGTCGCGGGTCACGGCCTGAAACTCGGCTACTTCGCGCAGGAACACGACACCCTGGACACCGAGCGCACCGTCCTCGAGAACATGAAGAGCGCCGCACCGGACCTGCAGGACACCCAGGTGCGCACGATCCTCGGCTCGTTCCTGTTCCAGGGCGACGACGTGGACAAGCCCGCCGGGGTGCTCTCCGGCGGCGAGAAGACGCGACTCGCACTCGCGACGCTCGTAGCGTCGTCGGCGAACGTGCTGCTGCTGGACGAGCCCACCAACAACCTGGACCCCGCGTCCCGGCGGGAGATCCTCAACGCGCTGCACAGTTACGAGGGCGCCGTGGTCTTGGTCTCCCACGACGAGGGCGCCGTGGAGGCGCTCGAACCCGAGCGCGTGGTCATGCTCCCGGACGGCGTGGAGGACCTCTGGAGCCAGGACTACCAGGACCTCATCACCCTCGCGTAGCACGGGCGTCCTGCCGCGGCCGCTGGAGGACCAACGGGCCTGGCGCGCCGCGGGACTCTTCGCGGCGCGTACGGTGCGGGGACGTACGCCGCTCCCGCACCCGGCGCGGCGGGGCTCAGTTCTCGAACAGTACGACCTGGCGCACTGCCCGGCCCTCCGCGAGGGCATCGAGACCCTCGTTGATCTGCTCGAAACCGATCCGCTGGGAGATCAGCTCCTCGATGGGTAGCTTCCCCTCCCGCCACAGTCCCAGGTACACGGGGATATCCCGCGCGGGGACCGCCGAACCCAGGTAGGAACCCACGATCGTGCGCGCCTGCGCGGTGAGCCCCAGCGGGGAGATCGTGGACCGGGCGTCCGGCGAGGGCAACCCCACCGTCACCATGATGCCCCCGGGCGAGGTCGCCGCGACCGCCGTCTCGAACGCGCGGGGGTGGCCCGCGGCCTCGATCACCACGGCCGCCGTCACCCCCTGCTCGGCGAGCTCCTCGGGGGAGTACACCGCGCTTGCTCCGAGTTCGACGGCGCGCGCGAGCTTCTCCGGGTTCGCGTCCACCCCGATCACCGGGCCCTTCTCGAGCGAGACCGCGGTCAGCAGCGCAGCCATGCCCACGCCGCCCAGACCCACGATGAGCACCGTGTCACCATCGTTGGGACGGCCCGCATTGATCACGGCGCCGCCACCCGTGAGCACCGCGCAGCCCACCACGGCGGCGATCTCCGGGGGCACGTCCTTGTCCACGGGCACCACCGATTGGCGGTTGACCACCGCGTGGGTCGCGAAACCCGAAACCCCCAGGTGGTGGAACAGCTCCTCCTCACCGCGGTGCAATCGGCGCTCACCACCGGGCAACAGCCCGGCGTCGTTACTGCGGGAACCGGGACCGCACGGCAGCTTCCCGTCCGTGGCGCATTGGTCGCACTCCTCGCAACGGGGCAGGAACACGGTCGTGACCTGGTCACCCACGGCGATGTCCGTGACACTCTCACCCACCGCCTCCACGATCCCGGAGGCCTCGTGTCCCAGCACCATGGGCGTGGGACGCACCCGGTTGCCGTCCACCACGGACAGGTCCGAGTGACACAGTCCCGCCGCCCGGACCTGGATCAACAGCTCGCCCGGACCGGGGTCCGCGAGCTCCACCTCCTGGAGGCGCAGCGGATGGGACTCGGCGTACGGGCGCGGCAGCCCGATCTCCTCGAGCACGGCGGCGGTGATCTTCACAGCGACTCCTTCATCATGGGTGACCCGTCCGACAAGGCAACGTCCGCTCGGGCGGACCGCCCGCCGGGACGGCTCCCTCGGCTGCCGTAAGCGGGCGCGGGTCTGCGTCTCAGTGTCGCCTGTCGGCCTCAAGGGCGTCCAGTAGAGCGTCCTCCTCGTCTTCGTTGCTCACGCCGGTGGAGGCCCGACGGCGCTTGGGTCGGTACAGCGACTTCAGATGCGCGGGCATGTCGTCGGCCATCTGCAACTGACGGATGATCAGCGACTCGTCCATCTCCCCGATGTAGTTGCCCTCGGCGTCGTAGTACTGCGCCAACCGGCGTTCCACCTCCGCGGCGTACGCGCGATCCCACTCGAGGTTCTTCACGTGCTGGCGGGCCGAGTACCCGTAGGCCACGAACACCAGCACCGCGAACGCGTACCACTGCAGCGAGTAGGACAGGTGCGGACCGTACTCGATGGCCGGTCGTTCACCGGCCTGCGGGGTCACGCTCGAGGGCGGGTCCTCGGAGACCAGTTCTCCGTACCCGCCCGTGGCCAGCGCGCCACCCCAGCGTTCGGCGAACGCGGGCAGGTCGATCGAGGCGGACTGACCCTCGGGTGCCCCGCGGTCCAGGGTGCCCTCGGTGGGGCGCAGCCGGGCGGTCACGGTCACGGTCCCGGACCGGGGAGGGGGCACCGCGGACGGCATCCCGTTCGCGGAGTCGTCCGTGGGGATCCAGCCGCGGTCGATCGCGATCACGGGTCCCTCCACGGTGCGGAACGGGACCAGGACGTCGTACCCCACGCGCCCGTCGTGCGGACGGTTGCGGATCAGCACGGTCTCCTCGGGCACGTACGTGCCGCGCAGTTCCACGGGGTGCCAGGTCTGCGAGTCGTCGTAGTCCTGGAACAGGGGGATGCCGCGGGCGGAGTCATAGGCCGGGGCGTCGTAGTTCTTGCTGATCTTGGCGTTCTCCGCGACCAGGTGGTCGTTGCGGGACATCTGCCAGTGGGCCAGGTAGAGGCACAGCGCCGCAGCTACGCAGCACAGCGCGAACCAGCCGAGCCACGTGGGGGTGCCCAGGAACTTGTACTTGCGCATCAAGGCGTGCGCCCCGATTCCTCGGGTCGGACGACGCCGCCGTCCCCGACCTCGGCGCGGCCGTCACCCGCGCCGGGCTCGTGCGGGATGTCCTGGCTCGCAGCGGCGTCGGGCGTCGCGTCCTCGGGGGCCTCGAACGGTGTGATGGTCTTGAGGAAGCCACGCTGGCCCAGGAAGTCGGCCAGGTGCTCCCGGTGCTCGTCGCACGCGAGCCACGCCTTGCGGCGCTCGGGGGTGTGCACGCGGGGGTTGTTCCACAGCAGGGTCCACTGCGCGGGACGCGAACAGCCCCGGCGAGAGCACACGGCCTCGGGTGCCGCCGCGCGGGGGCGGGGTGCGGCGTCGTCGGGCGCGGGGCGTTGCGGGTCCAGAGAGCCGAGCAGATCGAATCCCACGGTGAAGAAATCCTCCCAGAAATCGTGCGGTGCGGTGGGCGCGGGGGCGGGCCCGCTTCAGTTGCGGCGCGTGACCGCGCGGGGCGGGGGCAGTTCGCGCTGCGGGGGCGGGGCGGTGTACTCCCCGTCCACGACCACGGTCTCCGGATCCGGTGCCCGCTCCTGCGACTCGGCGCTCGTGGGCAACTCGGTGCGCGTGGGTGGGCGGTACGCGGAACCCGAGCGTTCGGAGCGGTCCGCGCCGCGGTTGGCCATCATGACCGCGAGCCACGGCAGGATCGCAGCGCCCAGCACGAGCAGGATCCGCGCGATCAGGTTGTCGATCAGCACCACTCCGATGATGCACACCACGCGCAGCGCCATCTGGAAGGAATAGACCTTCATGCGGTGTGCTATGTCGGTGGTGTGCGGATCCGCCGCCGAGGTGATCGAATGAACCTCGGTGGAACCATGCGACTGCGGCTGGGAAGGTGAGATGGGAACCGGTCCTTCGGCGAACGATCTGGGGGTGTACCCGCGGGGCGACACTGCCACGGCTGACTGTGAGCGTTCTGAGCATTATCTCACCGTTGTGTGTGGCGCCCAAGCGGGGGATGTCCGCCGGTCAGAGGCCGGTTAGGATGCTGTGAGGTCTTGATACGAGGGTGGGCTTGCCCGCCGCGCCCGCCCCTCCACGGAAGGTTCCATCATGTCTGACCAGTCCTCCGCCGCTCGCACCGTGCTCGTCACCGGAGGCAATCGAGGTATCGGCCTCGCGATCGCGGAACGGTTCATCGCCGCCGGGGACAACGTGGTGGTCACCTCGCGCTCCGGTAGGGACGGGCCCGACGGCGCGTACACCGTGCAGGCGGACGTCACCGACACCGCCTCCGTGAACGCGGCCTTCCGGGAGATCGAGGGGAAGTTCGGTCCCGTGGAGGTACTCGTGGCGAACGCCGGGGTCACCAAGGACACCCTGTTGGTGCGCATGAAGGACGCCGATTTCCAGGACGTGATCGACACCAACCTCACCGGCGCGTTCCGGGTGGTGCAGCGCGCGACCAAGGGGTTCATGCGACTGAAGCACGGCCGGATCATCTTCATCTCGTCCGTGGTGGGGTACACGGGCGCGCCGGGTCAGGTGAACTACGCGTCCTCCAAGGCCGGACTGGTCGGCATGGCCCGCGCCATCACCCGCGAACTCGGTTCCCGCGGGATCACCGCCAACGTGGTGGCCCCCGGCTACATCGACACCGCCATGACCCATGAGCTCTCCGACGAGGTCAAAGACAACTACCTCTCCATGATCCCGGCCCAGCGTTTCGGGCACGTGGAAGAGGTCGCCGGAGCGGTGGAATACCTTGCCTCCGACGCCGCGGCCTACGTCTCCGGCGCTATCATCCCCGTAGACGGCGGGTTGGGCCTGGGGCACTGACACCGCCGATTCCCGCACCCCTCGAAGGAGAAACCGCATGAGTTCAGTGGCAGGCAAGACCGTGGTCATCACCGGATCCTCGCGAGGCGTGGGCGCGGACACCGCCAAGATCCTCGCCGGTGAGGGCGCCAACGTGGTGGTCAACTACCGCCAGAAGGCCCCCCGGGCCAACAAGGTGGTCAAGGAGATCACGGAGGCCGGCGGCCACGCGATCGCCGTGCAGGCGGACATCACAGACGCCGAGTCTCGCGCGGGTCTGTTCCGTGCCGCCGTGGACGAGTTCGGTGGCGTGGACGTGTTGATCCTCAACGCCTCCGGGGGCATGGAGACCGAGATGGGTGAGGACTACGCCCTGCGGTTGAACCGTGACGCCCAGAACGACACCCTGACCGAGGCCCTGCGGACGCTTCCCCAGGGTGGCCGCGTGGTGTTCGTCACGAGCCACCAGGCACACTTCATCAACGACGTGGAGACGATGCCCGAGTACGAGGCCGTGGCCAAGTCCAAGCGCGCCGGGGAAGACACCCTTACGGCTCGCGTGCCCGAGCTGCAGGACAAGGGCATCGGCTTCGTGGTGGTCTCCGCGGACATGATCGAGGGCACCGTCACGGCCACGCTGCTCAACCGGGCCCGCCCGGGAGCACTGGATGAGCGCCGCGAGGCCGCCGGGAAGCTCTACACCGTCCATGAGTTCGCCCAGGAGATCGCCGCGATGGTCACTGCGGACGTTCCCACCGGTCACGTGGAACTCGTGGGTGGCGCGGAGGACTTCCTGGCGCAGGCAGGTCGGTAGCACCCGCACCGGGCCGTGCTCCCGAGGAGTGCACGGTCCGGCCCTGGTCGAGTTCGAACGGACCGCGCAACTGTGGTACGTTTCTTGTCGTTGCCACGGGCCGAGAAGGTTTTCGGGAGATCGGAAACGCCGCGGTTCGGACACCTGCGCGGGTGGCGGAATAGGCAGACGCGCTAGCTTGAGGTGCTAGTCCTCGTATTAGAGGGTGGGGGTTCAAGTCCCCCCTCGCGCACAGTAAGGCCCCTAGTCAGGGGCAGGAGAAAGGCCCCGGTGTTGACACCGGGGCCTTTCTCGTTGACACAGACCCTACGATTCAGGGCATGGCCAGCATCCGAGAGCGCACCCGCAAGGACGGCACCACCTCCTGGGCGGTCCTGTGGCGCGACGCCGACACCGGCAAGCAGACCTCCCGCACACTGGCCACCCGCGCCGACGCCCAGTCCCTCACGGACTTCCTCAACGCCAACGGCCAGTCCTTCGCGCTCGCGGCCCAGGCGGCCTCCAAGATGCGCTCCACCGCACCGTCCGTGGCCACCGTCGTCGCCGAGCACATCGAGGGCCTCACCGGTGTCTCGGCCGGCACCCGGGAGAAGTACCGCAGGATCGCGGCCCGCCACATCACCCCCACCCTCGGCGCCATCCCGGTGGACACGCTCACCCGCACGGACGTCAACAGGTGGGTCAACGGAATGACCGTGGCCGCGAAGACGAAGAAGAACGTCCACTCCCTGCTCTCGGCCGCGCTCACTGATGCCACCGCCCGCGGGCTGGTGGACGCCAACGTCGCCAAGGGCGTGAAACTCCCCACGGGTGAAGCCCGCCGCGAGCCCGTGTTCCTCACCGCCGAGGAGCTGGACCTGATCGTGGCCACGATCCCCGAGGCCCGACATAAGCTGCTCGTGCAGTTCCTCGCCGGCACGGGCCTGCGCTGGTCCGAGGCCACCGCCCTGCAGGTGGCAGACCTGGATCTAGCCCAGGAGCATGGCGTGGTGGCCGTCTCCCGGGCTTGGAAGCGCGCGGGCGGGGAATGGGTCACCGGGGCACCCAAGACCGCCAGAGGCCGCCGCAGCGTCGTTCTCCCCAAAGCCCTCACCGCCCAGCTGCGCGAACACATCGCCGACAAGACCCCCGCCGACCTCGTGTTCCCCTCCCGTGAAGGCCCCCTGCACAACGTCGTCTTCCACCGCCTCGTCTGGGAACCCGCCATGCGCGCGCTCGATGGCCAGCTCCGTGCACGCCCCCGTGTCCACGACCTGCGCCACACCCACGCCTCGCGCCTGATCGCCGCAGGAGTCCCGCTCACAGTCATCCAGCGCCGCCTGGGCCACGAGTCCATCAAGACGACCTCCGACACCTACGGCCACCTCGCAGCAGACGCCGACGTCGCCGCCGCCGCAGCCCTCGACTAGCTACCCGCCCCGCGCAGCACCTGCAGTTCCTCCGAGCTCGCGTACTGCAGGCGCTCGGTGACGTCGAGCTCCGGAGCAAGGTGCCAGGTGCCCAGCTGCGAGCCGGTGTGCGCGGTGATCGCCGCCCAGGGTACGAGCAACCGCTCGGTCTCCACCCGCGGAACGAAGTAGCCGGTGACGCGAGCGGGCCTCAGATCTTCTCTGGTTGTCTGGGGGTTCTCCGCGACTTCGTCGGGACCCCCGGGGGACGGGGATCAACGGAGACCTGCTGCTCGACGCGGTGCTGGAGGAGAGTGAAGTCCAGCCAGTAGATGGCTCGGCACAAGCCAAGAGCCGTGAGGCCTGTCGCGCCGAGCAGTGTGGAGAGAGCCAGGGTAGGAAGAGCATCGCTGACGATGAGGACCAGGATGGCGGCGACCGCAGATCCCACGGTTCCCACTAATGAGCTGATCCAGTTGCTGGCCATGACCTTGGCGTTATCACCAGCCGCTAAGATTCGCTGCAGCCGCTCGCTCGTGGAGGCATACAGGTGGCTGAACGCGAAGATCTCCGCCGCAACAGCTATGCCTGCGAAGGCTGACACCGCGCCGGCCACCGCAGTCCGGGTCGTCGTGGCAATGCCCATGTCTACCGCCTTGCCGACGAGAAGGGCCAGCAGAGCCATGCTGCCTGCGATGACGAAGTCGAACCATGGGTGATGGATCAGCCAGGTTTTCATCGTTCGTCACCTCCCCTTGCGCCCAGTCATCCCAGGCTACTCGAAGAGGTCTTCATCGACCTCAACTGAGACCCTGATCACCTCGTTCACGAGCGCGTTGAAGGACCCGGAAATCGCGCTCTCCTTGGTGATCTCGGCGGTGCGGGTGAGGCGGTGTTTGGTAAGGAAGAGCTCCTCCTCGACCCCATCGATCTCCGCGGTGACGGCGGGTGGTTTCGCAGCAGAGTGTCGGACCAGGTCTGCGGCTTCCGCGCGAATGAAATTCCGCATGTTCTGCCGTTGTTGCCTGGAGGCGCTGGGAGGCAGGGCCACATCGATGCTGACAACGATGTCCGTTTCCACGGAGTCCGCGAGTCGGTGCATCGAAGAGTTGAAGCTCGTGGACGTGGCCGCTTCCGCATCGAAGAGGTCCTTCTGCGTGTGGTACTTGAAGGAGAACTGGCGAACGGCCTCGGCCTCGGTCTTAAGCCGGCGCAGGTCGGACTCTGCAAGGAACGGGTCGGTCCTCCAGCTTGCCGAACCGTGCATGGGCACGTACTCGTCGAGGAATTGCCGCAGGTACGTGAGGCCGGGGCTCGAAGCATCGCCACCCTTGCCGACACCGATGATGTCTCCGTTTCCGATGAAGACCACGGCTGTCGCTTTGGCGAACCTGCGGAGGGCCTCCTCATCGGCGGGCTCTGCATCGACTCGAGGGCCGGTCTCACCGCCCTTGGTGAGGAAGTCCGAGGAGAGCGGCTTGTGCATGATGAGTACGGCGTTCCCGTCTTGGACGCGGGGTTCGTACTCGATGCCCTCGAGGGTGAAGTCGGAGCGGGGCCGGTCTTTCCACGACTCGAACAGCGCGGCCCAATCGATTGCCCCTTCATCAATGTAGTGCCGTTTCCGTCCCTCCATGTAGGTAAGGGTGTAGAAGGAGACCGTCTTCGTCTTGGTGTACTTCCGGGGCCCGGTCACTGGAGCTCAGCGCTCCCGGAGCAGACGGGGGACGGTTGCGCCAGGAGTTTGACGGACCTGATCGGCTCGTTCTCAACCTCGGTGGGGGTGTTCATCGTCTGCGGGGATCTCTCGTCTTCACTGCGGGGGGGGTGTCGCTCACAATGTGGCTTACGGTACACGGCAGAACGGCCCGAAACGGTGCGATACGGCGGCCGCTACACTCGTCGTGTCCTACCCGTAGTGGGGATCTAGCTACCCACGCGTCGCAGCTCTGCGATCTCCGCGGCGCTCGCGTGCTGCAGGCGGTCGGCGAGCACACGCTCCGTCACGCCGAGCTCGTGGGCGAGGTGCCAGGGGCTCAGCTGGGACCCGGCATGCGCGGTGATGGCCGCCCAGGGGACAAGCAGGCGCGCGGTGTCCGCGCGTACGCGGTCCTCGACGGCAGGCGGCTGGTGCTGGTCGTGGCCACGGGCGAGGTGGATGAGCTCGTGGGTGAGGGTGCACCGGGCCTCTGTGGCTGTGAGGTGCTGGTCCAACCAGATGCGCCGGCCATCCGTGTAGCCGCTGAGGTGCCGCAGGGGGAGGCGGATGACCTCGATACCGCGCTCGTGTGTGATTGCCCAAGGGTCGAACATGCGTTCGAATGTAGTTGCGGGCGGGGACACACATAAGGCGGAACCCGGGGTGACCCCGGGCCCCGCCTCGTGTGTAGTGCTGGTGGTGCGTTCTGGTTACGGCGTGTCCGTGCAGGTGGCGATGGAGTAGGCACCCGTCGCGGACTTCTCCTGGACTGTCTTGCCATCGCGCGTGAGCTTGCAGGTCACCTTGGCGTCGGAGGCGCCGGACTTGTCCTGCACGGTGACGGTGAAGAAGTCCGTGGTCTTGGCGGTCACGGTCTCGGTCCAGGTCGTGCCCATCTCGGCGGTGCTCATGGATCCGCCGGCACCGTAGGAGGCGGTGGCCGACTCCGATGCTGTGGCGTCGACCTGCAGCTGGTCCTTCCCGCTCGCGGCCCCGTCGCTGCTCCCGCCCTCGGCTGACTCGCTCGGCGCGCTGGACTGGATGGAGTCGTTCACTGACTTCGCCGCCCCACCGATCAGCGCGGCGCAACCGGCGAAGAGCAGGATCAGCAGGAGGACGATGGCGCCCACGATCCACGGCCATTTCTTCCGCTTCTTCTTCGGCGGCTCCTGGTAGTAGCCCTGCTGGTAGCCCTGCTGTCCACCATCCTGCGGGCGGTGGTTCTCGGGTTGACCCTCGGGGCCCGGGCCGTTGACGGGGGTGCTCATGTGGTTCTCCCTGGTGTGACGTGCGCGGTGGATCTCTCATGCGAAAGCAAACGAGTGCGTGCGCATAAACCTACCGGGACACGGGCCCGCCGTTGCCATCCGTCACAACGTGTCGTGGGATCAGGCCCCGTCGTCCCACTCACCGCCAGCGTCTGGTGCCTCGGCGGCATCATCCTGCGCCTCACGCATCGATCGGCCCACGCTCGGCGAGTCATCCGCCGCCACCGCGAGCTCACGATCTACCGGAGCCGGCCGCGTGCGACGCCTGGCCGCGAGGCCGTCTTGCGCCGGGCTCACCCCGGCGTGGTTCATGGGGGACGGTTGCGTCGGCTGCGCGCCGCCCGCTTCCGCCCGCGGTTCCTGCTCGTGGTCCTCGGTGTCGTATTCATGGTGGTCACTTCTCTCTGCTTCGACGAGCACCCTAATCAGCTCGAGGACTGCCTTGCGTGCGCGGGGGGAGAGGTTGTCCACGCCGTCGGGCAGTTCATCGGCAAGCGGCTGGCCGGGTGCGGGGAGGCCTGCCGCTGCGAACGCGGTCCGCTCGCTCACACCGGCTAGCCAGGCTAGGCCGCGCAGTCGATCGGATCGCAGCTGGGAGGTGTAGCGCCCGGCGAGGATCTGGTTGACCACAGTGTGGGTGAGCGGATAGCCGGCGCCCTGCGCCTTGAGCGCTAGCTGTCGTCCGGAGAGCTGGTGTCGCTCTGCGGCCATCTGGGCTAGGTCTTGCAGGGATCGCGGCTGGTTCACGATGGGAACTGTGCCTTTCGGAGCAGATGTTGAGGAAGTGGGCGGGGAAGTTTCGTGACAAGTGACAACCCCAGTATGGCAGTCACGGTGGCATAAATAGCGGCAAGAGCAATAGGTCATGTTGACAAGTGAGTGACAGGTGGCATAGGTTTCACTTGTCAAAACGATTCACGAGGAGGCATGATGTCAGTCATCACGATCGAGCGGTTCAAGTACAACCGCGGAAAACGGAAGGAGACGTGGATGCGTGTCAAAGATCCGGCGAGGATCCGGCGGTGGCGCAAGCAGCGCTTCTACTCGCAACGTGACCTGGCATTCCTTGTCCGGCGCTCGCAGAACACGATCTATCTGATCGAGTCCGGCAAGATGCCGACCCTGTCCGAGGATCTCGCGGTAGCCATCGCGGCCCGCCTGGATGTCCCTTGGGAGGACCTCTTCGAGGAGGAGACCTTGAAGCCCATGCCCAAAGTGGCAAGTGACCAGGTTGTCGCAAACCAGAGAGGTGCAGCATGAGCACGCAGTTGGAGTTCACGGAGGAGGAGGCGTTCTTCGTGAAAGCACGCCGGGAGATGCGCGCGTCGGCGGAGGTTGAGCGCGCGGACCGCGAACGCACCAGGAGCCGGGAAGCCCAGGTTCGCGCTCGCCGCCGTGACGGTGACCAGTGCCGTGTGTGCGGGCAGCTGGTGGACTTCCGGCAGCGGCGTGGGCCGCAGGCCGGGGGCTTCATCTACAGCGGTGAGGTGGTGGTGGCGTGCTTGAAGTGCTCGCGCCAGCACGCGCCACGGACGAAGGCTGATCTTGACCGGCCCGTGCAGGGCCTGCGGCCCGTGCCCGCTCGCCCGTTCTATCGGCCCGAGACGCTCGAGTGGTTCCAGAATCAGGTGCGGGCCGCGACCTCAAACCTCCGGAGTGGTCTCCCTGATGAATTCTTCCGCGACCGCCACATCGATGGGGCCGGTCAACGGCTCAACCTGGCCGACAAACCCGCGGTTGTTGAACGTCGCCAGCTCCTCGTCGTCGAGGAGGCACGCGGCGTCGGTCGTCGTGATCTCCCAATCGGTCTGCGGGGTTACTTCCACGGACTGCGGCTCGCCGCGGTAGTCGTAGACAAGGGCCACCGTCTCGGCGCCGCCCTCGAAGCGCGCCTGAACCGCGCGCTGCAGAAGACCAGCGACGAACACGTTCGCGACGGGAATCACGGCGGTCGGCCTGGACAGGTAGATCTGGGTGGCCATGGTGGTGTCTCCTCTGCTCGGGGTTCCGAGCGTACCGAGGGTGGTGCGGCATGAGCCAGGATCTGAACCTGTTCGGAGACCAGCTCGGCGGCTCCCCGTTCGACGACATCAAGCAGACCGACGGCGCTCGCGAGTGGTGGTCGGCGCGGGACCTCATGCCGCTGCTCGGGTACGGGGCTGACTGGCGCAACTTCGTGGCGGCAGTGGATCGCAGCATGGTCGCGGCCGCGAACCAGGGCCTGAGCGTCGAGACACTTTTCGTTGGCGTCACCGAAAACTCTGGTGGTCGTCCCCGGAAGGACTACCAGCTGAGCCGCTACGCCGCGTATCTCGTGGCCATGAACGGTGACCCGCGCAAACCGGAGATCGCCGCGGCCCAGTCGTACTTCGCGGTCCGCACCCGCGAGGCAGAGGTGGCTGAGGCCCACGCGCTTCCGAAGTCCGCGGATCAACTGGTGCTCGAGGCGATGCAGATTCTCACGGCCCGTGTGGAGGAGTCCACCGCGAAGATCGCTGAGCTCGAGCCGAAGGCCAACGCCTGGTCGCAGTTCCTCGCCTCCACCGGTGACGTCTCGGTCAACGAGGCGGCCAAGGCGCTGTCCCGGAACTCCGGCCGGGTGATCGGTGAGCACAAGCTGCGCCGGCTGCTCGAGTCGAAGCGGTGGATCTACCGCGACGCCAAGCGCAACCCGCGGGCCTACCAGGTCCAGATCGACCGGGGCCGCCTGGCAGAGCGCGCCCGCACGTACGAGGACCAGAAGACGGGGGAGCGCGTCCACGCCGCCCCCCAGGTGCGCATCACCTCCAAAGGCCTCGACTCCATCCGCGACTTCCTCTCGGAGGCAGACCGATGAGCACCCCCACGGACTTCACGCCCATGACCCCGGCCGAGGTCGCGCAGACCACGCTGTTGTACTCCGAGTCGGAGCTCAAGCGCATGGCCTCCCGCGGAGAGATCGCCCACCACCGCGGTGGCCGCGGCAAGATCCTGTTCTTCCCGGAGGACGTGCGCGCGCTCCTGCGCCACACCGCCGTCCGCCCGTCCGACAGGAAAAAGCCCGGGCGTGCATCAGACCAGGGCCCGGAGCCGGCGGCGGAGCTCACCCCGCCCACGGTCTCACCGTTCCGCACCACCGCGCGCTCGCGGGCTGCGCACAACGAGCGGGCGGCGTCATGAGCGCGGGGGAGGCCACCACCTACGAGCAGGTCACGTTCACGGACCTGCGTTCGGACACCGACTGGGAGGTCGTGGGCATTGTCCGTCATACGGACGCCCGCTCCCGCCGGATCGCAGTGGCGAGGTTCGTCCACCACTGCCTGTCTCGGGCCGTGCGGAACTCTGCGCCGTTCGAGATCTCGTGGGGGAACTCGGGGACCGCCCCCGCACAAGTGTTCTTGGGGGACACATGTGCCGCGGACCTCGAGTTCTCCCCGGCCTCTTTCGATCGGGCACCCGCCCAGGACACGACAGGACAAGACCAATGAACACGATTCTCAACGCGGTCTGCGCGCTGATCCCGGACCCGCTCGAGGCCTGGTTGGCCGGCGGTGGGAACATGACCGTCCTCATGGCCGGCCTGATCGGCCTTGGCCTGTACACCTTGGCCCATGGCGGGGTGGGTGATCGTCGTGGCTGAGCCGCTGATCTCCCAGCGCCTCGCCGCGTTCGCCGCCGCGGTCACGAAGGCCATGATCGGTGCCCGCGAGCTGTTGGAAACCCACGAGGAGCAGCAGCGCCTGGCGCAGTCCCGAGCGCGACGTCGTGATCTGGACCGCCCGCGCATGTCCGTTCACAAGGGCGAGGTCGGCCTGTTCAGCAGGCTCCCCAACGCCGATCCTCGAAACCTGCTCCTTGCTGGTAGCCGGTTGTCTCAGGACTTCTGGTACGTCTGGGCACTTGAGCGGGAGCCATGGTGCGGGAGCTTCACGGGCACATACGTCGGAGTTTGCGATACCTGGGACGAGGCCATGCTCGTCGCCCATCAATACGCCGAGCGGAAACATGTGCTGAGCACCGTCGACGACGACGCGGCTGACTATGTGAGCTGGGGTGAGGTCCCTTGCTGACCCTCTGCATCGTCACCACCGTCGCCACATGGCTGGCGGCGTCAGTGCCCGCCGCGCTGGTGTGTGGGCGCGCGATCGCTCTGCGTGAGGCGCACGAGGCCGGCCCGAGGGTGTGGGTCGCGTGAGCGGGTACGTCTACCGTGATCCCGCCCGCGGCGCCGCCCAGACCGCCGCGACGGCGGACTCGCAGCGTCTGGCCAAGGTCGAGCAGCAGCGCGACCAGCTGGCCGCGCGCGTGAAGCTCCTCGAACGGGCGGTGACATCAGCCGCCGAAAAGCAGGGCTTCCTTCAGGCCTACAACCGTCGCCACCGCATTCGAGCGAAGGCCAACACCGCCCGCGTGCGCGCGCTCCTCGCCGCCCTGCGTGCCGAGCGCGAACAGCGAATTGACACGACGTCGCAGCGGCTTGCCGCGGAGCAGTCCCGCCGTACCCATGCGGAGGCGGCCCTGTCCCGCTCCGAGCAGCGCACGGACACTGTCCGCGCCGAGCTCGCCGAGGAGCAGTGCGCCCACCAGATCACCCGCGCTGAGCTCACCCAGGCCCGGGCCGAACTGGCGACCACACCGCCGGCCCCGAGCGTCGTCCCGCTCGAACGCCGCATCACCGACCTCGAGGGTGCCCTCGCGGACAGCCAGCAGGTCCGTGATGACGCGGTCGAGGAGCGCGACGAGGCGGTGGCACTGGCAATGGGAATGCAGGTGGCCATGGACCAGGCGCACACCACGCTCACCGCGGCGCTGCCCCAGATGTGGGAGATCCGTCGCCGTGCCCACCAGATCGAGGGCAAGACCGAACCGAACAGAAAGGCATCGTGATGCCCGCACCGTACGACTACACCGAGATCTTGCAGGTCCCTGCGGAGGAGCAGCCCGCGTTCTCCCGTCCGCCGAGGGTGACGGCCACGAGAAAGCTGATCCGCGTCATCGAGGACGCGCAGCGTGACCACGAGTCGCCGGAGGCGTTCGCGGATTGGTTCGCGAACTACCTCGAGGGATTCGGAGCCGCCCACGCGGCGGGCGTGTTCCCGATCAGTGCTGGCGGAGCGGGCCCGCTGTGCTCGTGGTGCGGGGCGTTGTGGCCCGTATGTGGGCATCACCTCGTGTCCGACGAGGTTGAGGCCGACGTCGACCAGCTCGAGGCGGTGCTCTGATGGCTGGCGAGACCGTTGTCACGGTGATCGGGAATCTGACTTCTGATCCGGAGTTGCGCTTCACCCCGTCCGGAGCCGCCGTGGCTAACTTCACCGTTGCGTCCACCCCGCGCGCGTTCGACAAGCAGGCCAACGAATGGCGGGACCAGGAAACCCTGTTCTTGCGCTGCTCGGTCTGGCGAGACATGGCTGAGTCAGTCGCGGAGTCCCTGTCGAAGGGCACACGGGTGATCGTCCAGGGCCGGCTCAAGGCCCGGTCATACGAGACGAAGGAAGGCGACCGCCGGTACACCACGGAACTCGAGGTGGACGAGATCGGCCCGTCGCTGAAGTACGCGACCGCCAAGGTGACGCGCAACCAGCGCGGCACCGGGAACTCCTCGCAGGGCTTCGGCCCGGGCCCGAATGGCGGCCACGGCTACGCACCCCGCACCAACGATCCGGGCCCCGCGCCGCGGCGTGACACGTGGGACGCGGGCGCCCCGTCCGCGCAGGACGCGTTCGACGGCATGCCGCCCGCCGATATCGAGCAGGAGCCCCCGTTCTGATGAGCACACCACAGCAGCCCTTCACAGCCACGTTCGCAGTCCACTTCCCACGCGCCGGCCGCACTCGCAACGTCGCGTTCGACGTCGTCATCAAGATCGACCCCTCGGCCGGTGACCCGGACGACGTCATGCCAGCCCTCCACGAGGCCATAGGCGCCCGACTGATCGAAGAGGTTCCGGGCATGCGTGGCCAGGACCTCGCCCTCGTCCAAGAACGTGTGGACCCGTTCGCGGGGTTCATGCGGATCAACGACGGGTTCTACGGCGGCGGCACCTGGAAGCAGACCAGCACAACACCAACCACCAACAAGGAGCAGCCATGAGCATGCAGATCAAGTGGCAGGACCCCCCAGAGTCCGCCACCGGCCGGGGACGGCAGACGTCCCGCGAACGCGACCAGCTCGTCGCGCAGCTCAAAGAGCATCCCGGCAAGTGGGCGCTGATCCTCGAGGACCAGAAGTCCTCCTCGGCGGCCACGTCGATGCGCAAACGCGGCTGCGAGGCCAGGAGCGTCCGCCACCGCAAGACCAACACGTACGACGTTTACGCCCGCTGGCCCGAACAGGACCTCGCCGACGTCGACCCGTACATCGCACGCCGCCGCGCTCGCGGTGTCCCGGAGGACGGCCGTCCTGCAACGCGTCAGCCGGCCCCCGGTATCAGGGCTGTGTCATGAGCGCCCCCGCCCCGACGACCGCGCAGATCCTCGCGGACCCGGCCGCCCACCCGTACGTGGAGCCCGACCCCTGGTTCAGGTTCACCGGCCGCGCCGTCGAGTACAAGACCGGCCAGACCCCGGGTTTCTACCCGTGGGCCCGGGTGCACTCAATCAGCGTCACCGCACCCAACCACGACCAGGCCACCAAGTGGGCGCGCGACCTCCTCGGGGAGCCCCGCCGCCACGACCACTGGCACATCGAATGGACCGAGGTAACCCGATGCAAATTCTGACCGTCCCCCTCATGCCCGCCTCCCAATGGGCCGACTACCTCGCAGCACTCCGCCGCGTCCTCGAAACCACCGACGACCCCGGCATGCTCGACCTCTGCCGCACCCGCTACGGCGCCACACCCTACGAAGCACAAGCCGCGCTCGCCGCGATCCGAGAAGAACAGCAGGAGGACCCCTCATGACCTGGACACCGGAACGCCACGCACAGGTGCGGGCACGAGTCACCTGGTCGACCGAAGGACCATGGGCACCCTGGCTGGACCAGGACGGTCAGCGACACATGCAGGGTCGTCTCATGGTCGGCGTCGCGGCCGGAGTGATCCCTGGCGGGGACACCTGGGTCGAGGGGCCGGACGTCAACAATCCTGTGGCTGAGACCTACACACCCGAGGACCGCGCGTTCATCGTCCATGCCCGCACCGACATCCCGGACATGCTGGACGAGATCGAGCGGCTGAACAAGGCACTCCTGGCCGCACGGACCGTGACCCCGGACATGGTTGACCGGGCCCTGTCCGCCTACCAATACACCTGGCACTCCTGGACACCTCGCCGACGCCTGTTCGACACCCACTACCGCACCGTCGCCGCGCTGACCGCCGCCCTCACCGGCGCACTGAACCCAGACGCGTCGTCGTGACCGTCCTCAACTGGGCCCTCCTGGCCGCTGCTGCAGCCCCGATCCTCGCCGCCACCACGGTGGTGCTGCTCCTCACCCTCACCGCGCTCGCCGTGCTCCCGCCCGTAGAGCCGGCCGAGCGAGTGACCCTGCTCGACGTCCTCGAAAGGAAGTAGTCATGCTCGCTGATCCCCAGGTGACCGTGGAGGCCACCTACCGAAACCCCATCCCCGTCGGGGAGCTCAAGAAGTTCGTCCAGGCCGCGGAGTGTTCCCTCGCGGAGGACGCCAAGCTCCGCATCTGCCAGGACCCCGAAACGGGGCACCCGACCGACCCGGGCGGGACCATCACCATCAAGGCCACTGGCTCGCCCCGGCCCCGCACCCAAGGAGCAACCATCCGATGACGAAGCTATCCGGCTCGCTCCCCAAGGAGAACGGCCTCACCCAGATCAACAGCCTGATGGTCGCCGACCCGCAGCGCACGTACCTGGTGGTCGGCATTATCCGCCCCTCGAAGATCACCACCGATGTGGACACGGGCGAGGCAGAGGCGACCGCAGCGATTCACCGTATCGAGGTCGTCACCGGCGCTGATCTCACGACCGCGGACCAGCTCGTGCGCCGTGCGATCGAGCGCCGCACCGGCATGGTTGAGCTGCCCATCGAGGTCGAGGACGAGCTCAAGAACTTGCTCTCCAGTGTCATCGACCCAGACACCGGCGAACTCAAGGAGGACTGACCCATGGCCAGATGCAACGCCGAGTTGTGCCCGATGTGGGACGGCGACACCTGCCCCTGCCAGACCTACGGGCTGGACCCCGACGATCTCCCCACGTCGGGGATCTACACGACCACCGTGCCACCCGAGGAGGACTGACCCATGTCGATCATCTACACCCGCCACCAGTGCAGGCCCGACGAGGACCCCGAGGTCACCGCCATGGCCTTCGACGAGCTCGAGGGCGCCACATGGAAATGCCCCGAGTGCCAGGCGTACTGGGAGCTACAAGTCAACCGCGGGTTCCAAGGGCAAGTGCTCAACACCGCGTGGTTCTGTATTGGCCGCCCCCTTGAGAACCAGCACACCCGCGAGATACAAGCCGACCTCAAGGGAAACACCCCCACGATCACCCCGCGCATGATCCAAATCGTGCTCGACACGTACGAGGAGCACCGGCTCGTGGCACCTGCGGATGGTGACGGTCCCGATGGTCCCCTGGGTCACTGTGGGGAGTGTGACGCCCCCATAGGCCCGCACACCTCGCAGACTCATGCGATGGAGGCCGCCGTCGCCGCACTACAGGCAGAGATCGACGGGGACCACCATGACCACTAACACCGCCACCCCCAAGGCGTTCACCGCCGGGGCACTCACGCTCGCGATCGCCCGGTACAAGTACCGCGGGATTCGTGACCGCGACGTCCACGACTTCATGGCCCGCCATGGGTTCAGTCAGGACGGACCCACCCTTGACACGGTGTTCTGGATGGAGGTCAATCGGCTCCGCCAGGACCCGGCGACCATCGAGGCGTTCCCGCGCGAGTGTGCCGAGCTGACCCGGAGGGCTGAGCTGTGAGCCGGTTCGTGCCGGGGAAGCGCCGCGACCACCACAAGACATTCCATCTCGCCGGGCAGGTCACGTCCGATCACGTGGGTCACCTGGTGTCTGTGGGGACCACGGATCGCAGCTCACGCGGCATCCTCTGCGCCGTGGCCGCCGACGGTGACCAGGTGCGCCTGGACCTGCAGCTACGTGACGGTCGACAGGCCCCCGTGCGGGTGGAGTGCACCACACCGGTGCTCGTGCACCGCACGACACAGCGAAAGGGCAACTCATGACCGCACACACCAGCCTGCCGGTGCATGCCGGGGACAAGAAGGCCGGCCTCACCGTCGCGGATCTCATCCTGTGGACCAGAACCCTCCAAGACCTCGACGTGGATCCCCGCAGCACCGTGCGCGCCCGGGTCGGGTTCCGTGGGCAGCTACTCGAGGTCGTCCCGAGGCCACCCGAGGAGCCGCGATCGTGAGCCTCAGCGCCGCAGGACGGCGTATCCCGACCACATGATCCACCAGATGGGAGATTCCCTGTGCCACCACGTACGCAGCACACTGCCGGCCGCACCGCAGCACACCGCCCTATCCGCGCGACCCCCGCCTTGCGGGGACACCGCGCCACCCTGGGCTGGAAGCGCGACGGCTTCCCGCAGCACGCCGGACGACCCGCGCGACCCTTGCCGACGGGCTGGGACACCGCAGCAGGACGTCTTGGAAGCGCGGGTCATGGGCAGGAGCGCGTCTGATGCCGTGGCTACGAGTAGGGGACTCAGCAGCAACTAACCCGATCGTTGCAGAGGTGCGTGAGCATCCAGACGCGGACGACCGCTCGAAGATTGAGGTCTTCGGTTTCGTCACGCTGTGCGCGACGGTCGGGGCGCAGCACCTCACCGATTACGTCATCTCGCGGGCCACCGCGGCCGACGTCGCTGGTTCGATGGAGCGCGCAGACCTGCTGCTCGAGCAGGCCGTGTTCGCCGGCTACCTGGAGCCCGTCACCGAGCTGGTGCGCGGGCAGGAGCGGGCCCGCTGGCGGATCGTGGAGGACCCCGAGTTCATCCACATGCGCACCCAGGAGGAGGTGGAGTGGGAGCGGCGTCGCAAGCGCGACAACTCCAACCCTGCCCTCACGATCCCCGTGCGTCTGCGTGACGGCGACGCCTGCCGGTACTGCGGGCAGGTCGTGAAGTTCCGGGCCCGCACTGGGCGTCTGGCCGGGACCTACGATCACCGCAGCCCCGGCCGCGGCGCCGAGACCCCGGACGACCTCGTGGTGGCCTGCACCCGGTGCAACTCGGGGCGCAAGAACAACCCGCACGCGGAGCGCGAGTACCCGCTGCTCCCAGTCCCGGAGCGGCCGTACTACTCCCTGGACACGGTCGAGTTCATCAAGAACTCCGACTGGGCCAGGAGCAACGGCATCGAGCCACCACCCGCGCCCAAGACGAAGGTCCAGCCCGGACACGTGCCGGCGGGCCACGCCAAACCCGAGCCCGGTACTCCCGCCGCGGGAGAGAACAGCGCGCCCACGGGCAGCAGCGACTCACCCGCCCAGGAGCCTGACACCGCAGCCCCCACACCCGTGGACGAGGCGCGACCAGGCACCCCAGAGGAGCGACCACCACGGTCCTCTGCAGAGACAGGCAGGTCTCGGCAGGAATCCGCAGGGAGCCTTCCTACGGATCCTGACAGCCCGGGACGGGACGGGTCGGGACGGGCCGGCACGGGAGGGAACGGGGACCCAGCACGACCACCTCAGAGACAGAACACGCCAGACCACCATGACCACCCACCAAAGAAGCGCGGATCAAGATCACGACGCAGGGGAAGAAGGGGAAAGAAGTGAAAGCTACGGACTATCAAGACCAGATGATCCTGTCCTGGAAAGAAGCCCAGCTGCAGAACCACATCATCCAGATGGCTACGGCCCTGGGGTGGGACTACTTCCACACCCACGACAGCCGGCGGTCACCGGGTGGCTTCCCGGACCTCGTGCTCGTGCACCCGCGCAAGCGGATCTGCCTGATGCGTGAGCTCAAGACCGAGAAGGGCCGGTTCCGTCCGAAGCAAGAGCAGTGGCTTGAGAACCTCCACGATGCCGGGGTGGACGCGGGGGTGTGGCGCCCGAGCGACGTCGTGTCCCAGCGTGTGCACCGTGAGCTGTCCGCCGGCACCGAGTACGGAACCGGATCGATGGGGGGTAGGCCATGAGCGCGCTGTGCGTGGTGGACGGGGTGCCGGCCACGATGGGGAACCTGTGCTCGGCGTGCGTGGCCACCCTCCACGCCAAGGTGCTGGAGGTCCCGCGTCTGCTGCACGAGCTGGACGTGACGATCACCAAGCAGGCACGGCAGTCCTCCGGTGCCGGCGGGGCGTCGAGTGAACGTCCTCTGGTGCTGAACCTGGCGGCGTCGGCGGCCGCGGAGGAGGTGCGGGTGTCCCTGCGCACGATCGCGCATCTCGGTGCGGCCGAGGGGGAGCGGATCCCCGTGGCCGCCCGTGAACTGGCGCCGTGGGCGGCGCGGCATCTGGTGCACGCGGCGCGCCGCCCGGAGATCGCGGACGCGTACGCCGATCTGCGCGCCGCCCTGGATCAGGGGTGGAGGTCGGTGGACCGTGCACCCGAGCGGCGGGTGGTCGGGTCCTGCGACTGCGGGGGAGTGCTGGCCACGGCCCGCACCGCGGGGGAGGTGCGGTGCCCGTCGTGCGGCGTGCTGTGGGACGTGGCAGAGCGCGAGGAGGCACGCAACGAGATGCTGCTGGGACTCACGGTCTGCACCGCGGACCTCGTGGTGCTGTTCCGCACGGTGCTCAAGAGGCGGATCACCACGGCCACCGTGCGGAAGTGGGTGGAACGCAGGCAGCTGCTGCCGGTGAGCGTAGAGCCCATGATGTTCCGTGCCACGGATGCGGTGCAGACCTGGGGGCGGCTGCACGGGCGCGAGACGGATCAGGAGCGGCCCGTGGCCGACGCACCGGCCTAGCGTGTCGCGAGGCCGTGGTATGGACTTCTGCGGCCCTGTCACGCTACTGTGTACTCAAATGGAATCAGTCTCGAAAGGGGCTGACGGACTTAGAAGGCCCCGGCAATCACGTCGGGGCCTTCGTCATACCTGGCTCAGGCGTCAACGTCACCGCCGCGGGGTGTCACGTGTTCATGACCCGCGGATCCCGGATCGAAGGTTCGCGAGGCGGGTACTTCTCACCGCCGATGAACGGTCCTGCGTGTGAGCCACTAGATTCCCCCGGCACCACGGGCCCGCGCTACCGGCCCAATTACCACCGCCGTGGGGTGCACCGGCTCGCGGGCTACCGGTCGAACAACAGCCCGCACGACTTAGGGAGGCCCGGCGATGGCGCGGTCCTGGCGGAAGTGCGCGAGTGAGACCTGCGAGGCGGAGGCGATCTACGGCGCGTTCTGCATCGCCTGCCAGGCGCAGGCGGACCCCGGGCACATGACGTTCATCGATTGGGGTGACGACCTGGATGAATGAGCTCGAGAGGTACTGGAAGCACGGCGTAGGTGCCGCGAAGATACGGTGGGGGACCTCCGGCGACTTCACTCGCTGTACCCGCCATCTCGCCAAGCACGTGGGACTTGCCCGCGCCAAGCGCATCTGTGCCCAGTGGCATCATGAGTCCACTGGCTTGTGGCCTGGCCATCACGGCGGGGACAACCCGATGGGCCCGGGCTGATGCCGTGGGGATCGCAGAGCGGACGCACCGCGCCGCTGCCGCCCGACTGGCAGCGACTGCGCAAGGCGCAGCTCGAGGCCGACGGGTACCGCTGCCGGTACGTCTCGCCCGACACCGGGCAACGCTGCACCGCACCCGCGACCGATGTGGATCACGCCGAGGCTGCTGAGGACCACGAGAACCTTCGATCATTGTGCTCGTGGCATCACGCAAAGCGCACGGGCCGTCAAGGCGCGACATCGCCACGCAGGGCCCGCGCAGCCCGTCCGCAAGAACTACACCCGGGGCTGGTCGACTGACCGGCCCCGGGCGACAGACGACCCTCTCCCCACCCTCGAGCGTCCCCCGCAAGGTCGCCCGCGCCGCCGGCAGTTCCCGCCGCGGCCCGCGCCGCTGACCCAGGGGGGAGGGGGCCCTCCCCGGCCCTCCCCGGCTGGCCGCAGCGTCCTGCTTCTCGCGGTCTGTACGGGTCTGGGGCATGGCGTGGGGGTGGCGTAACCGAGTGGCGAAAGGCGGTGGCGAATGCCTCGGGCTTACTGCCGCCAGTGCGGCGCTGACCTGGACCAACGCATGGCCCCCGGTCGCCCGCGGGCCTACTGCTCGTCCCGCTGCAAGCGGCTCACGGAGTACGAGGTCAGGCGCCTGCAGCGGCGCCTGGAAGGCCTCGAATCCATGGCCGCCGAAGTCCGCGCCCGCCAGTCCCCGTGGGACGAGGGACGCCTGGAGATGCTCAATCGGCAGATCGAGGAGGCAACCGACCGGCTCGGCGCGCTCGTCGCCTGACCGGCCACGAACCGCGCTAACCCCCTGACAAGGGGCGATGCTCCGGCATGGGAGGTGCACGCATGGCAGGAGTCGGACCGGCCCCGAAAGACAACGCGGCTCGCCGCAACAAGGGCCCCGAGAAGACCTCGCTGCAGGCACCGAACGTCGCCACCGATCTGGTCATCGGCGACGAGGCCCTCGGCCCGGAACTGCCCAAGGGCTCCTGGGTACTCCCGGAAGCCCAGGACTGGCACCCCATGACCCAGCAGTGGTGGGACCACTGGCGGCGTTCGCCGCAGGCCTGCCGCATGCTCTCCCAGCCAGACTGGGACTTCCTCATGGACACCGCGCTCCTACACCACGTCATGTGGACCAAGGGCCGGTGGGAGTTCGCCTCCGAGGTCCGAATCCGCGTCGCCAAGTTCGGTGCGACCCCGGAAGACCGGATGCGTCTGCGGCAGGACATCGTCGTACCCGACGCCATGTCAGCTGGGGATGCCCCCGGAGCGTCCGTCACCTCCCTCGACTCGCGGCGCTCGCGGATCAAGGACTGAGCCGCGGTGCCGCACAAGATCGTGCGCCCTCCTGGTTCGACGCGTTCGCGCACCCTCGGGTGGTTGGCGCTGTGGTGGATCGAGACGTTCGTGGTGCACGGCCCCGGTGACGTGCAGGGAGAGCCGGTGCGGCACGGGGACGAGTACTCCACCTTCGTGGTGGACTGCTACGCGCTCGACGCGGACGGTGGCCGCCTGGTCGACTCGGCGTTCTTCTCCCGGCCCAAGGGCTGCGACAAGTCCGGACTCGGGTCGCGTCTGGTGCTGTTCGAGGCGCTGGGCCCGTGCCGGTTCGCTGGCTGGGCGCAGGGCGGGGAAACGTACAAGTTCCTCGGGCAGACGTACACGTACGAGAAGGGCGAGCCCATGGGCAAGCCCGTGAGTACCCCGTACGTGCGGATCCTCGCCACCGAAGAAGGCCAGACCGGCAACGTCTACGACACGATCTACTTCAACCTCACGGACGGGCCCCTGGCCGAGCTGAAGGCCTACGGGCTGGACTGCGGGCTGACCCGCGTGGCTCTGCCCTACGGCGGGGAGATCACCCCGTCCACGGCCGGAGCGTCGTCCAAGGACGGTGGCAAGGAGACCTTCGTCGTCGCAGACGAGTCGCACCTGTACAACACCAAGGCGCTGCGGGAGATGCACTCCACGGTCACCCGCAACCTGGTGAAGCGCAAGAAGTCCGCGGGCACGTGGTACCTCGAGACCACAACGATGTACCTGCCCGGCGAGGAGTCGGTGGCCGAGGCCACGTACAAGTACATGCAGCTGGTCGAGGAGTCCATGCAGGCCGTGGCCAACGGCAAGAAGCCGAAGCTGCGCGGCCGCATCCGCATGCTGTTCGACCACAGGTGGTCGGACCTCGTGGACCTCTCCGACGAGCAGAAGCTTGCGGAGGCCGTCGAGGAAGCCTACGGCGAGGCCATGGACTGGAACTCGCTCGAGGGCGTCGTGGACAAGATCTTCGACCCGCGCACGACCCCGTCTGAGTCCCGTCGCTACTACCTCAACGCCCTCACGGAGGCATCGAACGCCTGGCTCACTCCCGCGGAGATCGCGCGCGTGAGTGACGGCATGCCGGTCAAGATGGGCGGCTGCCTCCGCAAGGGTGACCGCATCGCGCTCGGATTCGACGGCGCCCAGACCAACGACGCGACCGCGCTCGTGGCCTGCCGCATCGAGGACGGCACGGTGGACCCGCTGTTGATCATCGAGAAACCGGACGGACCCGAGGCAGAGGACTGGCGCGTGGACGAGGTTGCGGTCGACGCAGCCGTGGCCCACGCGTTCTCCGAGTACAAGGTCGAAGCGTTCTTCGCGGACCCGCCGCACTGGCAGGACCGCATCGACGCCTGGGAGCTTGAGTACGGAGAGCGGCTGGCTGTGAAGGCCGGCCACGACGCGATCCGCTGGTGGACCAAGCGCGACGCCCCGATGGCGCTCGCGCTCGAGCGGTTCCACCTGAACCTCACGGCCACCGAGAACGGGGCGCCAGTGGTGCGCATGTCCGCGAACCCGGTGTTCGTGCGGCACATGACCAACGCCCGCCGCTGGCCGCGCCGTGGAGGCGTGGTGATCGGCAAAGAGGGCAAGAACAGCGTCAGGAAGATGGACGCCGCGATGGCGGCCACTCTGGCGTTCGAGGCCCGCGCTCGCGTGCTCGCGGGCGGGGAAGCCCCCGAGGACGACTTCGTGCCGTTCAAGGTGGGGGCGCGCCCGTCGCCGCCGGCGGCCGGAGAACGTGGCCGACTTGCCCGCCGTGCTGCTCTGCGGCAGCGGCTGGCGTCCATGCAGTAACCAGGAGAGAGGGGGGCCGGATGCGGTTCGAGTCTGCGGCAGCGAAGATCCCCGGCTCTGACGAGTGGTGGATGGCGCGCCTGTCCAAGAAGATCGGCGACGACCTGCGCACGGTGTCCCTCCTGGACGACTGGATGGACGGCAAGCCGCCGCTGCCCTACCCGGACAAGCTCACCCCCGCTTTCCACCGCCTGCAGCAGCTCGCGCGTCTCAACCTCGCCGAGCTGATCGTGGCGGCCATGCTCCACCGCATGCAGCCCCTGGCCTGCCGCACCTCTGTGGACCAGGACTCGGACGGCGACGACGTCGTGCGCGACGTGTGGGAGAACTCCTCCGCCCAGGACGCGTTCGCCCAGGCCATGGAGTGGATGCTCGTGGCCCGCCGCGGCGCGCTCATGGTCGGACGTGCGGACCCGTCCGATCCCAACTCGCCGGTGCGTATTACCGCTGAGCACCCGTCCCAGTACGCATGGGAGCCGGACCCCGCGAACCCGGGCCTCGCGCTCGCTGCTCTCAAGATCTACCGCGACGACCCCAACGATCGTGACGTGGCCGTGCTGTACCGCCCGGACCGCATCAGGGTCGCGTACCACCAGGGCCCCACGATGCTCCCGAAGCGCAATGCCCCTGCCTGGCGCATCCTCCCCACCGTCTGGGAGCTCGAGGACGAGGCCTACGAGAACACGCTGGGCGAGGTGCCGGTCTACGAGATGGAGAACCGCCGCGGGCTGGGGGAGTTCGAGCGGCACCTGCCCACGCTGGAGCGCATCAACCACACGGTGCTCCAGCGCATGGTGCTCATCGCCATGCAGGCCTTCCGCCAGCGCGCGCTCAAGGGCGCCCCACGCCACGACAAGGACGGGCAGGAGATCGACTACGACGAGATCTTCGAGGCTGACCCCGGGTCCATGTGGGTGCTGCCTGCGGCCGTGGAGATGTGGGAGTCCGGCCAAGCTGACTTCACCCCGGTGCTGTCCTCCATCAAGGACGACATGATCGCGCTCGCGGCGGCATCCATGACGCCGCTGCACATGATCCACCCGGCGGCGTCCGAGGGCTCCGCGGAGGGCGCGGCCACCCAGCGTGAGGCCGTGATCTTCAAGATCGAGTCAACCTCTCGGCGCGCGGACACAGCGATCCGCCGGGCGACCTCCGCGGCCCTGCGCCTGAGCGGTCACGCCGAGCGTGCTGGAGTGGAGAAGCTGAAGATCGTGTGGGCGAACCCCCGCCGGTCCTCGCTCACCGAGCGAGCCGAGTCCGCCCGCGGTGCGAAGGAAGCCGGTGTGCCGTTCGAGCTGCGCATGGAGAAGTTCGCGGAGCTCACCCCGGCCGAGGTGGCCGAGGCCAAGCGGCAGCGCAAGACCGAGCTGCTCGAGCAGGCCGTGCTCGCACCCACCATGACCGCGGCCGCATCCAGCGCCGGGGGCACCGATGAGTGACCTCCGGTACCTGGACGTGCTGCTCACCGCGCACACCAAGGCCACGATCTCCCTGGCGGAGATGGCCGTGCGCCAGCTGGCCGCGCTGTGGATCACCTTCGACCGGATGAAGCCCGAGGGCGGCGCCTGGTACGACGGGGATCTCGTGCGCGCCGCCGGCGCACAGGCGGCCACGATCATGCAGACCGCGATCCACGAGTCCCGCACCGAGGCTGACGCCTACATCGAAGAGGTCCTCAAGGACCTCGACATCGAGTGGCCCGACGTCCCCGAGATCGACACGTGGGAGTACGAACGCGAGGAACGCGCGGACATGCTCCTGGACGAGGTTGCAGAACGTCCCGCCGAGCAGCGCCGCTACCAGACCTCCATTGGCAAGTCGGACGAGGAAGCACTCGCCGCGGCCGTGGACCGGGCTTCGGTGATCGCCCAGACGGACATCGCTGACGCCTCGCGCTCGCGGGCGCAGAAGATTTACCGGGCCACGCCGGTGGTGACTGGATACCGGCGCGTGATTCGCCCGGAGCTGTCTAAGACGGGCACGTGCGGGCTGTGTGCGGTGGCCTCGCACCAGCGGTACAAGCTCGACGAGCTCATGCCGATCCACGACCGGTGCAAGTGCCAGACGATGCCGATCACCGAGGACGCGGACCCGGGCGGGGCGATCAACCGTGCGGACCTCAACCGGTTGTACGAGGCCGCGGGCTCCACGCTGGCGCAGGACCTCAAGCGGGTCAGGATCAGCACGGGCGAGCACGGCGAACTCGGTCCCGTCCTCACGGACGCGGGTCTGGCCATCCCCGCGGGATCCGCGCGCCCCGACCGCAAGAAGCCCCCGCGCAAGCAAGCGTCCAAGACCCGGCGCGAGGCGCCCAAGTCCGGCGGCTCCGCCGCTGACCGGGAGAAGCAGATCGCCAAGCGGGAAGCCCAGGCCGAGGCCCTGACGGACTCCCTGGAGAACCTGAAGATTAGGCAGCGCAAGGGCAAGGAAGACCTGGCCGAGGCGATCAGCTGGCAGACCGAGCGGATCGCCCGACTCAAGCAGGAGATCGCGCAGATGAGGCACGGAAAGTGACGGTGCACCTGGTATGCGGCCCGCCCGGCGCCGGCAAGACCACCCACGTGGCCCGGCACGCCGGCCCCGACGACGTCGTCATCGACCTGGACGACATTCGCCGCACGGTCGGGGAGGGCCAGGCGTCAATGTGGCGCATGGCCGCCGAGCGCGCCGCCGCCGAGCACAAGGACTCGGACGTGTGGGTGATCCGCACCCTCGCGGACCCCGCCCAACGCGCCGACGCTGCGGCCCGTCTGGGCGCCGAGGACGTGCAGGTACTGGCCACCCCAGCCGCGCTCGCCAAGGACCGTGTGTCCGCCCGTGACGGCACGGACGAGGCACACGCCCCCATCGAGGACTGGTGGAAGACCTACCAGCCCCGGGACGGGGAGACCACGATCCACCCGGATCGAGACGGAACACCTGACAAGGAGGCTCACACCATGTCCCAGCCCACCTACCCCACGCCCAAGGAAGTCCAGGGCCAGAACGCCCACGAGCTCGACCAGAGCACGGGCGAGTCCGGCGGCGAAGATCCCCAGCAGCAGGGTGTTCCGGGGTCTCAGGAGCAGCAGCGTGACCGGGGGTACCCGGAGAACACGCCGCTGGCGGAGATGACCACGGAGCAGCAGGTCGCGTACTGGAAGCACCAGTCCCGCAAGCATGAGCGCCGCGCGAACGAGCGCGCCGACTACGAGCAGCTTGCGGAGAAGGCCTCGAAGTGGGAGGAAGCCCAGCGCGCCGGCATGAGCGACACCGAGCGTGCGCTGGAAGAAGCCCGGGCCCAGGCGCGCGACGAGGCGCTGCGTGAGGCTCGTCAGGAGTCCGCCGAGAGATTGGTGGCAGCAGAGTTTCGCGCCGCGGCACGCGACGTGGACCCGAAGGTGCTCGAGGGATTCCTTGAGGACCTGAACTTCTCCCGGTACATCGGGGAGGACATGTCGGTCGACACCGCCAGGATCACCGACCGCGTCAACGGCCTACCCAAGGCGGGCCACACCATCCCCGCACCGCCGAACGCCCAGGGCTTCCGGCGGTTCCAGGGGAGCTCATCTGTTGAAGCCGGGCGGGCCATGTTTGAGGCCCGCCACGGCGCAGAACCCAAGCCCTAAGGAGGGATCATGCCCCGACTCACCTCGGAGGCGTTTGGCGGTGGCGATCAGTCGTGGCTGGGCTCCAGCCACAGCATCGCGAACTGCCGGACGGAAACGCTCGACATCTCGGCCTTCACCAAGGCCACCCACTACCCGGACGGGTACATCCCTTCCGGCACCCCGGTGTGCAAGACCGGCGGCGTGCTCGTGCCGCTGACCGGTGACAACGCCGGCGACTTCGCGGGCCACGTGTACACGGACCAGACCGTGGCCGGTGCCGCGGACCTGCCGGTGCCCGTGTTCTACCACGGCACTGTGAAGACCGCCCGTGTGCCGGGCGACTTCACCGCGCCCACCGCCCAACCGCACACCACGATCGTCTACATCTAAGGAAGGGGGACGACACCATGGCAATCTGGACTGACGTCATCGACCCGGCCACTCTGACCGGCTACGCCCGCGCCTCCCTGGCCGAGTACGAGGCCAAGAAGGGCACCCTCGCCCAGTGGCTTCCCAACCGCACCGTCACCGACACCGTCGTGCGCCTCATGCAGGGCGACGCCGGTCTCGTGGACGTGGCGAAGTTCCGCGCCTACGACGCGGAGCCCGAGATCGGCCGCCGCCGCGCTGGCCGTCGCGTGACCCTGGAGCTGCCCGCCCTGGGCCAGAACATTCCGGTCAGCGAGTACCAGCAGCTGCGCACCCGGAACTCCTCCGACGCCGCTGTGCTCAACGCGATCCAGGTCACCACCGACACGGTGGTGCGCGCGGTCGCCGACAGCATCGAGCGGATGCGCGGCATCGTCCTGGCCACCGGCAAGGCCACCATCGACCAGGACAACTTCCGTACCGACGACGACTTCGGGCGCCGCCCGGAGAACACCGTCACCGCTGAGGCCCTGTGGAACACCCCCGAGGTGTCCCGCATGGCCGACCTGCAGGCCTGGCACGACACCTACGTGGACGCCACTGGCGAGGAGCCCGGCGCGATCGTCATGTCGCAGAAGGCGTTCCGCGCGATGGCCGGCGGCAACGAGTTCCGCACCGTGCTCAACGGTGGCGGCGCTCGCCTCGGCACCCGCGCGGAGATCCAGGCGCTGCTGGACTCCGAGGGCATGGCACAGATCGTTACCTACGACCGCCGCGTGTCCGTGGACGGGGTCACCAAGCGCGTGCTCCCCGAGAACACGGTGCTGATGCTCCCCGCGGCCGGGCCCACGACCAACGAGTCCGGCTCCCCGCTGGGCTCCACGATCTGGGGCCAGACGCTCACCGCCACGGCCCCCGAGTGGGCCATCGAGGACGTGGAGCAGCCCGGCCTGGTCACCGGCGTGTGGCGCAACCCGAAGCCCCCGATGATCGCTGAGGTCATCGCGGACGCGATCGCGCTGCCCGTGCTGGCCAACGCCAACTTGTCCCTGGCCGCGAAGGTCCTGTGATGCGACTCCTCGCCAGCACCTTCGCGACCTCGCCCACCGGCGAGAAGGTCTTCCTGGCGGCCGGGACCGAGGCCCCTGAGTGGGCCCAGGGCGTCATCACCAACCCCGCCGTCCTGCCCCAGACCGCCACGGTCGAGCAGGACGGCGAGCCCGCCCCGCCGAAGACCGATCAGGCGTCGGCCCCTGCGCCCGACGAGGACGCTGAGCTGCGCACCGCGCTCGAGGACAAGACCGTGGACCAGCTCCGCGACCTCGCCCACGAACAGGGCCTGCCCACCGGCGGTAAGAAGGCCGAGCTCATCGACCGTCTGCTCGGCTGACCTGCAGCACCAGAGGAGGACGTCATGGCCAACGCGCTCGAAATCGGTCTGGACCAGGTCAAGCTCGAGTACGACGGGGTCATCCCGGACACCGAGGAGGACTACGTCCAGGCCCTGGTGGACAAGGGCGTGCGCGTCCTCCTCGCGGACTGCCCCGGGCTCCTCGCCAGAGTGAAGTCCGGGGCCACCGACCCAGAGCTCGCGCAGGACGCCGTCGTCGATGCCGTCCTGCGCGTGCTGCGCGACGACGACCCCACCATCCAGTCCGAGTCCGAGGGCGGCTACAGCTACAGCAAGCGCGCGCTCGCCGCGTCCCCGGACATCTGGTACACGGACAGGTGGCTTGCCCGCCTGGGCTGCACCAAGGGCGAGGAGGCTGGACCGAGGACAGCTCGGGTTGGCATGCGCCGCGGGTGGGCTCTCCCATGAGCCTGCGCTCCGCACCTCGCCACACCGTCACCGTCACCACCGTCCAGCGCGTCCCGGACGGCATGGGCGGCTACGAGGACGTCGAACAACCACCGGTGACCCGGCACTGCAACGTGTACCCGCTTTCCGCCACGGAGCGCTACGAACTCGGTTTTCAGGCCGTGACCACCTACCAGGTGTTCGACCACGAGCAGCAGATCAACCCGGGCGCCGGCCCCTGGCCCGGCGGGAACCACACCCGCATCACCTGGGAGGGCCGCACCTTCCAGCAGGAGGGCGAACCGATGGTCCACACCATGTCCCGCCGCACCAGCCATCAGCGCATCGTCATGACCGCGCTCGCGGCGAAAGCGCGGTGACCGCATGGCGTGGGTTGATCCCAGGGCGTCGCTGATCGCGGCACGCATCGCGTCTGTGGATGCGGTGTTCGACGCGGCCGCCGACGAGGTGGCTGCGCAGGTGCGGGCGAATGCGGCCGGTTCCAAGCGGACTGGCCGGTTCCTCGCGTCGATCAAGGTCGAGCGTGTCTCGGGCCCGTCAGGGGTCACGGACCGTCTCGTGTACTCCGACGACCCGAACGCGATGTCCATCGAGTACGGGCACTTCACGGACGGCGAGAAGCCGTCTTGGGTGCCTGGGAAGTTCGCGTTCAGGAAAGCGCAGCGGGGGTGAGCATGCCGAGAACACTGCCCGTGCACCGGGCCTTGCACACGGTGCTCACCCAGATCGTCAACGACCCGCGGGTCACGGTCACCGCGGAGCCCGACGTGGACGCGTACGAGCACCTGCCCATGGTGATCTTCGCGGCCACCTCGGACGGGCGGATCGCCAACGCGGATCTCGCGCTGGGGGAGTCCTGGGCCGTGGCCGTGTCGGTCTGCGCCAAGACTAACCGCGCCGCCGAGGAGATCGCCGCCTCGGTGGCGTACTTCATGGCCGACCTGCAGGACCACTACCCGGTGATCCGTGACGGCGCCCAGCAGCTGTGCTCCGTGGCGTACGCCGACGTGGTCAGCCTGCCCGACAGAGCGCCTGTGACCGCCACGGTCGCCAAGGACGTGGCCCAGTACAACGGGTCCTTCCGCGTCCTCCTCACCCCGTAGCACGGGGCCCCAACACATTCTTCTCGGCCCGTGGTGGGCCACACCCCTGGAGGTATCTCATGGCACTCGATGCCGGAAAAACCATCATCCCGTTCCGCGGCAACGTGCTCGTCGCCCCCGTGGACACCGCGCCCATCGACATCTCCTCGTTCGTGATCGGCGATGAGAAGACCTACACCGGCTGGGACTCCCTCGGCCACACGTCGCGCGAGAACTCCGTGGCCCTGGAGAAGGACGGCGGCGACGCCGAGCAGAAGGGCTCCTGGGAGGACGAGGGCCTGGACGCCGTCTACGAGCCGACCGCCTGGTCCTCGACCGTCAACGCGCTGCAGATGGACCGCGCGACCTTCGAGCTCGCATTCCCCGGTGGCGAATGGGACGAGGCCACCCAGTCCTACGACGTCGGCAACATCGGCACCGTCGAGCGCGCCGTGCTCGTGATCTTTGCCCCCGGCGACAAGCGCGCCGGGTTCTACATGCCCCGCGGCCAGATCACCCTCGGCGACGCCCCCGAGCTGGACGTCGAGGAGTTCTTCGAGCTGCAGCTGCGCATCCAGGCGCTGTCCTCGCAGACCACCCGCAAGCGGTTCCGCTGGTTCGCCACCCGCCCGTACAAGGCGCTCGCGGCCGCGTGACACACTCCCGCCCGCTCGTGGCTCCGTGAGCCGGCCACGGGCGGGCGGGGCTCCACCCACACCAACAGGCTCACACCGACAGCACATGCTCACAGGAGGCTCACATGGCTACGACCACCCAGACCCGCACCCGCAAGACCCCGCAGGACCGCAAGCCCACCCAGGCGTCCGTGGACGCCGCGAAGCAGGAACGTTTCGAGGACGTCGAGGGGCACGAGCTGCTGATCCCGTTCTCCAAGATCAAGGGCTCGGACCAGGCGCGCATGATGGCGCGCATGCTCAAGCTGCTCGGCGCGGAGTCCATCGAAGACGTGGACCAGGAGGTCGACGTCTCGAACTTCGACCTGGACGAGGTCGCGGACTTCATCGACTGGGTCGAGGATCGCTACGCGGTGGACCCGGTCAAGTTCGCCGCGTTCACTGCGGGCCGGGGCGGCATGGAACGTGCCATGAACCTGTGCATGGCCTACGCCGGTGAGATGGGGGAAGGCGACGGCTCCGAGAATGGCTGATCTCGGAGCCCGCCGTTGTCGGTGACCTCGTCGGTCTCTACGGCTTCGACCCGCTCGACGCCGTGACCCATGGGGACTCGGACCGGCTGCTCGTACTCGAGGCACTCGTAGCGCGTCTCGGGCGCGACGCCCGCTCCGTGGCCCGCGCCGAGACACTCGGCAGCACAGCCCACGTGGACTGGACCCCAACCGCGTACATGACGGCCAACGTCGTGGACCGGGTCGGCCAGCTCGCCGCGATCACTGCGGTGTCCGGGTCGAAGAAGAAGCCGCGATTCCCGCCGCCGGTGGACCGCCCCGACGTCTCTTCCAGCCCCACCACGCTGGAAGAGGTCGACGCGATCATGGCCGGCGCCTGACACACAGAAAGGCCCCCGCACCCGCGGGGGCCTTTCGCATACCCATGTGAGGGGGAACCGATGGCCGGCGGCAAGGAAGTCGGGCGCGTACAGATCCGCGTCCTCCCGGACTCCACGAACTTCGGGGCCGAGCTCAAGCGCAAGCTGCAGCAGATCGAGCGCACCGCGAAGGTCACGATCAAGACCGCGCTGGACACGACCGGTCTCGCCGGTGAAGCAAAGCGCGCGGCCGCTGCGGCGGGCAAGTCCGCGAAGGTCACCCTCTCCACCGCCCTGGACTCCAAGGGCGTACGCCAGGCCGTGACCGACGCCAAGAGACAGGCCCAGTCTGTCGCGGAGAAGGCTCCGATCAAGGCGCCGCTGGACATCGACACCGAGCGGGGCTGGCAGGAGCGCGTCACCCGCGAGGTCAAGGCCGCCGCCGCCCGCCTCGAAGCGCAGATCCCGCTCACCGTCGACGGTGAGCGGATGCGCGCCGACCTCGCCAAGACGGTCAAGACCGCCACCGCGAACCTCAACGCGACCATCCCTGTGGACGCTGAGAAGGCCGCGGCGTTCCGCGCGAAGGTCCAGGGCATGGTCGAGCAGATCGAGTCCCGCGCCGCGGAGCTCAAGATCGCCGCCGACACCGCCGCCGCCCGCCGTGACGCCGACGACCTGCACGACGACATCAACGGCCGCGAGGCCACCTTCAACGTCAACGCCGACACCGGCGTCGCCGCCGCGCGTCTCGCCGTGCTCGCCCGAGACCGCATCATCAAGCTCCACGCGCAGCTCTCCACCGGCTCGGTCGGCAAGGTCACCGCCGCGCTCGCCGGTCTCTCCGGGGCCCGTGTGGCCGCTGACGCGATCCAGCACGTCAGCGACGTCCTCACCAACCTGGACCGTTCCGTGCCCCGTGTGGCCGCGCTCGGCACGGCCTTCGTGAACCTGGGATCCGCCGCGCTCGCGGGCACCTCCAACATCCTCTCCCTCGCCGGGTCGGTCGCGTCGATCGCCCCGGCCGCGCTCGCCGTGCCCGGAATCCTCGCGGGCATCGCCGTTGGTGCGACGACGATGATCCTCGCGCTCAAGGACGCCGGCAAGGTCCTCGGAGACCTGGGCCCGCAGTTCTCCGCGCTGCAGGGATCCATCAGCTCCTCGTTCTGGGCCAAGGCCGAGGGGCCCATCCGCAGTCTCGCCTCCTCAGCCCTGCCCCTCCTGGAGTCCAAGCTCTCCGGGGTGAGCTCGTCCATCGGCACGTTCTTCGCGGGCATCGCCAAGGGCCTCAACACCAAGCTCTCCCTCGGCCAGCTCGGCACCCAGATGGACTACCTCAAGTCGTCCATCGACATCGCCGCCGGCGCCGCCCAGCCGCTCGTGCGCGCCATCATGACCCTCGGCACCGCCGGCGCCTCCTACCTGCCGCAGCTCGCGGGCTGGTTCACCAAGCTCACCACCCAGTTCGACGCGTTCATCACCAAGTCCGCAGGGGACGGGTCTCTCCACCGGTGGATCACCGGGGGAGTCTCAGCACTCCAGGACCTCGGCCGCGTCATCGGATCCACCGCAGGGATCCTCGGAGGCTTCGCCACGGCGGCAGCCAACGCCGGCGGTGCCTCGCTTGGCGCGCTCGCAGACGGCCTGCAGCGCGTCAACGCCGCTATCAACGGGCCCGTGTGGCAAGGCGCCCTCACCACTGTGTTCCAGGGCGCCCACGATGCCATGGCCGCGCTCGCACCGGGGGTCTCTGCCCTGGGCTCCGCGTTCCTCTCCCTGGCCCCGACCATCGCCCAGGTCATGACCCTGGCCGGGCAGGCTGGATCAGCGCTGCTCGAGGGCTTGGGGGCAGCACTGCAGAACCCCGTGTTTCAGTCCGGGGCGACCGCCCTGTTCCAGGGCATCCTCACCGGCGTGCAGGCACTGCAGCCGGCCTTCCCCGCCCTGGGCGCGGCCGCGGGCTCCCTCATGTCCGTGCTCGGCACACTGGCCTCCACCATCGGCCCCGTGCTCGGCACCACCATCCAGGCACTCGCCCCCGTCTTCACCGCCCTGATGGCCGCGATCCAGCCGATCATCCCCGTGCTCGGCCAGGCCCTGGTCTCCGCTATCTCCGCGCTCGCACCGATCCTCGTGGCCGTCGCCCAGGGGATCGCGAACTTCACCAACGCGTTCCCCAGGCTCGCCGCCGTGATCGGAGTCGTCGCGGCCGCCGTCGTCGCGCTGCTCCCCGTACTCGTCTCCGTGATCTCCGGAATCGTCGGGTTCGCCACCACCATCGCCGGGGCCATCGGAGCGTTCGGTGGCTTCGCCGCGATCGCCGGGGTGCTCGGCACCGTGTTCACCACCCTGGGCCCGGTCATCGCCGCGGTGGGCGCAGTCGTCGCCGTATTCCTCGCCGGCCTGGCCGCGCTCGCGGCGATGTTCGCCTACGCGTGGTCCACCTCAGAGCCTTTCCGGGCAGCTGTGATGGGTCTCGCGCAAGCGTTCATGGGGCTGGTGGCCACCGTGGCCGGCGCGCTCATGCCGATCCTGACCTCCCTGGCGGGCGCTGTGTTCCCGGCACTGATGGCCGTGGTCAACGCGCTCGTCCCGGTGTTCACGCTGGTGATCCAGATCATCACGCAGGTGATCACGATCCTGACGACGCTGGTCACCTTCGTGCTGGGCATGCTCATGCCGGTGTTCCAGGCACTGCTGCCGGTCATCACCACAGTGTTCTCGACCATCGCGTCGATCATCACCGCGGCGATCGGCATCATCCAGGGCATCCTCACCGTGTTCCTGGGGCTCCTGCAGGGCAACTGGTCGATGGTCTGGCAGGGCCTGGTCATGATCGTGCAGTCTGTCTGGGCGCTGCTGACCGCCATCGTCACCGGGGCAATCGCGATCCTGCAGGCCATCATCATGGCCGGCTTGACCCTGATCACGACGATCTGGTCGGCGGCCTGGAATCTGCTGGTCACGACGGCGACGACGATCTGGGCGATCATCACGACCGCGATCACCACGGCTATGACCCTGATCCAGACCGTGATTCAAGCGGGCCTGGCCCTGGTCTCAGCAGTATGGACTGCGGCGTGGACCGCGCTAGTCGCGATCGCAACATCGGTTTGGGCCTCCATCACCGCAGCGGTCTCGGCTGCCATCTCCGCTGTGCAAGCGGTCGTCTCTGGTGGTCTCTCTGCGGTGCAGGGCGTGGTCTCCGGGATCATGGCGGGGATCCTTTCGTTCTTCGTCTCCGCATGGGCGTCGATCACCTCGGCAGTGTCCTCTGCCATTTCCACGGTCCAGGCCGTCATCTCCGCTGGCATGTCGGCGGCGTTGTCGATCGTCTCCGGGATCATGTCCGGGATCCTCTCGGTGGTGTCCTCGATCTGGGCATCCGTGACCTCGGCGATCAGCAGCGCGGTCTCCGGTGCGGTCTCGGCGATCTCCTCCGGGTTCAGCGCCGCTCTCTCCGCAGTGTCGTCGGCGATGTCCGGAATCGTCTCTGCAGTGGCATCCGGCGCCGCATCCGTGGTCTCGGGCTTCAGCTCCATGGTGTCCTCGGCGATCAGTGTCCTCTCGGGCATGATCGGGCAAGCGGCCTCCATTGGCGGGCAGATCATCGCGGGCCTCGCCTCGGCGATCAGCGGCGGCGCGGCCACCGTGGTCGGCGCTATCAAGGGCGTCGTCAGCGGAGCCATCAGCGCCGCCAAGGCTGCACTCGGCATCCACTCGCCGTCGCGAGTCTTCCGCGGCATCGGTGAGTACACGGTCGCGGGTCTGACCAAGGGGCTCACGGGCAAGGCTTCGGAGGCGAAGAAGGCCTCCGCGGATCTCGCCAAGGGAATCACACAGGTCTACCAGAAGAACGCCGAAGCACAGCGCAAGCGACTCAAGAAGAAGTCGATCCTGGGCGACCCGAAGGCGCAGGCGAAGGCGTTCTACGACACCTACGCACGGGCCTCCACGGACGCTCTGCAGCGCCTGGCGTCCAAACGCGACGGGCTGCTCAAGCGACTGGACGACCAGAAGAAGAAACTGGACGACCTGTACAAGCAGCGCAACGACAAGGCCGCGTCCATCAGCGACCAGCTCATGGGGTCCTTCGACCTCAAGAAGGCATCCGCTGGTGGGATCCAAGGAATGATCCGTGGCGCCCAGCAGGCGGCCGCCGCGATCCACCAGATGCGCGTGAACATCTGGAAGCTGAAGGAACGCGGGTTCTCCCAGAACCTGATCAACGACCTCTCAGCCATGGACCCGCGCCAAGCCAACCAGGTCGCACAGCAGATCCTGCGCGGCTCACGCGCACAGCAGGACGCGCTGAGACGCCAGTACCGCGCGCTCGAGAAGCAGTCCTCCGGCGCCGGGAAGCTCGTGGCGAACTACATGTACTCCACGGGCATCCAGGCGGCCAACGGGCTGATCAACGGGCTGCGCTCCCAACTCGCAGCGGTCGACGTCGCATCCAAGGTCCTCGCAGACCGACTCGTCGGCACGGTCCGCCGGCGCCTGGGCATCCACTCCCCGTCACGGGTGATGGCGATCCAAGGCCGCTACTCCGCCGAGGGCTTCGCCAAGGGCCTACGGGACAACGCCCACCTCGCCGACCTCGAGCTGCGCTCGCTGCTGGCGTCGCCTCCGCCAGTGAACGCGCCGCGGCCGGTCACGGCGCAGGGCGGGGGAGCGGAGGAAAGCTTCGATGAGCAGCTGGCGCGCCTGCTGCAAGAGATCCGCGACCTTCTGGAATCGGGCATGACCCTGGACGGCCGGCGGGTGTCGGAAGCTCTGTTGTTGTCCGATCGACGTTCGCGAAGGAGGTAGGCAGTGGGTGCGTTTATCGGATCCCTGGGGAACCTGATCGAGCTAACTCAGTGGGCTGAGAGCCAGTCAGTGAAGACGGGGCAAGACCCGACGTTCTTCACTGGGCTGGACGGCAGCCGTACTGCGTTCGTGCAGCCTCGGATCGGGCAGTCCCTTCGCGAGTGGGAAGTGTCCATGACGAAGGCCCGCCCTCGTCACGCCGCGGCGTTCCAAGCGCTGTGCGTCGGGGCTTACGGGGAAGGGCCCTTCGCCTTCTGTGATCCACTGGCGCAGGTCACGAACCTGCTGACGCCGCGCCAGTCCCTGCTGGATCCCGGATCCCTCTCGCGTGGCTCCGCGGCGTATACACGCACTCAGGTGCCCGGGTTCGGGGACATGCCCTCGATCCTGAACTTGTCCGGGACGAGGCGGATCGGGACCGGGACTCCGGTTCGGCCGGGCCGCCCGGTCACCGTGTCAGCGTGGGTTGTCTGCCCTGACCCGGTCACCGTGACCGCCCAATGTCTGAACGCGTTTGGGGGCTGGACAGGTAACGCCAAGGCAACGAGTGCTGCCGTGCCGACGGGTGCGTGGGTCCACGTCACCGTTGTACCCAATGCCGACTCAGCACAGGTGGACTTGCGTATCGATGCGGCCTCGACCGTGACGATCGCGTGCCCGGCGATTACCTGGACGCCCGGCCCTATGCCGTGGTCACCCGGCCGTGGTGCCACCCAGGTTGTGGTGCACAGCTTGCAGGAACACATCGAGCAGGCCTCACCGTGGGGCGACGGACGACAGCGGCTGTCCTATTCCGCGACCGTGACGGAGGTGGGATCAGGTGCGTGAAGGAACGTGGTCCACCGGCCCCACCCGTGTGGTCTCCGCGCAGATCACAGGCGTGCCAGGCGACGGGACGTCTGTGACCGTGTCCCGGGACGTGCCCTCCCCAATGCCCGGTCAGGCAGCAGCGGTCGGCGGCCAGTCAGCGGCCACCGCCACCGTGGAGGTACTACCAGCCGGCGCGGTGAGCGCTCGCGGCGGCACCCCGTTCACTCGGCGCGATTGGCCCAACCCCGGTTCTGCGTCATCGATAGACGTCATCGATGGGTCCACTTCTCACCGGATTTTCACGGGCACTGTCGACGGGACGAACTCGAGCCTGGCGGACAGCAAAATCACGGTCCCCCTCGTGGACGACACGGACGCGCTGTCTGTGCCCGTATCCCACCGTCCCCTGTTCCGTGAGATGCCCCCGCAAAGCACTGATGGGTCCGAGCGTCAACGTATGACGGGTCTGATCAACGCCTACGTGGTGAACTTGGCGGCCCGGGCGGCCGGGTTCTACAACACCCCGGCGATGGGCGGCTACTGTCTCCTATCCGTGCCGCTAGTGGGCTCTACGTGGCCCGAGCGGGGGGTGCTGGTCGAGTCCTACCGGGCAAGGAACGTCGGTGGGTGGGGTCGCTACCAGCCCGGTGCGTACGCGGAACGCGGCCCGGGCACAGTGTACGTGACCCAGTGCTACGCCACCTACAAACCGGATCGGTGGAACATGCCGTGGTCCGGTGGGATCACCGCTGAGCGGCCCTTGTCGATCACGCTGTGCGCCCGGCAGGGGCAGGCGACGTCGTCGTATGTGGCCTGCCGCTGGTCGGGTTCCACCTATGACCGGCAGATCCGGTTGGCGGTCACGAGTCAGCGTTCGATCGTCGCCCAGATCGTGATGGAGGGGGAGATCACCACCGTCGCCATGCTGACGGGTGGCGACGCTGGGCCCTGGGAGTGCGCGACGCTGCGGGTCCGTCGCATGTCGACAAACGTTCTGGAGTTTCAGATCACCACGGACACCGGCGTTGTGAAGACTCTGCGCACGGAGATCGGTGGGACCGTGATGCGCGACAGGATGTGGGACGAAGCGCGTGTGTATGTCCCCGAGGGATGCGGGATCAATGGGGTGCAGATCAACTACACATCACAGCCCCCGGAAGCGGAGACGTTCCGCCGCACGTTCCTGTACCGGCCGGATACCCCTCTGCGCAGCCTGAGCGTGATGCCGGCACTGGTTTCCGTCACCGCCGGTGACCTCATTCGCCAACAGGCCGCCGCGGAATGCGCCGGCGTGTGGATCGATGAGGATGGTGTGCTGCAGTGGCAGGGCGACACCTGGATGAAGTCCAGAGCCGTTGTTCGTGAGCTAACGTCCTCGGAGTTGGCGGATGCTCGCCTCGAGATGGACAAGCAAGATGTCCGCCGCAAGGTGACAGTGAAGTACATGGCCTGGTCGACCCGCACATCACGCCGGTCGTCGATCGTGGTGCACGAGGGCTCAAAAGATGAGTACCTCGAGGGCGACTTCGCTGAGGTCATCATCAACCCGCCTGACACCCAGCAGTGGGTGCAGGTCGATTCCACCCCCCGTGACGTATATGGCGACGTCGGTGCTGGCTTGCTGAACAGCGGCCAGGGCAGCTACCAGGGGTTCACGCCTCTGTCAGCGGATGGGACGGAGATCCTCACTGCTGGCAGCGGGAAAACTGAGATGGGTTTCGCTCCCACCGGGCCGGACGCCTGGAAGTGGACTCTCGATGTGCAGTCGCTGCCCACGGGAGCTGACCGGATCCGGACCGCGACCAGCGCCGAAGAATACTCCAACGTCAAACCTGCGTACCGGGACCGCGGTCTGCCACTGCTCAGGGCAATGGGGGTCGCTACGGCCGCCCCGTCGGAGGCTTCCTCCAGTGTGGTGGGCCCGGGGTGGGCGCCCGATCTCGAGCACGACGTCGGATGGCATATCCAGGACGCGGAGCGCGCGAAGACATTGGCCGACTTCATCGCAGCGGAGCTCGCTAAACCCAAGCCCAGGATCTCGGATCTCGCGGTCCTCCCGGATCCGCGGATCCAGCTGGGGGACAAGATCCGTGTCACGGATACCGCCCGCACCGGGCTGTCCATCGTCGGAGTCGTCAGACGTATCGAACAGGCGATTGAGGCCGGGCGTCATGAGATGACCTTGGACCTGATCGTCACCGAAGTGACTGCATCAAACGTCACCCTCCAAGAATTCGACGCCTTCTACAGCGGCATGACCCTCTCCGCCGTGGATACGCGATTCAAGGGGGAATCCTTGTCACAACGCGACGCGCAACCGCTTCGCAGCTAAGGAGTTCGCATGCCTGCCACAACACCTCTGGGCATCACGTACCCCACCAATTCGGATAAGCACCCGTCCGCGGCGTGGTGGCAGACCCTGGCGACGACGACGGACTACGCGGTGAGTGTGGCGAACGCGGCCACACGCGCGTGGGCGGCCGAGCTCGATATGGAATCCAATGCCAGTACGCGCGAATACGTCGACTTAGCGCTGGCCGGGGCCGGGCTGGAGGGCTCGTCATCGGAGCAGATCGATGCGGCTGTCGAGCGGGTGCTCTCGTCTCAGGCGTGGGCGAACCGCAAGGAGAACGGTGTCAACGTCAAGGCGTACGGCGCCAAGGGCGACGGGGTAAAAGATGACACCGCCGCGATCCAAGCGGCGCTGAACAACACGGATGGCCTGCCGGTGCACTTCGCACCAGGCCTGACCTACCGAGTGACTGCCCCACTCGTGGTGCCCTCTGGTGTGTGGGTCCACGGACATGGCGCGGTCATCGTCGGCAGCGGGTCGCTCTCCTCCCTGTTCTCCCTCACCGGCACGGAGTCCACTGTCGAGGTTCCCCTGGTGGGTACCTACGGCGCGGGGGACTCACTGCTGACCACGGAGACGGACCACGGGCTGTCCGTGGGCGAGACGTTCCGGATCGTGGGGCAGCGCCAGGCGGCCTCGATTGACGCACCCCCCGCCGACCGATTGGGCATGGCCACGAGCAACGCCCGCGGGCCCTGGGTCGGTGAGTACCTGACCGTGCGTGAGGTGACCTCCGCCCGGCAGGTGCTGGCCAGCACGGGGCTGATCTTCAACGGGTACCGCGCCGACGCCTCCGCAGAGACGCATCCAGAGGCACGGGCGCGCACCACGCTCAACCGGATCACCTGGCACACCGGCACGCTCATCGAAGATCTGACGATCCGCGCGAGCACGTCCAACACCGTGCGCATGACCTACTGCCGTGACGCCGTGATCCGCAACGTCCGCGATGAGCGGACCAGCACCGCTGGGGCTGCGGTGAGCATGCTCGGCTGCTACCGGTGCACCGTCACCGGATGCCACGCCCAGTACCTGCGCACCAAGCCCGCGGACGTGCTCTATTACCAGCGCAACTTGTACAAGCTGGTGTCCTCCCAGGCCTGTGTCGTGGACCAGTGCACCGCTGACGGTGGTGGGCAGGTCGTGGACGTCACCTACCTTCAGGCCAACAAGATCCCGTCCATTGCCTGCGTGATCCGCCGCTGCCTGTTCACCGGCTTCGACGACAACCCGGTCACCACCCACCCCGGCACGTGGGGGACGATCATCGTGGACAACGAGTTCCGCGCGGGCAACGACGCTGTATCCGCCAACGGGATCGGCATCCGCTCGCCGTACTCCCTGGTCACCGGCAACGCCGTCGCCGGCATCCCCTCCCGCGGCACCAGCGACCCGTTCGTTTCCAGCGGCTCCTACGGGGTGCACCTCTACGACGGAGGCGGCCACCACTGCCAGATCACCGGCAACCAGATCACCGGATTCGACATCGGCGTAGGCATCAGCGACGGCGGAGAACCCGCAGAACGCCACGGCGAACTGCACGACCTCATCGCCAGCAACAACATCACCGACACGTACTTCGGTGTACTGGTCCGCAAGTCCTCATACTCCGACCCCTCGATCTTCTCCGCGCTCGCGGTGGCCGGGAATCAGATCGTATCCCGGCTGGACGGTGCGTGCGGGGTGCAGCTGGATAACGGATCGGCCTCTACCCGGGCCCCCGCAGTCACGTCCAACACCTTTCACTTCACTGGCTCGAGCCCGGTGCCGATACGGGTGGGGAAGAACACGAAGGACCCGGTGCTCACCGCCAATACGGTCACCGGTACCGCCGCCACCTTGTACCAGACCCAGCCAGACGCCGCCAACGGCACGATCGCTCTGGCCGCCAACACCGTGGTCACACCCTCCGGTGTCGTGCAGGTACCGCCCACCGGGACTGGTGGTGGCGGCACCGTGTCTCTCCGCCCCGATCCGACCGTGGATGGCGCCTACCTGATTGGAGATTGATATGCCCGTACGTATTCCCTCCGTGGATGAGAATGGGGCACTCACGGGCGCCTCTCGCAAGTGGGTTGAAGGGCTGGTGACCAAGGGCGTGCAGGTACGCGGGGTCATTCCCTCGGCCACGAACGTGGACACCATGCGCGGCCCGGACTGGGCCGGGGAATGGGACATGCCCCTGGCCCCCGCAGTGAACACCCTTACCGGCACCGCGCCACCAGTCGGCTGGCTGCCCGGCCAGTTCAAGGTCATGGGCTGGGCCGGCGGCACCACCAACCTGGCCTCCCAGCTGTACATGCCCTACACAACCGGCAAGGGCATGTGGTACCGCACGATCCACGTACACACCCAGACAGGTGCCACAGCATGGTCCCCATGGGTAAACCTTGCCGACGTCACCGACACCCTGATCGGCGCCACCCCGAACATCCTGCTCGTACAGGACTTCACCCGACGACGCGGCCCGGTGAACACTAACGGCAAAGGTGCGGTCGCATTACGCTTCGACCACGGCCTGGGGAACTTCCGCGACAAGATCCTCCCCCTGCTACGCGCTCGCGGACTGAAAGCGTCCTTGGCCTTGAATTCCCGCTCTTGGGGTCTGGCAGAGAATGGGGGAGTCACCGCGGCGGAGGTTGATGGCTGGGTTAGTGAAGGTGTTGTGGAGATCTGGAACCATGGCGCCCACCACTCCGACGCCGTAACCCGCGCCGAGCTTGAGGACACGATCGTCACTGGTTTGGCGGAGCTACGCGCGCAGTTACCCTCCGCCCAGATCGACGGGTGGGTGGTTCCGGGGGTAGGGGGCACCAACTACAACGGGTTCAACGGTGGAGGGAACACAGGTGTGTTCACGTCCACGGAGGCTGGTCGGTTGATCCTCGCTCATCACGCGGTAGCGACCGGTGCCATCCCAGGCACGGTGCACAGGGTGCTTGACGGTACGGTGCGTCAGGGCATGAGCCACTACACGCTCGACGCTGTGACCGGTACTGCAGCTCAGTACCAGATCAATCTCGCGGCCACCAACGTCACGGGCCTGCAGTTGCTGCTGCACCCGTCTGCAGTGGATCAGCCGGACAAGGTGACCACTGCCAAGATCACCGAGATCCTGGACCACATCGTGGCTAAGCGCGACGCAGGGGAGCTCGTGGTTCTTTCTCCGTATCAGCTCATGCTCGCTGATGCGCAGAGCGTCACTCCCGCCAATCTCGTTGAGAGGGGAGTTGTCACCCGTGACCGTCTGGTGATCAACGCCCTGGACTACGGTGTAAAGGGTGATGGTGTGGCGGATGACACGGCCGCTCTTAACACGGTTGCAGCGTACGCCTACGCCAAAAAGGCTCGACTGCTGATCCCGGCAGGGACCTACAAGACCACGGGGACGGTGACGTTTCCTTGGGACCTTGACGCGGACCAGGCTGAGATCCGCTACACGGGCACGGGCACGGCCGTCATCATCGGCTCCGATCCTGGTGGGGTGACCGCGCGCCGTGCGTTCCGGGCGCCGCGGGTGGTGAAAGCCAACCGGGTGACCGGGTGGGACTCGGGATCTGTGGGGCTGCTGCTGCGCAACCTCAATACGTGCGAGGTGTACGTACCGTTCGTGCAGGACTTCGAGCGGAACTTGGTGTGCCATGGCGAGGGCGCCGGATTTGCGTACACCACGGTTCGATTGGGGGCGTTGTGGGAGGGTCGTGGGAACCTCGATCTGACATGCAACTCCACGGGGTACGTCAACCAGAACCTGTTCCTGGGTGGAAGGCTGCAGAAGGCCGCTCAGAAAGGTGCAACGGCCGATGACCCCGAAGCGTTTCAGGTGCGTATGGTCTCCACGGATGACCAGCTCCTGGGCCCCAACAACAACACGTTCGTGGGCACCTCGTTCGAGTCTGTGAATGTGCAGTTGCATTCCGTGCAGTTGTCGGGCACATACAACCAGTTCTTGAACTGTCGTTGGGAGTATGGCCCGCACCGGGTTCTGTACAAGTCCGGTGCGAAGTGGAACAAGATCTCCGGCGGCTACAACTCCTGGAACATCGAAGAGGTCTTTGAGGGTGGGGCTCTCGGCGGGGAGCTCGAGGACGTAGAGGGTGCCTATTCGTCCTCATCCGGGGTAACGACCGGGCAGGCTATTCCCTCGGGGGCGTGGACTACCGTCACGGCGTGGCGCACACCAACGGGTCGGCGTGCCCCATTCAACCCGGAGACGGGGACGTGGAGACCTCGCTCAGGGCGTTGGCTGATCGGCGGGGTGATCAGTTTCGTGCCCGGGTTTACCGGGCGAAGGGGCGCTCGGATCATGGTTGGTGGGACGGTGGCGGATCTGTGCGAGCTTCCCGCGCCTACCTCCTCCGGTCAACGTGTGAGCCTGACGCTGTCCACTCCGATCCGGTTGGACGGCACGCAGGCAGTGTCCGTCGAGGCGTATCAGACGTCAGGCGCTGATCTGGCCCTGGAAACCTCGGCCGGTTACTGCAAGGTTTGGATGGAGTATCTCGGTAAGTAGCCCTGGTCAGGAAAGAACAGCAGGGTAGTACGGGGCCAGTAGCTGCCGCACTGCCCGGTACTCGTCCCAATCAGACTCGGTATAGAGACCGATTCCTGCGTCAGTGAGCTTCTCTACTAGGCCGCCGAGCAGTGGCGTGGGCATGGCCTGATAGACCGTCGTGTTTGCTTTCTCGAAGAAGGTCAGGGTCAGGTCAGCCACGGCGGCGTCCACCTCAGGTGGGGTGTCGGAGACCATCGTGTCTCGGGCATCAGGCCCGGCGTGCTTGGCGACGTAGAGGGAGAGGAAGTCAGTGGCGAAGTTCTGCCCCCACTGGTAGTGCGGTGCGCCCGGCGCCTGGATCTCCGGGGCGGCAGTGGCGGGGGTATCGAGGCGATTGGCGACAACCTTGGTGAGCAGGTACTTGCGGTACAGCTTCTCCTCGCCCGGTGAGGCCAGCGAGGTCAGTGAGGCGGGGATCTGTTCGGGCATGTAGTGGGCCAGGGCGATCACGGTGCCAATCTCGGTGAGTCCCGCCACGTAGGGGGCGTTCGTGTACCCGGCTGCAGCGAACGGCGGGAAAGTGCCCGAGGTCGTCGAGACCGGGGTAGTGCGCATGTTGTCCACCCCGGCTTCCAGGATCGATCCGAAGGTCATGTATCGGGCGTGGTGATGGGCTGCGGTGAGTATTGCGCCGATGCCCATGAAGGACCAAGAGTTTGCCCGCAGCGGCGTTTCAGTGAGGTTGGTGGAGATGATCGTGGGCTCGAAGCGTTGGTAGTAGGCCCGTTCCCGAGAGAACCGCCCACCGAAGTCCAGCGACACTAGGTGAGTGTCTTCGGGCATCAGCGCGAGGGCGGCGAGAGAGTCGAAGCCGCCCGAGAAGTTCAGAACGGCTCCGCTCTGCGCGGTGCACCCATCGGCAGTGGGGTGGCTGTGGCATGTGACTTCTGCCTGGGTGAATGCAACTAGACGGTCTCGTGTCTCTCGTTGCAGGGGGAGGTCGAAGTGCACCTGCTCGTACGCCCTGCCGCACAGCGTGGACAGGGCAATCGCGACACGATCCAGGTCCCACAGCATAGAGGCGTTCGTCTCGAACCACAGGTGGTGCGTCTGTTCACCGCCCTCGTGGGTGACCCGAGCGGAAACATCGAGCCGCTGATCGTCCGTGATCTCGATGTCATCGAATGAGATTGCTGCCATAGCAAGAGGGTACTAACCCAACTGCGAACCACCCCGCATAGTGGTTCGACCCGTGTTCCGAAGGAGCCCATCATGCCTGACCATCAGCCCCGCGCCCTGAGCGAGCCTCCCGGCCGGCGGGACCGTGTCCGCTTGAACGTGCTGTCTCTGCGAGACTCCGCGCTGGCTGTGGTCGGCGGGTCACTGGTCGCGGTCGATGCCTTGGTCCCGGATGGGAGGTGGCTGGCGTCCTACTCGCTGGCCACAATTCCTGTGTGGGTGCAGGTCGTGATCGCTGTCCTGCTGGCGGCTGGCGGTCTGGTCACTGCCCACGGGGTGCTCGTCCGCGCGCGCCGCGGTAAGAAGATCGCACCGCTCACCACGATCTTGACGGAGCGAATTGGCTGGCTGCTACTGACCTTCGGGTGGGGCACTACCGCAGTCGCGGTGTTCGGCAACGGTCGGATGGGGTCCACGCTATCGCTGCTCATCGTGTCCGGTCTCGCGCTCGGCGCACTGTTCAAGATGCTGCTGCTGTGGCAGTTGGAGCGTCAAGCGCGTGCCGAGCTCGTGGCGTCCGCACGCACGAAGAAGAACCTGCAACGGCTGCGAGGTGATCAGGGGTGAGTTTCTGGGAGTGGGCTGGCTCCTCTGACCCGACGGCGGTGATTACCGCCGTGCTCGGGCCAGCCGGAATCATCGCAGCTCTGATCACGTGGGCGACGTCGCGCCGTAAAACCAAGGTCCCGGCGGAAGAGCAGGCAAAGGTGGTGGAGGCGGTGACCGCACCGGCCCCTGACCGTGACGCGCTGTGGATCGCACGCCAAGCGCTCGAGGCAGCCGCCGAGGCATCCGCGAAAGCCGACCGCGCATCCGCCCGCGCCGACCGGGTCACCGAGATCAACGGCCAACTGTGGCAATGGATCCGCGACGTCCGCGGCCAATGGCACGTCGTGCGCCTAAAAGAAGACCCACCACCCGAGCCGATCATCAAGAACCAGTGACCCCGCCCCGGCGGGGTTTTCTCATGCCCCACACGGGGCAGGAAAGGGGGTGGTCGGCATGGACCTCACGGTGACCTACCGCGGCCCAGACGGCATGTCCCAACAACTCTGGGACGAAGTCCGCGCACGCTACGGCACCCGCGCCCAGAACAAAGGATTCGTCACCGGGTACATGGCAGACGCTCGCGCCGGATCCACCGGCGGCCACTTCGCCGACCGCCACGGCATCACCCATGCCGTGGACATCGGCGTCGACATCGAAGCCGACGGGACAGGACTCCTCCCAGCCGACGCACTCGCGCTCACCGAGCACCTCCGCGCGCTAGGCGCCGGCGGGCAGCACCCGTTCTCGAAGCGCGGCTACCTGATCCATGACCTGTCCACGACCACCACCCCGGCACCGAGGATCGCGGGGTTCCACACCGGGTGGAAGTGGCAGGTGTACACCGGGGCGTCCCCGCACTCGGACCATATACACGTCACCACCGGTGGTGACCAGCAGTGGGGCGGACCCCCGCAGCTGGAACCCGCGATCTACAACTCGAAGCAGTCCTGGGGGGTTGCCCAGGCAGGAGGGGAAGGCATGAGCGGTGCGATGCGACCCGTGCCCGAGAATTACCCGGTCACGCAAACCTTCTACGCCAACGCCACGATCTACAACTACGGCGCAGGGCACGGCGCGATTGACTACGGCGTACCCGTTGGTACGGCCGTCCTGGCCCCGGAGGATATGACGATCATTCATGCCGATTGGGCGTGGAACCTCAAGGGCGGCCCAAACGACTGGGCTATGCGGGACTACCAGATCAAACCCGCGCCGGGGGACACGCGCACCGGCGGGGGAATCGCGGTCGCCGGGGTGAACATGATCGGCTCCCACTGGTGGAAGTGCCACCTCTCCCGCACGAACCTCAACCCCGGGGACAAGGTCAAGAAGGGTCAGATCATTGGTTGGTCCGGCAACACCGGATCGTCCACCGGACCGCACCTGCACCTGTCGCTGCTGCCGCCGAACCCGAACTTCTCCAACGGCTACTTCGGCGCCATCGACCCCGCACCGTACATCAAGGAGCGGTACGCGCCGCTCACCTACACCACCTGGCAGGGCTCACCCACCACGGGTAAAGGCTCGGCCTCGAAGAAAAAGGACTGGTTCGACATGGCCACAGAAGCTGACCTCCGGCGCATCGTGCGCGAAGAGATCCGCAAGAACCTCCAGCATGCGGAGTTCACAGACATCAACGGGAAGAAGCAGACCCTCAACCAGATCTGGGTCTTCCGCACCAAGAAAGCCGAGAAGTTGCTCGGGGCAATCGCTCAGGCTGTGCGCCCCTCGACCATCGCGCTCGCGGTGTGGGGCTACAAGAACGCCAAGGTCAACGGCGACGCCGATGCGTACAAGCTGTTGACCGAGGCCCGCGACGACACCCAGAAGGGAGCCTGACATGGCTGCCCCAATCCTGAAGTACTTCGGGTTTTCCCACCTACCCGAGCCCTTGCTAGAGGTCTCGCAGAAGTTCCACTCGCTGGCCTTCGAGCTGGACGGTCTGCTCCCTGACGGGCCGGAGAAGACCACGGCGCTACGCAAGATCCTCGAGGGCAAGGACGCCGCCGTTCGGGCTGCGCTCGACGCCGAGCACGACAACCAGAAGGGAGCCTGATCATGGCTGCTAACTCGAAACTCGTTTCCGCCCCTGACACCGTATCGCCCAAGGTGTTCTGGCCGCTCGTGGTGGCCTTAGTCCTCACTTTCTTCGGCACGTTCCTGGCCGCCGTCACCCCGGACATGCTCGGCGGCGCGGGTGCCTTCGCTGTGCCCCTGGCGCTCGCGCTGCAGGCGGTCGCTATGACCGCGACCGGGTACTTGAAGGGTGACCGGCTGCGCGCGATCGGCTCCGAGGCGACCGCCGCGATCCTGCCGGTGGCCCCCACATCGGAGGTCACCCCGCCCCTGCCTCCGGCTGACGACTCGCTCACCCCCACCACTGAGCATGCGGAGCCCGACGACGCCGGGCAGCTCGAGGCCGAACTCGCGCAGTTCGACCGAAACCCCGGCGGTGGATCCAGTGCGGCCTGACCCCGCATAACGAAGCGCCCCCACCATCACGGTGGGGGCGCTTTCGTCTTTTGAGGGCTCCCCAGGCGCGTTGACACGGTCAACATGTGGGCGGGTGGCACCGGACCTCAGCGGCGTCGGACCGCGCCGTTCCGCACAGGATAAGAGCCGGAGACCCCGCTGAGCGGTTTTCAAGTCCCCCCTCGCGCACACGATTCGGGAAGCCCCCAATCCGGAGACATGAGTTCCGGGTCGGGGGTTTTTCGCATGCCCGCCCGAAAGCCCGGGGCGGGATGCGTCTCGGGGGCGGGGTGCGCTAAGTACATCTGAGGCCCGAAACCGCACCAGATCAGCCGTGGACCTGCCGTATCGGGGCACAGATGTATGTGGGCCGGGGCGGACCCGGTCAGGCGTCGGCGGTGCCCTCCGCCGGCTAGTGCCCTCTGCGGTTCTGCGCGGCCACCGAGCGCCAGCGGCGAAACGCGATGATCGTTGCCACGACACTCACCAGGCACGCCACACCGAACACGATCAGGTGTGCCCACGTGGGTTCCGTGGCCAGCGCCCCCAGCCCCACGAGGGCCACCTGTCCGGGGATCACGGTCAGGGCACTCGCGGAGAGGAACACGCTCTGGGGGATTCCCAACGCACCGCATCCGTAATTGACCGGCCAATAGGGGATCCCGGGGGCCAATCGCAGCGTGGCCACGGCCTCGAAGCCCGCCCCGGTGAGGTAGTTCTCCACGGTGTCCGCGTGCTTGCCCATGATCTTGCGGGTCGCCTGCTTCCCGAGTCCCCGCGCGAGCCAATAGCCACCCCAGCCGCCGATCAGCGCGGCCACGACGGAGAACACGCTGCCCAGGGTCGCCCCGAAGAGCACGCCGGCCGTGACCGCCATGATCGTCACGGGGATCGGGGTCATCGCCACGATCGCGTAGATGAGGATGAACACGAGCCAGCCGGCCCAGCCGTAGCCGTTAATCGTGGCCTCGAGTTCGGCCTGGCTCGGCAGGTGCACGGTGAACGCGAGCCACACCATGAGCACGAGCACCAGGATCAGTGCGGCGTTACGGGCCCACGTGACCCAGCTGCTCATCGAGTCGCCGTCGTCCGGGCCGGAGGGTGCGCTCGACGCCTCCCCGGTCGAGGAGTCGTCCGGGGAGGGTTCGGGCTGGAAACGGGTGGCCACGGGCACCCACTGTACGACCAGCATCCACGGGCGGGCGTTTGTGGCCCCCGATGACCGCGAAGGTGACGGGTGTAACCCCTACGATGGGGGCAGCTGCCCGCAGCGCAGCGTCGTCGGACTCGGCCCCGCGCGGGCACGACCGGTGACCCCCCCCGCGCCGAGACCCCACAGGTGAGACATGCCCAGTAGCCCCACCCGCCCCGTCCCCGAGCACGCGGAGGACACCAAGAGCGCCGGCCCGGACGCGGGCGGAAAGCGGCCGGGGTGGGTGCGCCGGCTGATCCCCGTGGTGCTCGTGCTTGCGTGGCTGGGGGTCATGGGCGTGGGCGGACCCACGTTCGGCAAGCTCTCGGACGTGGTGTCCAACTCGCAGACGGACTTCCTGCCCGTGAACTCGCAGGCCACACAGGTCCAGGACCGGCTCGGGGAGTTCCAGGACTCGGACGGTGTGCCGGCCATCGTGGTCATGGAGTCCGAGAACGAGATCACGCCGCGGCAACTACGCGCGATCGGGACGAACGCGCAGGCCCTGGGTGAGCTCCAGGACGTCCTGGAGGTCTCCCCGCCCATCCCGAGCGAGGACGGCAAGGCCGTGGAGATCATCGCCCTGGTGAGCTCGGAGGCGGACACCGGCACCGTGGTCGAACACCTGCGCGAGCGACTGGCCGAGGACATCCCCGAGGGACTGTCGGTGGCCGTGACCGGTCCGGCGGGACTCGTGGCGGACCTCTCGGCGGCGTTCGCGGGTATCGACGGGCTGCTGCTGATCGTGGCCCTCGTGGCGGTGCTCGTGATCCTGGTGATCGTCTACCGCTCGCCGCTGTTGCCGTTCCTCGTGTTGCTCACGAGCGTGGGCGCGCTGTGCGGGGCGATCATCACCGTCTACTTCCTGGCGCAGCAGGGCTGGATCGATCTCAGCGGGCAGACGCAGGGGATCATGTCGATCGTGGTGATCGGTGCGGCCACCGACTACGGGCTGCTCTACACCGCGCGGTTCCGCGAGGCCCTGCACCACACGCCGTCGCGCTGGACCGCGACCCGTATGGCCTGGAAGGGCACCGTGCCCGCCGTGCTGGCGTCCGGGACCACGGTCATCGCGGGTCTGTTGTGCCTGCTGTTCTCCGCCCTGACCTCCAACCGCGGCGTGGGTCCGGCCACCGCCATGGGCGTGGTCTTCGCGATCCTCGCCGGTCTCACGCTGTTGCCGGCGCTGCTCGCCCTGTTCGGTCGGGTGGCCCTGTGGCCCCAGATGCCGCGCGTGGACGAGAACCCCGAGACCCACGAGCAGGCCATGAACCCCTACGACCACAAGGGGCTGTGGCCCTCCGTGGCGCGCCTCGTGGACCGGAGGTCGCGCGCGGTGTGGCTCGTGTGCGCCGTCGTGCTGGGCGCCGCCGCCGTGGGCGCGAGCCAGCTCGACGCGGACGGCGTCCCGCAGTCCGAATTCGTGCTGGGGGAGTCCGAGGCCCGCGACGGTCTGGCGGTCATCGAGCGTCACTTCCCGGGCGGCGCGGGGGATCCCGTGTACGTCCTGGCCCCGCAGGAGGACGCCCAGGCGGTTGCCGAGCGGTTGTCCCAGGACGACGACGTCGCGTCCGTCGCGTTCACCGCCCAGGACTCCCCGAACGGGACCCTGCCATATCCCACGCCGCAGGGCGGACCCCTGGCGAACGCGGGACCCACCGTGAGCAACGGGGACGTGCTGATCCAGGCGACCCTCACCTACGCGTCCGACTCCGAGGAGGCCCAGGCCACGGTCACCCGCTTACGCGACGATCTCGCCGGGATCACCCCCGACGCGAAGATCGGCGGGACCACCGCCGTGCAGGTGGACACGATCGCCGCGTCCGAACGTGACCGCGCGCTGATCATCCCCATCATCCTGGCGGTGATCCTGCTCATCCTCATGGTGTTGCTGCGCAGCATCCTCATGCCCGTGCTGTTGATCGCCACCACCGTGCTGTCCTTCTTCTCCGCGCTCGGCGTGGCCACCCTGGTGTTCCACCTCATGGACATCAACCAGGCAGACCCCACCGTGCCGCTGTTCAGCTTCGTGTTCCTCGTGGCGCTGGGGATCGACTACAACATCTTCCTCATGAGCCGCGTGCGCGAGGAAGTCGTCACCGCGGGCCACCGCATGGGCGTGCTGGCCGGACTCATCACCACCGGCGGGGTCATCACCTCCGCGGGCATCGTGCTGGCCGCGACGTTCGCCGCACTGGCCGTGCTGCCCATCCTGTTCCTGGTGCAGCTGGCCATCATCGTGACGATCGGCGTGCTCATGGACACGATCATCGTGCGCTCGCTGCTGGTGCCCGCCCTGGCCCTGGACCTCGGCCCCCGCTCGTGGTGGCCCTCGCGCGTGGGCACCCCCGGGAAGCACCGCGCCCTGCCGACGACGCCGCGCTGAGCCTTCCTGACGCCGCACGGCTTACGTGCCCGCGGCCCGGGAACGGGCCGAGCGACGTCGTCGGTGCGGTGGAACGGCCCGCGGGAGTGGTCCGAGCGGCGTCGTGCCGGTGCCTTCTTTGTGCGCGCTTCCGCGGGGCCGATAAACTGCGACCATGTCCCAGAACTGTGCTGTCGTCGCCCTGGCCGTGTCCCCGGAGGACGGTGCCACCGAAGCCGTCCTCGACGCCGTGGAACGTGCCGGTGCCGTGGTCGAGACGCACAACTGGGTGCGGGTCACGGGGACCGCGTCGGACGGGCAGGCTGCGGACGTGGAGGGCTACAACGCCCTGACCGTGCGCGTGCAGACCGAGGACCCGCAACAGCTTCGCCGCGCCTTGCAACCGGACCCGCAGCGGCAGTTGCTGCCGGGGATCGACCTCAACGTGGTGCCGCACACCTGGTTCGACCAGTCCCGCAAGAAGCTCGTGGTGCTGGACGTGGATTCCACACTCATCCGCCAGGAGGTCATCGAACTGCTCGCCGCCCACGTGGGCCGCGAGGCGGAGGTCGCCGCGGTCACGGAACGCGCGATGCGCGGTGAGATCGACTTCGCGGCGTCCCTGCGCGAGCGCGTGGCCGTCCTGGAGGGACTGCCCGCCTCGGCGATCGACGACGTCGCTGCCGCCGTACGGCTCTCGCCCGGAGCCAAGGTGCTCGTGCAGACCCTGCTGCGCGAGGGACACGCGGTGGCCGCGGTCTCGGGCGGCTTCAGCCAGGTGCTGGACCCGCTCGCGGCGCACCTGGAACTCACCCGCGCGGCCGCCAACGAGCTCGAGATCCAGGACGGCGTGCTCACGGGACGCGTGGCCGGGCGCATCGTGGACCGCGCCATGAAGTCGGAGGTCATGGGGCAATGGGCCCAGGAATTGGGCGTGGCACCGGAGGACGTCATGGCCGTGGGGGACGGCGCCAACGACATCGACATGGCCCGCGCAGCCGGGCTGTCCGTGGCGTACCGGGGCAAGCCCGCGCTGCGGGAGGTCGCGGACACCCAGGTGAGCATCCCCAACCTGGACGCCCTGCGCTTCTTCCTGGATCTGTGACCGAGCCGGGCTGCCACGGAGCGCCGGACCGCGAACCGGCGCGCGCGGGGCATTAGAGTTGCCGTCATGAGTTCAGTGCTTGATCTGGTGGACGTCACGGTGGTCCGCGGCGAGAAGACCCTGTTGGACGGCGTGAACTGGACCGTGCGGGACGGGGAACGGTGGGTCATCCTGGGCCCCAACGGCGCGGGTAAGTCCACGCTGTTGTCGATCGCCGCCGCCCGGTTGCACCCCACGCGCGGCATGGTGGACATCCTTGACGAGATCCTCGGCGCGGTGGACGTCTTCGAGCTGCGCCCGCGGATCGGTGTGAGCTCCGCACCCCTGGCCGGTCAGATCCCGCATGCGGAGACCGTGGCGAACGTGGTGCTCACGGCGGCCTACGGCGTCACGGGGCGCTGGCGCGAGGAGTACGACGACGCCGACGTCCAGCGCAGTGAGGAACTGCTCGAGGCCTGGGGCTTGGGGGCCCTGCGCGAGCGCACGTACGGCACCTTGTCCGAGGGCGAGCGCAAGCGTGTTCTGATCGCCCGCGCCCTGATGACCGACCCCGAACTGTTGTTGCTCGACGAACCCGCCGCCGGTCTGGATGTGGGCGGGCGCGAGAAGCTCGTGCAGCGCCTCGATGAACTCGCCCGGGACGAGGCCGCCCCGGCCACGGTCATGGTGACCCACCACCTCGAGGAGGTCCCGGACGGGTTCACCCACGCGCTGTTGCTGCGTGAGGGTGCCATCGTGGCAGCCGGTCCGGTGGCGCAGGTGATGACGCAGAAGAATCTCTCCCACACCTTCGACATGCCCCTCAAGCTCGTGCGCGTGGCCGATCGTTACGCGGCGTTCGCCCGCTGATCCGCCTCCATGCTGACACTGTCCTCCGCCATGGTCCCCGCGGAGTTCTTCGGTTCCGGCGGGACCGTGGGCTTCGAGTGGTGGCAGGTGCTGCTGATCCTCGTGGCCGGGTTATGGGCCGGGACGATCAACACCATCGTGGGGTCCGGCACGCTCGTGACGTTCCCGGTGCTCGTGACCATGGGGGTTCCCCCGGTCACGGCGTCCATGTCCAACGCCATGGGGCTGATCGCCGGTAACCTCACCGGCGCGTGGAGCTACCGCAGTGAACTGCGTGGGCTGACCCGCACGCTGTTGAAACTGCTGCCGTGCTCGATCCTGGGCGGGGTGATCGGCGCTTCCCTGCTGCTGCACCTGCCCGAGGAAGTCTTCGGTGTGGCCGCGCCCGTGCTGATCGTGGTCGCACTGCTGTTCGTGGTGTTCCAACCCACGCTCCAGGCCAAGGTCCGCGAGCGCAAGGAACGTCAGGCCCGGGACGCCGCGGCCGGCGGCCTGGATGCCCCGCAGGCGGGGAAGACGGCCACGGACACCGAGGCCGTGGACCGGTCCAAGCAACCCTTGATGTTATACGTGCTCGTATTTTTCGCGGGCATCTACGGCGGGTACTTCGTGGCCGCGCAGGGCGTGTTGCTCGTGGGCATCCTGGGTGTGTTCCTGCTGGCCCCGCTGCAATCGGCGAACGCGGTCAAGAACGCCCTGGTCGCGGCGGTGAACATCGTGGCGGCGGTGTCCTACGTGCTGCTCGCGTTCGACCGGATCAACTGGTGGGTCGTGGTGTTCATCGCCCTGAGCTCCACTCTGGGGTCGTGGCTGGGCGCCAAGATCGGCAAGCGGCTGTCCCCGGTGGCGCTGCGCACCGTGATCGTGGTCCTGGGTCTCGTGGCGCTGACCAACATGGTCTCGCAGCTGTTCTGACCGTTACCCGTTTTATCGTGCCGTCGTTCCGCGGGCCCCGTTCCGCCGCACCCCTTTTCCTCCAGAACCTTGTTCCTCCGAGCCCCAGGATGTCCGTGAGCACTTCCGCGCCCCTGTCCGAACGCATCGTCCCGCTGACCGACCCCGCGGATCCGCGCGTCGCCGACTACACGAGCCTCACGGACGTGGCCCTGCGGCGTCGGCTGGAACCCGAGCGCGGGCTCTACCTCGCGGAGTCCTCCAAGGTGCTGCGCCGAGCGCTCGACGCCGGCCACCGACCGCGCTCGTTCTTCATGGCCGAGAAGTGGCTCGAGGGGCTGCGCGACGTGCTCGAACGCTTCGACGTTCCGGTGTACGTGGGCTCCGATGACGTGCTCGAGCGCATCACGGGGTTCCACCTGCATCGCGGCGCGATCGCGGCCATGCAGCGCCCCGAGCCCCTCGAGCTCACCGAGGTCCTCGCACGGTCACGGCGTGTGGCGATCCTCGAGGACATCGTGGACCATACCAATGTGGGCGCGATCTTCCGTTCCGCCGCGGCCCTGGACGTCGACGCCGTTCTGGTCACCCCGCGCTGTGCGGACCCCTTGTACCGCCGCGCGGTGCGGGTGTCCATGGGAACCGTGTTCCAGGTCCCGTGGGTGCGCCTGGAGCACTGGACCGCGGATCTGCAGAAAGTGAAAGACGCGGGGTTCCTCACGGCGGCCCTCGCCCTGTCCGACGACGCCGTCACGGTGGACGAGCTCGCGGCCGAGCACCCGGAGAAGTTGGCGTTGATCCTCGGGACCGAGGGCCAGGGGCTGAGCGCGGCCACGCTGCATCACGCCGAGCGGCACGTGATCATCCCCATGAGCCACGGCGTGGACTCGCTCAACGTGGCCGCGGCGAGCGCGGTGGCGTTCTGGGAGACCCGCCCGCGAGGGTGACCGCCGCGATTTCGTCCGGGTGCCACCCTGGACCATCTCGTTGCCCCGCACCGCATGCCCACCCATGAACGTCCAGGCATCCTAAGGCCACCCACGAGTCTCTGGGCACCCCGAGGCCATTCGCGGGGGTCTTTCGTGGCCTCGGAGTGCCTAGGAATTGCCCAGGTGGCCTCGGAGTGCCTCAGAGTTGCTGGACGGCGCGGCGGTAGCTGGGAGCTGCGCGAGGCGCAGAGGTGGCAGTGCGCCGTCGGCGGATACGGGCCGGGAATGACCGCAGGGCGGTTCCCCGGGAAGGGAACCGCCCTGCGGCGTTGTCGATGTCCCTCACGAGGGAGGGGCGACCGGGGGAGGGGTCAGCGGGTGGTCCACACCCCGCGCTGGGGGGTCCAGTGGGCGGTCACGCCGTTGGAGAAGCGCTGGAGCACCTCGCCGCCGCTGCGGTACTCGTCCGTGACGGGCCAACCCCATCCGCGTTCGAAGCCCGCGCGCTTCCACGCGCCACCGATCCCGCCGGTCTCTTTCACGGCCTTGGGGCCCGTGGCGGGGGTCCACAGCACCTTGGTGAGCGAGGACCCGTTGCGGAAGAGCTGGTAGGCGCCGCCGGGGACCCGGCGCTCGTCCGAGCTGGGGTACCCGTAGCCGCGCTCACGGCCGGCGGAGATGAACCTGGAACCGATGGCCGTGGGGTTCTCCACCACGTAGGCGCCCGTGGAGCGGCTCCAGTAAATGGTGGTCTTGCGTCCGTTCTTCACGAACTCCTGGTAGCGACCACCGTTGGCGGCGTTGGCCTCGTTCATCACGGGGTTGCCCCACGTGGCGGCGCCACCGGTGGCACGCCACTTGGAACCGATCCCACCCGCGGCGGTGTAGGACGCCTGGACGGTCGTGCGGGGCGTCACGGCGCGCACGGCGGCGGCGGGGTCCAGGTTGAGCGAACCCAGCGGGCCGCTCGCGGTGGAGGTCAGCAGCTGTTCGATCCGCGCGGGCGTGAGCCCGGGGTCCCGCTGCTTCATGAGCGCCACGGTGCCGGAGACCAGCGGGGTGGCCATCGAGGTCCCGTAGAGGTTGCCGTAAGTAGGAGCACCCGGGGCCGTGGTGCCGGAGTTGAAGGTGGAGAGCATGGGGTTGGCGGCGGTCCCGCCCGGGGCCAGGATGTCCACGACCGCACCGGTGTTGGAGTAGCCGGCGGTGTAGCCCGTGGTGTCCGAGGCGCCCACCACGATGGTGTTCGCGCAGTTGGCGGGAGCCGTGCCACCGGCATTGACCGAGCTGTTGCCTGCGGCCACGACCACGGGGACCTTACGGCTGACCGCGGTGTTGATCGCGTTCTGCATCGTGGTGCCGCACTGGCCCGGGTAGTTCAGGGACAGGTTGATCACGGACGCGGGATTGCGGTTGGCCGACTGTCCGGCCACGGGAGCACCCGCGGACCACGAGATGCCGTCCGCGATGTCCGAGACCCACCCGTTGGTGCACTTGCCGAGCACGCGCACGGGGAGGATCTTGGCGCCGGGTGCCGCGCCGCTGATCCCCGCACCGTTGTGGGTCACACCGGCGGCGAGACCGGCCACGTGGGTCCCGTGCCACGAGGAGTTGCGGGCTCCAGCGGAGCACTCGCCGGGAGCACTCCAGTCGCCCTCGTCGCGGGGGTTAGCGTCACGCAGGTCGTAGTCTCGGGAGAGGTTCGTGTCGTTGATGAAGTCCCGTCCGGGCACCACCTTGGAGTCCAGGTCCCCGTGCGGGGTGATCCCGGTGTCCAGCACGGCGATGGTCTGTCCGTTGCCGCGGGACATGTCCCACGCGGCGGGGAAGTTCACGCCGCCCTGCTGGGGGAGCAGGCTCCACTGGAACTGGGTATAGGTGTCGTTGGGCACCCAGGACACGGAGGCGAGCCGGTCCGCTTCCGCGTATTCGACGGCGGGGTTGGCCTCGATCTCGCGCACGAGGTCCTTCTGCTCGGACTCGTCCAACTCGCGGTCCAGTTTGAGGACGTCCGCTTGCGCGGTGGTCTGCTTGACGTGTTCCTCGACCTCGGGGGTCTTGGTGTCACTCAGCGCCTGTTGGGCGGCGGTGTCCACGACCTTCTCCTTGGCGGCTTCCGGGGCCGCGGTGTCCCGGAACTTCACGATCACGCGATCGGATTCGGTGGGCGGATCGGAGGGCACCGTGGCGGCGGGGGCGTCCGGGCCGGCGGCCGGGTTGGTGGGTGCGGCCACGGCGGGTTGTGCGGTCAGTGCCAATGCGGCGGTGACCGCGAGAGGCAGGACCGCGCGGCGAACCAAGGCGCCCATGGAACCAGTCGACGGGGGAGTTGTGGCAGAGGGCAGGGGGGAGTGCAGGTGTGCAGAACTCATAGGTGGGGGAGACCTTTCGGTGGTCCCGGCACGAAGGAGGGGGGAGCACCGGAACCTGGGGGGATAGAGCCTCGACCATCCTAGGGGAGAGATCACATTTTGATGACGATTGCATGTTTCATGTCGTCACGTGCCCGCACACGACGACGCCCGGCCCACCGAAGGGTGGACCGGGCGTCGGGGGAGAAGTTCGGACTTACTTGCCGGACTTCCCGAAGTTCGCGAACCGCTGGTTGAAGCGCTCCACACGGCCGGCGGAGTCCATGATGCGCTGCTTGCCGGTGTAGAACGGGTGTGACTCGGAAGAGATCTCGACCTCAATGATGGGGTACTCGTTGCCGTCCTCCCACGTCTCCGTCTTGGAGGAGGTGGCGGTGGAACGGGTCAGCACGACCTTGCCGGACGCGAGATCGCGGAACAGGACCGGGTGGTAATCCGGGTGAATGTCAGCCTTCATGGTGTCAACCTTCTGTAGGTGTCTGGATTTTGCCAGGCACGGCGTTGCTCGGATGCGGCGCACCCGAACGTGGGCACACCAACGCACTATGGTACGCCCGTGGCGACGCACAGTCGATCCGGGCCGCGCGCATCCCGGTACGCTGGGCCCGTGAGGACCTCCCCCCGCCCTCCCGTCACCCCGGTACGACGCCGCGCGCTCGCCATCCTGAGCACCGTCCTGTTGTGCGCGACCGCCTGCGCGGGACCGCAGCCCGGCCCGTCCGCGTCGTCGGCGCCCGAGCCCACCGGACCCGTTCCCGGGGTGGCCCGTAATGCGCCGTTGCATGCCGTGGACCCGGGTCTCGTGGCGGCCGCCCGGGACATCCCCGAGACCTATCCGGGGAGTGCACCCCGCACGAACGATCCCACCGTGCGGGTGACCCTGGGCCGGACGAGTCCCGGGGACGAGGACTACCGGCACGGTTCCGTGGGGCTGTCCTTGGAGTCCACGGATCTGGCGGACCCTCGGCTGGAGGAGGACAATCACGACCTCGTCTCGATCCTGCAGTCCCTCCATGAACCGACCCTGCGCTTCGGGGGCAACTCCACGGACCGGCGCTTCTTCTTCACCTCGACCGACGAACCGATCCCCACCGACTGGCCCCTGGCCAAGGGGGAGAAGATCACGAAGGTCACCCCGACGGACCTGGAACGCGTCGCGGCCCTCGCCCGCCGTACGGGGACGTCCGTGATCCTGAGCGCCAACCTGGCCCGCTACGACCCGGACCGGGCGGCAGATCTGGCGGCGCACGCGCGTGCGGCGTTCGGGGACCGGCTCGTGGGGCTGATGATCGGTAACGAGCCCAACGGGTTTCACCGGGGCTCGGACGATCCCCTCAACGTCAAGGGACCGGAGTGGAACCGGGCGGTCTACGCTCGTCAACTCACCGCCTACGCCCGCGCGGTGCACCGGAAGGTTCCGCACCTGCGCATCGTGGCACCGGGGGCCTATTCCGATCCGTGGTGGGAAGTCGCCGCCGAGGCCCCGGGCACGGCTCCCTTCGCGCTCGCACTGCACCAATACCCCCTCTCCGAGTGCGGGACGCGGTGGACCCGGCAGAAGCCCACGGTGACCAACGCGGTGGCCCCGCAGACCCGCGAGCGCGTGGACGCCCTGGTCTCCCGCGCCCGCTCCGTGGCGGACGAGCACCGCGTACCGCTGTGGATCACCGAGACCTCGCTGTCCTCGTGCCCCGGCGGGAACCAGATCACGGAGACCCTGGCCGCCGCCGTCTACCAGGCCGACTACTCCGTCCGGGTCCAGGCGCTCGCCGCGGAACGGGTCACCGCGCACTCGTCCCTGGGCCCGTGCCACGGTGGCCCGCCCATGTCCCCGCTGTGCTCGGACGGCACCGTGGGCTCGCCCGGCGAACGCTTCGGACTGCGCGCCAATGGCCTCGCGCTCGCGTTGATCGCGAGCATTCCGCAGGGCACCATGACTCCGGCGCGCACCGGGTCCGAGGACCTCACGGCGTTCGCGGTGACCCACGCGGACGGGAGCACCTCGCTCGTGCTCTCCGACTTCCGGGACCCGGCCACCGCGGGCCCCCGCACCACCACGGTCGCCACGCCCGGGCCGGTGCAGCGCGTCACGCAGTCCCAGTTGCGCGGCGGCTCGTGGCGCGCCACCGCTCCGGTGGGCGACGCCGCGGACGCCCCGGGCTCACCCGACGGCGCTACAGCCGGGGAGCATGCGACGGACGACGCCGCACCGGGGGCGACGTCGTCGTACCCCGCGGACCCGCGCGTGCACCTGAGCGTGGAGAACGCGCTACGCTCCTCGGCCGACGGTGCGGTGAGCGTGGACGGCTACGGCCTGCCTATCACCCCGCCCGCCGACCGACCCGAGGTCGCTGGGGTGCGGTCGGGAGCGACGTCGTTCGCGGTCTCGCTGCCCGCCGGCACCACCACAGTGCTTACCATCGAGACGGAACACGCCACGGCCCGGCCGAGCGCCACCGCGTCGCCCTCCGGGGACGGGACCCCCACCCCGAAGGCCACACCGGGGGTGCCCCGGGCCACCACACGCAGCGGAGGTCAGTGAATGAACACGACGAGCGCACACGGGGAGTACAAGGTCCCCGGCGGGAAACTGGTGGTCGCGGACTTCGACGTCACGGACGGACACCTGGAGAACGTGTCCATCAACGGGGACTTCTTCCTGGAACCGGACGAGGCGCTCGCGGACATCAATGCGGCTCTGACCGGTCTGGCCGAGGACACGTCGCCGCAGGACATGGTCAAGCGGATCGAGGCGGCCGTGCCGCGCGACGCCGTGCTGTTCGGCTTCGACGCACGCGCCGTGGTGATCGCGGTGCGCCGCGCGCTGGACCGGGCCACGAGCTGGTCCGATCACGCGTGGGAGGTGATCCCCGCGCAGGTGCGCCCCACCCTCGAGAACCTCGCACTGGACGAGGTTCTCGCCAAGGAGGTGGGCGCGGGACACCGCCATCCCACGCTGCGGATCTGGGACTGGGACGAACCCGCCGTGGTCATCGGATCGTTCCAGTCCGTGCGCAACGAGGTGGACCCGGAGGGGGCCGCGCGTCACGGGATACAGGTGGTACGCCGGGTCTCCGGGGGTGGGGCCATGTTCATGGAGGCCGGTAACTGCATCACGTACTCGCTGTACGTGCCGCAGACCCTGGTGGACGGGATGAGTTTCGCGGATTCCTACCCGTTCCTGGACGCGTGGGTCATGCAGGCCTTCGCGGACCTGGGGGTCGAGGCGTTCTATGTACCACTCAACGACATCGCCACGCCCCAGGGCAAGATCGGGGGAGCGGCGCAGAAGCGCTTCGCCAACGGCGGGATGGTGCATCACGTGACCATGAGTTACGACATCGACGCCGAGAAGATGACGGACGTGTTGCGCATCGGCAAGGAGAAGCTCTCGGACAAGGGCACCCGCTCCGCGAAGAAGCGCGTGGACCCGTTGCGACGCCAGACGGGGCTGGCCCGCCGGGACGTGATCTCGGCGCTGACCCGCACGTTCACGCAACGCTACTCGGCCGGTGTTGGTAAGGTCTCAGACAGCGAACTCGCCGCCGCCCGGGAGCTGGTGGAGCACAAATTCGGGACCGAGGGATGGATTCACCGCGTGCCGTAGGTACTATGTGCGATAGCAATCAACGGCTCCGCCGACCGACGGCCCGCCCCCCGGGACGGGATCCCCAGCGTCGCCGTGGCGGCAGCGCTGTCCGGTGAGTGTCGCTCGATTCCGACCCCCCACCCACGGAGTGCCACGTGTCCATGAACCAGTTCGAGTTCGACGAAGAACAGTCCCGCCCGCGCGGAAAACACACCGGACGCAACATCCTGCTCACGGTGCTGGCCCTCCTGCTGGTGGTGGGCGTGGTCGCCGGTCTGTTCGTGTGGAACCTGGGTCGCAACTTCGATCGTGGGGCCTCGACCCTGGAATCGGCGTTCCCCGAGGAGTCGGCCCGCCCGGCCAAGGGCTCCGCCCTGGACGCCGGCACCACCGTGTTGCTCCTGGGTTCGGACAAGCGCCCCGACGGTGTGGACCCCAACGTGACCGGCTCCCGCGCGGACTCCATCATGCTGCTGCACATCCCCGAGGACGGGGGGCAGATGTACGTCATGTCCATCATGCGCGACACGTGGGTGGACATCCCCGGGGTGGGGGAGTCCAAGATCAACGCCGCCCTGGACCACGGCGGGATGCCGCTCATGGTCGAGACCATCGAGCAGAACTTCGGGACCCGCGTGGACGAGGTCGCGCTCGTGGACTTCGCGGGCTTCGAGGGCCTCACCAACGCCCTGGGCGGGGTGACGGTCAACGTCCCCGAGGCCTTCACCTCCCAGGACGGACACCGCTTCGAGGCCGGGCCCCAGGAGCTGAGCGGGGAACAGGCGCTCGCGTTCGTGCGGGAGCGCTATGCGTTCTCGGACGGTGACTACCAGCGGGTGCGCAATCAGCGCGCGTACCTGCAGGCCATGATCAACAAGCTCGTCAGCGCCGGCACCCTGACCAATCCGCTGAAACTCAACGAGGTGGTCAAGGAGATCTCCCCGTACCTGACCGTGAGTGACGGCCTCACCTCCGGGTGGATCGCCCAACAGGCCCCCAAGCTCGTGGGCCTGAGCAGCAGTGACATCCACATGTTCACGGTGCCCAACAATGGCGTGGGCACCTCCTCGGACGGCCAGTCGATCATCGTCGCGGACACCGACGCCATGCAACGGATCGGCAAGGCCATCTCCGACGGCACCCTGGACCAGTACGCCACGTCCCTGGACCAGCAAGGCCAGTAACCGCTCGAACACCCCCACCCATCCCGACTCGTGACCCCCCCCGCGAGAGGCCCATGAACCGCACACAACCCCCCGCAACCGGTACCTCACCGGGTGACCAGCCTCCGTTGAGGGTGCTGCTCATGGCCAGTTCCTACTGGCCCGAGCACTCGCCGCCCCAGCGGCGGTGGTACTCGCTCGTGAGCCACCTGCGGGAGCGGGGGTGGACCGTGTCCGTGGTGTGTCCCGTGGCGCACTACGGGGCGGGCCCGGACTACTCGACGCAGACGCGCGGTCGGGCGTGGCGGCGGCAGGCGGGGTTCCTGGGGGAACACATCTACCGGGTGCCCTACGTGTTCCTCGGGGACAATCGTGCCGGGAAGTTGCTGGACCAGCTCGTGAGCGCGGCCGCGTCCGTGGCGCGCGGGCTGTTCACGGGCCGCCAGAACGTCGTGGTGGTCACGGCGCCGTCGTTACCGTTGCTGGCGTCCGCGTTGCTCGTGGCGCGCGTCAAGGGGATCCCCCTGGTCGTGGAGATGCGGGACGCGTGGCCCAACCTGGCCGAGGACGCCTCCCTGGTGCGCGGCGGGTCCAAGTCCGTGGTCAACCGCGCCGTGGTGTACGTGCAGAACCGCGCGGACCTCGTGGTCACGGTGACCCAGGGTTTCGCGCGCACCCTGCGCGAACGAGGGGTGAACAACGTGGTCACGGTGCGCAACGGCATCCTCCTGGAGCGCACACCGCAGCTGCCCCCGCCTCCGGCACGACGGCGCGGGCTGCGGGTGCTGTACCTGGGCAACCACGGCGAGTCCCAGTCCCTGGACCGGCTCATCCGCGCCGCCCACCTGGCCGGGGACTCGGTCCGTCTCACACTCGTGGGTCACGGCAGCCGCAAGCCCGCACTGCAGCAGCTGGCGCACCGGCTCGGCGCCAACGTGGAGTTCCTGCCCCCGGAGTACCGCGAGCGCGTGTTCGAGCGTTATCGCGACGCGGATTCGGTCGTGATCTCCCTGCGTGACGACTGGAAGTCGTTCGAGGACACCATCCCCTCCAAGACCTACGAGGTGCTCGCCGTGGGCCGGCACATCACCGCGGTCGTTCGTGGCGAGGCCGCCCACGTGCTCACCGACGCGGGCGAGGGGGACATCGTGGCCTCCGATCCAGAGCAGATCGCCGCGCTGTGGCGCGCGCTCGAGTCCGACCGTTCGCGACTGGTCCCCAGTGGGTCCGGCCGGGAATGGGTGCGGCACAACGCGGACTACGCGGACCTGTCCGTGCAGTACGATCAGCACCTGCGCGCCACCGTCCGCGAGTATTCCCGCGTGTGCGGTCAGGGCGTGCTGCCCCGCCTGGGCAGGGTGCTGCGTGCCGTCACGCGCGGCGTCGCGGGCGGGAGCCTCGGTGGCGTCGAGCGGATGGCCCCATGAGCTCACGGCGCCGCGAACGGTCCCGTGAACTCGCGGTCAACGCGTGGCTCACGGCTCGCACGATCGGCCAGCACGTCACCGACGACCCCGTGGTCTTCTGGTTGCAGGTCTCCCGCCGGTTGCCGCGGCGCTGGGTCACCCCCGCGGCCCGCGTCCTCTCACGGGTCCCCGGCCCGCGTTGTCTCGCCGCCCGGGCCACCGCCCTGCATGTCCTGGGGGACGACGACGCCGCTCGCGCCGCACTCTCCCGCGCCCTCGCCTCTGCAGGGGATTCGGAGCTCACGACGCAGGACCCGGGTCACGAGCACCGGGAACATGCAGGGCCGGAACAGACGCGTCCGGGCCCGCCGCGCCCGAGAACGGCGCTGAGCTCCCTGGCGCGGGGGAGCAGGAACGGGGACACATCGGCGTCGTTACGCGGCGGAGCGGAAGTGGCCCTGAGCATGGGGGACACCGGCCTCACCGCGAGCTTGCTCGCCGCACTCCCCGCCGACCATCCGGGAGCGGCTGCGACCCGCGCGCGCCTCGAGTGGTACCACGGCAACGTGGACCGCGCCGTGGAGGTGCTGGGCGACGCCGAGGCCCTCCGGCGGGCCACCCGCGGTGAACGAGCCCTCGCGCGCCGCCTGGCCGCCGAGCGGGACCTGCTGGGCGACTTCTTCCCGCGGCTGGAACCTGTACGCGATTACCGGCCCAGGGACCGCACCGTGCTCTACGCCGTGACCAACTCCCTGCCGCACACCGCGAGCGGCTACGCGCAGCGCTCGCACTCGTACCTCACCGCACTGCGGGACGAGGGGTGGGACGTCCACGCCATGACCCGCCCGGGGTACCCCGTGCAGGTGGGCAAGGTGCTCGCCCGCCACACGGACGTCGTGGACGGCATCCCGTACCACCGCGTGCTCCCGCGGCGGCTGTCCGCGACCGCCACGGGACGCGTGCAGCAACACGCGCACGCGCTGCTGGAGCTCGCGCTGCGCACGCGGCCCGCTGTCCTGCACGCGACGAGCCACTATGTCAACGCGTTGGCCGTACACGCGGTGGCCGAGGCCCTGGGGATTCCGTGGGTCTACGAGGTTCGCGGACTCCTCGCGGACACGTGGGCCGCGACCCGCCCGCCGGAGGCCCTCACATCCGAGCGCTACGAGCGCTTCCAGGCTCGCGAGGCGTGGGCCATGACCACCGCGGACCGCACCGTGACGCTGGGCACGGAAATGGCCCGGCGACTCGAGGAGCTGCCCACACCGGCATCCGCCTCCGAAAACCCCCTGCGCGTGGACCTGGCCCCCAACGCCGTGGGCGGGGCCCTCGTGGAGAACGCACCGTCCCGACACGACGCCCGCGCCGCCCTGGGCCTCGCCCAGGAGACGTTTCTGATCGGCACCGTGACCTCCGTGGTGGACTACGAGGGCATTGATGACCTGTTGCGCGCCGCGGCCCAACTGCGCCCGCACATACCGTCCCTGGCGGTGCTCGTGGTGGGGGACGGCGTGGCCCGCCCCACCCTGCAGCGGTGGGCCCGCGAGCTCGGTCTCGAGGACGTCGTGACCTTCACCGGCCGCGTGGACCGAGCCCTCGCACCGCAGTACACCGCGGCCCTGGACGTCTTTGTGATCCCGCGCAAGGACCGCTCCGTGACCCGCGCAGTGACCCCCCTGAAGCCGGTCGAGGCCATGGCTGCGCGCACCGCCGTGGTCGCAAGTGATCTGCCCGCCCTGCGCGAGAGCGTGCGCCACGACGAGACCGGGCTGCTCACACCGCCCGAGGACCCGGACACCCTTGCCGAGACACTGTTCGGCCTGGCCCGGGACCCCGAGCGCCGCGAACGCCTCGCGAACGCCGGACGGGACTGGGTGGTCGCACACAGGACGTGGCGGGTGATCGCCCAGCAGGCATCCACGCGGTATGGTGAATTGAATGAAGACGTCCCCCGGACAGCGATCTACCCCCCGAGGAGACCGGAGCATGACTAGCAGCACCGCCCAGGTCAGCGGGGGACACGGGCAACCAGAGGATCGCGCGGTCGAGACCTTCGACCCCACCGCGATGCACGCCGTGGGCGCCCGCCCGCCCTTGCGTAAGTACCTCCAGGACCTGTGGGGCTCCCGTCACTTCATCCTCTACGACGCCCGCGTCCGCCTGGCCGTGAGCCAGGACCACACCCTGCTGGGCAAGGCATGGATCGTGCTCAACCCACTGCTACTGGGCTTTACGTTCTATCTAATCTTCGGGCTGCTGCTGCGCACCGGCCGGGGAATCGACAACTTCGTCGCGTTCATCGTGCTCGGACTCACGATGTTCTTGTACAGTTCCCGCTCCGTCGTCTCCGTCTCCCGCTCCATGACCTCCGCCAAGGCGCTTGTGCGTGGCTTCATGTTCCCGCGTGCCGCGCTCACGCTGTCCATCGTGGTGCGGGATGCCATGACACAGCTCTATGCTCTCGCGGCGATCCTGGTGTTCCTGCTGATCGTCCCGCCCCTGGAGCCCATCTCGTGGACGTGGCTGCTGCTGATCCCCGTCTTCGTACTGCAGAGCATCTTCAACTGGGGACTGGGAATGCTCCTGGCCCCGGCGGTGCACCGGATCCCGGACGTCTCCAACATCCTGTCCTTCGTCATGCGGCTGTGGATGTACTCGTCCGGCATCTTCTACGACCCTTCCCGCTTCGTGGACGACGAGCGCATTCTGGCCCTGTTCCACTTCAACCCCCTGTACCAGGTGCTCTACATCAGCCGCGATCTGGTGCTGCGCGCGCAGGTTCCCAGCTGGTCTTCGTGGGCCGTGTTGGTCACGGCATCCCTCGGGATCCTGATCATCGGTTTCCTCGTGTTCTGGCGCAACGAGGAGAGCTACGCGGATGAACGCTAGGCACGACGACGTCGCGTCGCACACCCCGGGTAAGTCGGGCGTTTCCGCGCAGCGCCTCAGCGGTGTGCCCGCCCCCGGCAACGGCGCTCCCGCACCTGCGCGGGAACCCGGCGCCGGGCCCGCCGTGGTGATCGACCACGTGAGCATGATCTACAACGTCACGTCCACGGGCGGTGGGGACGAGGTCCCGGTCTCCGCGCCGGTGCGATGGGCCCGGCGAGCGCTCGGGCGGCCCCCGATCGTGCGTAACCTGGCCGTCCACGACGTCACGCTCGCGGTGCACCAGGGCGAGTTCGTGGGGTTCATCGGGCGCAACGGGTCCGGGAAGTCCACGCTCATGAACATCGTGGCCGGGCAGATGAATCCTACGTCGGGGCGGGTCTACTCAGTGGACACCCCTGTGAAACTGGGGGTCAACGTCTCCCTGGTCCCGGCGCTGTCCGGGGAGAAGAACATCCGCCTGGGCTGCCTGGCGCAGGGTATGCACCCGCGCCGGGTGGACGAATTGTTGCCCGAGCTCGTGGAGGTAGCTGCGCTGGGCAAAGCCATCCACTGGCCCATGAAGGCGTACTCCTCCGGGATGGCCGCGCGCTTGCGGTTCGCCGTGGCCACCGCCACAGACCCGCACATCCTCATCCTGGACGAGGCTCTGTCCACCGGGGACGCCCAGTTCCGCGAACGCGGGCAGGCCCGCATGGCCCAGATCCGCGAACAAGCCGGGTGTGTGCTGTTCGTGTCCCACTCGATGAACGAGGTACGGGAGATGTGCACCCGGGTGGTGTGGCTGGATCAGGGGGACACACTCATGGACGGGGACCCCGAGACCGTCACGGAGGAGTACGAGCAGTTCATGAAGCAGCTCGCCGCCGGCAACAACCTGGCCGCCCACAAACGTAAGTTCGAGCTGATGGATCGGCTCGTGCGCACCGAACTGCGGGAGGTGCACGCGTGAGTCCCCGCTCGCCGACCGGTGATCTGCGCACCCAGTTGTGGCACCTGCGCCACGGCGGGGTGTCCCAGTGGCGGACCTACCGGCGCCGGGCGGGACTGCCCGCGGGACCGTCCGCGAGCGCCGTCGTCACCGGAGCCGGCCGCGACGCCGCCTCCGCCGGGAACGACGGCGCGCAGCGCACGGTCTCGTTCGCGGCGCAGGAGTGGCCCGAGCGCGAACCTGTGCGCGGGGACCTCACCGCCGCGGTGATCCTGGACGACTTCTCCTTGCGTGCCTTCCACTACGAGTGGCACCAGGTGGTGCTCACACGGCGGAACTGGCGCGCCGAACTGGCTGCGCAGCCCGTGGACCTGCTGTTCGTGGAGTCCGCGTGGCACGGCAATGCGGACGAGTGGCAGTACCAACTCACCGGGACCTCGGGCGTGAAGGAGTCGATGCGCGAGCTCGTGGCCTACTGCCGCGAGCAGGGAATCCCCACGGTGTTCTGGAACAAGGAGGACCCGCCGCACTACGACGACTTCCTAGAGTGCGCGCGACTGTTCGACACCGTTTTCACCACGGACGTCAACAAGATCCCCGACTACCACCGGGACCTGGGCCACGACCGCGTGGGGGTGCTACCCTTTGCCGCGCAACCCGCCGTGCACAACCCCGCACGGCCCCGCAACGGGTTCCACGAGCGGGACGTGGCCTTCGGGGGGATGTACTTCGCCCACAAGTTCCCCGAGCGGCGCGAGCAGATGGACGTGCTGCTCGGCGGCGCACATGATGCCTCGGCGAAACTTGACAGGGGGCTCGAGATCTTCTCCCGCTACCTGGGCCAGGACGAGCGCTACCAGTTCCCCGAGCCCCTGGACCAGCATGTGGTGGGCTCGCTGGGTTACGACCAAATGCTCACCGCCTACAAGGCGTACCGGGTCTTCCTCAACGTGAACTCGGTCGTGGATTCCCCGTCCATGTGCGCGCGGAGGATCTTCGAGATCACCGCGTGCGGCACCCCCGTGGTCTCCACGCCCTCCGAGGCCGTGCGACGGTATTTCTCCCACGACCAACTGTCCGTTGTTGCGGACCGCGAGCACGCCGCGAACGTCATCCGTGCCCTCGTGCGCAGCCCGGAACTGGCAGATCGCATGGTACACCGCGCGCAGCGCGAGATCTGGGCGCAGCACACCTACACGCACCGCGTGGAGACGATCGTGGAACGCGCCGTCCCGCAGCTCGCCGTCGCCCGCACCCGGCCCAGCGTCACCGTGTTGCTGTGCACCAACCGCCCGCATCGACTCCCGGACGCCCTGCGCGGGATCGCGGCCCAGGTGGACGTGGAGCTGGACGTGGTGCTCGTGGCCCACGGCTTCGACCCGCGGGCGCGGGACGTCCAGCGCGTCGTCGAGGACTGCGGGATCCAGCGCGTGACCACCGTGGCCGCGGACGCGTCCCTCACGCTGGGGGAGTGCCTCAACCTCGCGGTCGAGCACGCCACCGGGGACGTGCTGTCCAAGATGGACGACGACGACTACTACGCCCCGCGCTACCTCGCCGACCTCCTGGACGCCCTGCGTTACGCGAACGCGGACGTGGTGGGCAAGCAGGGGCACTACATGTACGTGGAGTCCCAGGACGCCACCCTGGTGCGCTTCCCACACCGCGAGCACCGATACACGGACTTCGTCATGGGGCCCACGATCACGGGCTACCGCGAGGTCTTCCGGCAGATCCCGTTCCAGCGGCGCAGCACGGGGGAGGACACGTCCTTCCTGGCCGCGGTGCGCGAAGCCGGCTACGTCATCTACTCGGCGGACCGCTTCAATTTCGTCCAGTTCCGCGGCTCGGACAGCCACACGTGGCAGGTGTCCGACGCCGCTGCGCTGGCCTCGGGACGTGTCGTCATGTTCGGGGACAGCACCCGTCATGTGACGATATGATCCTAAGGATTCTGCATGTTTACGTTGAAAATGAATGGAAGTTCCGGTCAATCGGAACGAACCAGCAAACGCGTGGTGAGGTGCGTCAATGAGTGAGCCGTTGGAAGTCGTGTTCGTGGGGCTGGGGTACATCGGTCTACCCACCGCGGTGGTCATGGCGAATCACGGGGTGCGGGTCCACGGCGTGGACGTGAACGCCTCCGCGGTGGAGCGGATCCAGCGCGGCGAGGTCACGATCGTGGAGCCGGGGCTCCAGGAGCAGCTCAAGAAGGCGATCGACAGCGGCCAACTCACCGCGACGACCGAGATGCAGCACGGTGACGCGTTCGTGATCGCGGTGCCCACCCCGTTCAAGGAGAACTACGAGGGCGACCTGTCCTACATCCTCTCCGCGGCCGAATCCATCGCTCCGCAGCTGCGCGGGGACGAGACCGTGATCCTCGAATCCACCTCCCCGCCACGCACCACGCAGACCCTGGCCCGCAAGATCATGGAGCTGCGTCCTGACCTGTCCCTGGACGGGGAAGACGGCAAGCCCGTGGTGTACTTCGCGTATTGCCCCGAGCGCATCCTGCCGGGCAAAGCACTCGAGGAACTGATCAGCAACGACCGCATCATCGGCGGCAGCACCCCCGAGGCCGCGCGCCGCGCCAAGGAGGTCTACGCGTCCTTCTGTCAGGGTGAACTGCTCGCCACGGATGACGTCACGGCGGAGTTGTCCAAGCTCACGGAGAACTCGTTCCGTGACGTGAACATCGCGTTCGCCAACGAGCTGTCCCTGATCGCGGACACGTTGGGCATCGACGTGTGGGAGCTCATCGAGCTGGCCAACCACCACCCGCGCGTAAACATCTTGCAGCCGGGCCCCGGCGTGGGCGGGCACTGCATCGCGGTGGACCCGTGGTTCATCGTGGCCGCGGACCGGGAGAACTCACGCCTGATCCGCACCGCCCGCGAGGTCAACGACGGGAAGCCGAAGTGGGTCATCTCCAAGGTGGAGGAAGCCTGCTCCCACGTGGAGTCCCCGGTGATCGCAGCCCTGGGCCTCGCGTTCAAGGCCAACATCGACGACCTGCGTGAATCCCCGGCCATGAACATCACCAAGGACCTGGCCGAGCACGTGAGCCACGCGACGGTCCTGGCCGTGGAGCCGAATGTCTCCGAGCTGCCCAAGGGTCTGCAAGGCCTGGCGAATGTGGAGTTCGCGGACTACCAGGACGCGATCGAGCGCGCAGACGTGATCCTGCTGCTCGTGGACCACGACGAGTTCAAGACCCTGCCGGCCACCGCGCTCAAGGGCAAGGCCGTGGTGGACACCAAGGGTCTGTGGCGCTGAGTCACTGAGGCGGGGGCGGTGGGAGCACCGTCCCCGCCGCCCCCGCATCGTCTTCTCGCGCGCACCCCCGGCGCGCCGTATCCCCCAGGAGCACCCCCATGCATCCAGACGAACGCCGCGATCCGGCCCGGTTGCGGGAACTGGTGTACCGCCAGGTCGCCCGGGATCCGCGTGGCACGTTCGATCAGCTGGAAGCAGCACAACGCAGGATCCGGTCCTTGGAGGCCGCGGCCGCCACGGCCCGGTCTCGGATCGAGAAGCTCACCGCGCAGAACCGCACACTGGCCGCCTCGTCGACGACTACGGAGGAACGGGCGTCGGAGTCTGCCGCGGAACCCGCCGGCGACGGAACCGGGGCCCCGGTCGAGGACGGTACGTCGGCGGCCGCCACGAGCCCGGCAACCCGGGTTCACGACGATGCCGCGGCCACCGGCCCGTCGAACCAGACGCCCCACGCGTCGTGGGCCGGTACCGAACCGACCGCAGAGGTCGAGCCCTCCCTCGAGGACGTCCTGGCCATCCTGGAGGCCGAGCCCATCGCGGCGCACTTGTCCGCTGCCCTTAACCGGCTGTGGTACCGCGAAGGGGACATCGCACGTGCGGCGGAACTGGTCGACCGCCACCGCGGCCTGCTGCCGGATCTCACCGAGAAACAGCGCTACTTGACCGACCGCATCCTGGGCACCGTGGCACTGGACCGCACGGCGGCGCGACTCGTGCCCCCGCGCTCCCGCGGTGCGGCGTACCTGCCCGAGCGGCAACGCATCCTGTACTGCGCGTACTCCACGCCGATCTTCCATTCGAACGGGTACAGCGTGCGCACCGAGGGAGTGGTGGCCGGGCTGAAGGCCGCCGGCGCTGACGTGACCGTGATGGGGCGCTCGGGCTATCCGTGGGACATCTCGACGGCGCGCGCCAAGCCTCGCAAGCGGCGCCACGTGGAAACGCGCAACGGCGTGGACTGGGTGCACGTGCCGGAAGGCAACATCAACCACCTCGCGCCGGACGTCTACGTCAATGTCGCGGCCGATGCCGTGGTGCGGCAGGCCCGGTTGCTGCGCCCGTCCGTGATCCATGCGGCGTCGAACTACCTCAACGCGCTTCCGGCGCTGGTCGCCGCCCGGCGGCTCGGTGTGCCGTTCGTGTACGAGGTGAGGGGTCTGTGGGAGGTCACGGAGGCCTCTCTGAAACCGGGATGGGACGAGACGCAGCGGTATGTGAACCAGGCAGCCATGGAGACCCTGGTCGCTCGTGAGGCGGATGCCGTGCTGGCCATCACGCAAGAGGTCGCGGACGAGCTCGTGCGCCGTGGGGTGTCCGAGAACAAGATCACGCTGCTGCCCAATGGTGTGAACACGGATGAATTCCTGCCGCTGCCCCGGGATACCGGCTACGCCGCGAAACGCGGGATCCGCACGGATGTGCCCGTGATCGGGTTTGCGGGCTCGCTCGTGGCCTACGAGGGTCTGGACACGCTGCTGCAAGCGGCCAACATCCTGCGCGGGCGCAAGGTGGACTTCCAGGTGGTGATCGCCGGCTCCGGTGGGGTGTACCCCGACCTGAAGAGTTATCAGGTCCGCAACAAGCTGCAGTCGCGAGTGAAATTCGTGGGCCGGCGGCCCGCGAGTGAGATCGCCCGGTTCATGAGCTGCGTGGACATCGTGGCGTGTCCCCGCGCCAGCTTGCCCGTGACGGAGATGGTTTCGCCGCTCAAGCCACTCGAGGCGTTCAGCGCAGCCAAACCGGTGGTGCTCTCGGACGTCTCACCGCACCGTGCACTCGTGGGTGCCGTGGAGGGAGAGAGCGCCGGGCCGCGCGGTCTGCTGAGCCGAGCCGGGAACCCCAAGTCCCTCGCGAACGCGCTGCAGAAGCTCATCGAGGATCCTGAACTGCGCGTGTCGCAGGGGCAAGCCGGCCGTCTGTGGGCCGTGGACGAGCGGCAGTGGAGGAACCTCGGCCCGGTGGTCCGCCGGGTCTATGCCCAGGCCACGGCGGACCACGACGCCCTGGCACACGGTGGCCGGTCCCTCAAGGATCTGCGGATCGGTCTGATCGCGGACGAATTCACCACGGAGACCCTGCGCCGCTCGGCCACGATCATCCCGCTGGGCCCGGCCGATTACGCCGAGCAACTGGCCGGCGAGAACCTGGACCTGGTGTTCGTCGAATCGGCGTGGTCGGGCAACGGCGGTGTATGGCACCACAGGGTGGGGTACTACTCGGACGAGGAGCACACGCAGCTGCGGGACCTCCTCGCGCGATGCCGCCACGCCGGGATCCCCACCGTGTTCTGGAACAAAGAGGATCCGGTGCACATCAACCGGTTCCGCAGGACCGGGGCGCTGTGCGATCACGTGTTCACCACGGACGCAGACATGATCCCGGAGTATCTTCACACAGCGCGTTTCCTGAGCGGCGGTCGCGCCGTTACGTCCTCTTCCCTGCCCTTCTATGCCCAACCCGCGATCCATAACCCCCTCCCGGGTGCACGGGCGCCGGAGGACACCATTGCCTATGCCGGGACCTACTACGGGCAGCGATACCCCGAGCGCTCCCAGCAGCTCGAGCAATTGCTCGGCACGGCCAAGCCGTACGGGCTGGCCATTTACGACCGGCAATTGGCCATCCCGGACTCACCGTACCGATTCCCACCCGAGTTCAAGCAATGGGTGCGGGGGGCATTGCCCTACGACGAGGTGATCGACAGCTACCGCGCGCACGTGGCCAGCCTCAACGTCAATTCCGCCCCGTACTCACCCACCATGTTCTCCCGCCGGGTCGTGGAGATCGCGGCGTGTGGGGGAGCGGTCCTCTCGAGCTGGGCGCGGGGCATCACCGAGACGTTCGACGGTGGCATTCCCTGCACCAACAACGCGGCATACGCCAAGGCTCTTCTGGGGGCATGGAGCGCCGATCCGGAAGAGCGGTTGCGCGAGGTGTGGCTGCAGCTGCGCACGGTCTTGCGCGCGCACACGGTGGACACAGCCCTTGTGATCCTCGCACGTACCGCGGGTCTACCGGTCGAGGCGTTCTCGCTGCCACGGTGGGGTCTCACCGCGCGCCCCGAACAGGTCCCGGGGATCCTGCGTCAATCCGTCCTGCCCAGCACGGTGCGGTTGACGGACGACGACGCCGCTGCCCGCGCCGCGCTCGAGGCGCACGGCGTACGCGTGCTCGGCTATCGCGAACCCTATCCCCACGACGTCGAGTTCTGGGCGTACCCGCCCGAGGACCCTGCACGGACATGGGCGGAGGACCTGCTGCAGACCACGCGCTGGGGATACTGGGACAAGATCGCAGGGCGCTCGCGCGGGGCGGACGAGGATGCTCGAGTGTTCGCGGTTCCCGGTACGAACACGCACGATGCCTGGGGAATGCTTCGGGCGACCCTCGTGAAAGACCCGGACACGTCGTTCCGTGCCGTGGACTCGGCCGCCACCCTCACGGTGACGCTTCCGCCATCGGACGAGCCCACGCGTCAGCTCGTGGCCACCCCGTCCGGTGAGAGTGCGGTGGAGCGTGCCGGCACGATCCTCGTGGCGGGACACGACCTGAAGTTCATCTCCTCGTGGCTGCATCACCTTCGTGCCGCAGGGGCACGAGTGCTGGTGGATCAGTGGGACAACCACGCGCATCACGATGAACAGCGCTCCGCGGAGCTGCTCGCGAAAGCGGACGTGGTGTTCTGCGAATGGGGTCTGGGCAATGCGATCTGGTACTCGGAACACGTGAACGACCACCAGCGGCTGATCGTGCGGGTTCACGCGCAGGAATTGCGCGGGCCCTACCTGCGCCGGATCCGGCACGAGCAGGTGTCCCAGTACGTGTTCGTGAGTGATCTCATGCGCGAGGCCGCGATCACGAGTCACGGGCTTCCTCGCGCCACGTGCACGGTGATCCCCAACGTGGTCCGCACGGCGGACCTGGCCCGTGACAAGCACGAGAGCGCGCTGAAGACCGTGGGGTTCGTGGGGATCGTCCCTCAGTTGAAACGGCTCGACCGCGCCGTGGATCTCATGGAGCAGCTCGTGGCCGTGGATCCCGAGTTCTCGTTGCGGGTCAAGGGTAAGCGTCCCGAGGACTACGAGTGGATGCACAAGCGACCCGAGGAACTCGAGTGGTACCGGACGTGCTACCGCCGCGTCGACGAGTTCAATCAACGCGCCGGCCGGGAGGTCATCCGCTTCGACCCGCACGGCAACGACATGGCCGAGTGGTACCGGGGTGTCGGATACGGCATCTCGGTGAGCGACCACGAGTCATTCCACCTGACCCTCCCGGATGTCGCAGCATCCGGCGGTGTTCCCGTGTCCCTGGACTGGCCCGGCGCGGATCTCATCTATCCCAGGGAATGGCTGGTCCCGTCCGTCCACGAGATGGCGCAACGCATCCTGGATCTCTCTCGAGACCCGGAGACGCGCCGTTCGTTCAGCCACAACGCACACGACTTCACGACATCCACGTTCGACGCCGCCGCCGTCCATGAGCAGTTGGACCGCGCCCTAGCCCCCATCGGAGGCCCACGATCATGAATGCGCACCCGACCCCAGTGGGCGCCGCCGCCGACCACGCCGACGCGGTCGATGTCCTCAGTGACCTTCTGGCCCAACAAGCGCAGGAAATTCGCCGACTGAGCGAGGAACTGGTGGCCAGTTACGAGAAGGAGATCCGGTTCTTCCAGAACCTCGAGTCCCGGGACGAGCAACTGAAGACGCAGGAACGGGCCTACCTGAAGAAGGTGTGGTGGTTGGAGTCCGAACTCCGCAAAACGCGTGAGGAGCGGGACACTGCCCGCGAACAGTGGGAGCGCACCAGGGCCTCGCGCACCTTCAGGCTGCAACGACGCGTGTGGAAGCTGCGGAAGGCGGTGCGGTCATGGCGATGAACATGGACCAGGTGAAGCGACGGCGTGCGAAGGTTCGCACGCGGATCAAGGAACTCCAGTTGAGGGAAGCCACGGCTGCAACGGACCGGCACTGGTTCCGCTCCCGGGCGTTCAAGGACTACGCGCGCCGTAATCGCGCGGACCGGTTGAACCCGGTGATAACGCAGGAGCAGTATCCCGAGTGGTTGTCACACAACGGGCGAGCAGAGCAGGTCCGCGACCTCGTGGAATCCGTGGCGGGTCTGCCCGATCACGCCGGTACCCGTGTCTTGACCCCGCACCCGGCCCGGGTGGCCATGATCGCGGACACGTTCCTGTACGAGACGTACGAGGGCACGGCGAACATCACGTACGTGACACCGGAGAACTTCCGGGACGTGGCTCGCACCAGCGATGTGCTCATCCTGACATCCACGTGGCGGGGCCGGTTCGAGGACTGGCACGGCACCACGGCGTCCGCGGGGCTCGTGCGCTCCGAGGTCATCCCGGCCTTCCGCGCACGCGATGTGCCCGTGATCTTCTACTCCAAAGAAGACCCGCCCAATTACGCCCGGTTCCGTCCCCTCGCCCAGGAAGCGGACGTGATCTTCACCTCCGCACAGGAAATGATCCCGAGCTACGCCGCGGATTGCCCCGAGGTGGGGGACATCCGCCCCCTGACCTTCGGTGTCAACCCCCTACTGCACACGCCCGTTGGATCCCGGCGGGTACGCCACTCCGAAATCTTGTTCGCCGGGTCCTGGCTCTCTCACAAGTACCCCGCAAGACAATCGGCGGCGCGGTTCCTGTTCTCGGGCGTCCTGGATGCCGGACGGGATCTGTTGATCGTGGATCGGAACTCGTCCCTGGGCGATCCCAAGTACTTCTACCCCCGGGAGTTCGTCGACCACGTGGGCCCAGGGCTGGGCCACCGTGAACTCATGAAGGTCCAACGCAGCGTGGACGTCCATCTCAACCTCAACTCGGTCACCAATTCCGGGACCATGTACGCCAACCGAGTGGTGGAGCTGCAGGCGATGGGCGCGTTCGTTCTCTCCAACTACTCGCTCGCCGTCAACGATCGTTACCCCGAGGTCCAGCTGATCGACCGACCGCGGGAGGTACCCCTCATCCTGGACGGCATGACGGGGGAGCGGCTCTACCGTGCGCAGACGGACGGTCTGCGCCGCGTGTGGGAACACGACACGGCGTGGCAGCGCATGTCGGACATGCTCTCCGCCGTGGGTGCCCCCGTCGCGTCCTTGCACGAACGAGTGGCGGTCGTTCCGGACGGTGACACCACGATCGACCACGCGCGTGAGATCGCCGACACGCAGACAGCACTCGTGAGCGTCCTCACTCGGGGCGAGTTGGCGCAGCGCCGGGACGACTTCGACGTCGTCGTGCCCGTGTCCGCCGATCATGACTACGCGAGCGGCCACGTGCGCGACCTGCTCAACGTATTCAGGTACGCGGACGTGGACGTGGCCACGAAGAACGGCTTCGAGACGAACGGCGGGATCACGAGCCTCGACGATCACGAGCTCACGGGCCGGGTTCGCAGCAGTGCTCGCAGCGGCCTCCGCGTCCAGGCGGACACCCCGGTGCTGCAGACGTGGCTCGACTCCGGGCGGATCGAGGGGCGGGCCTACAGCACCGCGCCGTTCGGCGCGGGGCCCCGGGTTGGCGAGCGCATCGAGGTCACGCTCACCGACGCCCCACAGTTGACCGTGGTGGTCCCGGTGTTCAACAACGGCAAACACCTGGTCTCCAAGTGCTTCCGCTCCCTGGAACGCTCCACGATCTTCAGGGACATGGAGATCCTGCTCATCGACGACGGCTCCACCGATCACGACACGGTGCGCGCGGTGCGCGAACTCGCGGCGCGGTATGACAACGTGCGCGCCCACTTCTTCGAGACAGGCGGATCGGGCAGCGCGTCCCGGCCGCGAAACGAGGGACTGAAACTCGCGACGGCGCCCTACATCACGTACTTGGACCCGGACAACGAAGCGCTCAACGATGGGTTCCGCGTGTTGCTGGAGACCGTCCGCGAGCTCGGAGTGCAATTCGCGATCGGGGACATGATCAAGCTCTCCTCGTACCGCCGGCACGTCCCGAACGTCAAAATCCTGACGAAGAACCTACCGGAGGATCCCACGGGCGGTCTGATGGTCCCGGAGGACGCCCTGCAGCGGATTAACTTCCAGCCCATGAGCATCCAGGCACTCGTGGCGGACACGCAATGGTTGCGCGCCATCGGTCTGTATCAACCGGTGGGTGCCCTGGGTCAGGATTCCCTGGCGTTCCAGCAGATGCTCCACGGGGCCAGGCGGATCGCTACGGTCCGCCTGCCCATCCACGTCTATTACGGGGCCGTGTCCAACTCGATGATCAACACGGTGGGGCCGAGCCTGTTCCGCAAATACCTACCCCTGGAGCACTACCGGGTGGAGTGGCTCCGACGGGAGGGGCTGTACGACGCCTATTGCCATACCCGGGTGGACGCATTCTTCGACGGGTGGCTCGTGAACAAGTTCAACCGTTTCGTGCCCGCGGAGCAGAAGGCCGAGTGTCGCGCGTTGCTGGACGAATTGTGCGCGCTCTACGAGGTTGAACTCACACACGACGACCCGCAGGAGCCGGCGTCGCCACTGCGCGTTGTGCCCCGGCCCGCGGAGGAACAACTCGCGCCCACGGATGCCCTCGTCGGCGCGGAGAACTGACCCTCATGGTGAACCTCGACGCGGCTCGGCGACAGGCGCTGGGCACCCACTTCCGTCCATCAGCCGATGAGGACGCCAAGGTCAACGATCTCAAGGCGGGCCGTCTCACCATGGCGCCGCACAAAGCGTGGTCGCTCCCGGAAGAACCCACCTGGCGGGAAAACCCTTTTCAGGACAACAACTGGCAGTTCCAATACCACATGCTGCGGTGGCTGGATCCGCTCCGGCGCGCCGCCAACCGCGGAGATGTCGAGGCGGCGCAACGGTGGGAATTCTTGGCGCATTCGTGGATCACCGCCAACCCACCGGGCGCGGGACAGACGCGGTGGTCGTGGATTGACATGAGCGACGGCATTCGAGCCATGGAACTATGTCACGGTCTCACGGTGGTGGGGGAGCAGGAATGGCTCCTGAGCTCTCTCCACGACCATGTGGCCTGGCTGTCCGAACCCTCCCATCTCAAACGGGGTAATCACGGATTCCACCAACATGTGGGGCTGTTCGTACTGGGCGTGGTATTGGAAGATCCTGAGGTGACCGAACTCGCGCTCGAGCGGCTCTTCGACCAGCTCGCGGCGGCCTACGACGAACAGGGCGCGAATGAAGAGGGTTCTCTCGGCTACCACCTGCAAAACTACGAGTGGTGGAACGATGCTCTGAGACGCCTGGATCTGGAGGGGATTCCCCGCCCGGAACTCTCGCATTGACTCGGCCTGGCACCGCAGCTGTTGGCCCACGCGACGAGTCCGCTGGGACGGTTTGCCCGGATCGGGGATACCGACGGTGGCAATCCCCGCAGGATCAACCACCCGCTCACTCGTTTCGTGGTCACTCAAGGGCGAGAGGGAATCAAGCCCGATTCGACCACCGCCATTTACGACGCCGGCTACGCCTTCCTTCGCAGCGGTTGGGGAGAAGATCGCCCCTACCAGGATGAAACATTCGTCACGGCGGTATGGGGCCGGCAGGACAAGGTCCACGGTCACCGCGACGGTGGTTCGGTGACCTTTGCTACCGATGGTGTGCAGTGGATCGATGACTCCGGCAAGTACTACTACGGAAAAAGCCCCATGCGGGACTACGTGGTGGGCCGGGAAAGTCACAATGCCGTCGTCGTGCCCGGAAAGACGTACCGGAGGGACACCGAGGTCTCCTTAATCGGCCACTCGGAAACCAGTGACTACGTAGACCTGACGTTCAGCGATCCCGGGTACGACGACGTCGGAATCCTTCGGCGACTCATCTACCTCAAGGCCCGGTGTCAACTCCTCGTCCTCGACTCCGTGGAAACCCCGGAGGCCACCATGGTGGAACAGCGGTGGAATTGCGGTCGCAGTGTGGCCGCGCAACGTCTGAGCACGGGTTTCATTCTGCGCCACCAGGACAAGAGCATTCACGTGACTACCTTGAGCGGTGGCACAACGGAAATTCGACGCGGCGTGAAGGGTCCCATGGCGGGTTGGACGTCAACGGGATGGCGGAAAGCTGCGCCCGTGGATCAGGTGGCCGTCACCGGGCAGGGACCCTCGTGTTTCTTCTCGACTCTGATCGGCCCGTGGGACGAGGCAGTGGTTGACGTGCTCGGCTCCCGCATGACGCCTGATGCATTGCACGGACCGGTCGAAGACGTGATCCCGTCCGCGCTACTGGCACGGGATCACACGGTTTCAGTCGTCGAACACGCCCAGGACAACACCGGGATGGAGGTCACCGTATCCCGCACGGAACGCGGCTTGGTACGGGCCGTCGTCAGAGGTGGCGGGCCATTTTACGCGTTCTACCTCGTGCGGTCGGATGGCTCCGTCGAACGGGCGCCCTACAGCCGACGTGCGTCTCGCACGTTCCACACCCAGGACACGGAATCGTGCCGTATTCGCGTGTTCTCCCGGGATGAGACGAAGACGATCAACGCCAGGATGGTGACAGCGGCATGACCCTGATTTCCACGACCGATCCCATGTCGCCGGCCTCTCCCGACCACACCTCCATCCTGGTGACGATTGAGACGGTGTTCTGTGACGTAGAGACGGTAACTGGGCGCATTGAGGAATACTTCCAGCGCTACCGTTCCACCCTCCGCAGCATCCTCGCCCAGGACATACCGGACGGGGTGGACGTCCTCCACACCGTTTACGTCTCCTCGGACAAGCTGCACATCGCCCGCCGGATCGAGGCAGAAGTCGCGGCGGTGGGGGCGCCAGCGGGTCTGCGGGTGAGCGTATTCATCTATACCCATCCCACCGGCGGCTACGGACATCTCTCCACCTCGCACGTGGACATGGCAATGGCGCCCAACAAACAATGGCCTCGCCGCGAGGCCATGTCCCGCCGAGCCCACGAGAACGTGCATCTCGCCGAATACGATCTGGTGGTGCGGATGGGCATCGATGACGACGACGTGTTCGCGCCGTGGCACATCCGCAATGTCCTGGGGGTGGCCACCGATCTCTTAGATCGATCGACCGACCCGACCGAGGTCCTGGCGGTGGGCCTCGAACGCTGTTACCTGATTCGGGCGGATCCGGACGGTCATCTGGTTCGTGACGTCGACTTCATCCGCTGCATGAGCGGTAACAAGTTCTTTGCCCACCGAGGCGGCGCGGTGTTCGACCCCTGGCAGCAATCCGTATGGTCTCTCCCGGAGACTTTCGATACCGGGCGTGCCGAAACCTTCCGACGCATGGGAACCACCCTGACCCGGGTGCGCGGCAACCAACCGAGTTTCGGCTACGTCCGACGAGGCCGCAACTTGTCCGTCTCCGATAAGGATGCATATGTCCAGCTCGAGCATAGCCGGTTCGTGACGACTCGCGGCGTCGACTTCATTGGACAGTGCCCACAGCCGTCGTCCGTGGGCACCACCACGGGTACTGAGCTGTTGCCGGCGGAACTCACCGTGACGGCCCGACGACTTGAGTCGGGCGCAATCAAGTATGCGACGAACGCCCGGTATACCCACGGGCCCGACGCCGCGGTTGCGTACTACTTCTTCAAAGGCAATGACCGTGTGCACGCCGTGCCGTATTCCCGCACTCACATCGGTGAAGTGCAGCTCGAGGACGAACGAGTGCGGGTTAAGGTCTTCGTTCGATTAGGGGACCGTGTGGTGGCAACGAAGACGACCGGTTACACGGTGTGAGGAGAAAATCCATGCTCGAAGAATTCGACTACTCATATTTCAAGGCGGACGTGCACGAGTGGTCCGGCACTGGCGAATTCTTCTCCGCTCCGAGATGGGCCGACGGGATCCATCGCGTCGGTCTTCCCACGCACCACATGGACCTCCTCTTCAAAAATGACGTCCTGGGAAGCAACCAGGACTACATCCTCGTCACCTTCAATGGCGCGGTATCCAAACGAGGGGAGCGCAAGCCCCCGTTCTTCTCGGGCATGAACCTCGGCCGTGAACTCGACGGTCCGTTCGTGGCCGTAGCCGACACGTCCTTGGCGCTCTCCCCGGATCTAAATATCGGCTGGTACGCGGGATACCAGGACGGCCAGTTTCAAGATGCGATTCTGCGAGCACTGCGGACGATCGCCGAGCGGACCGGCAAGCACCTGTGGTTGGTCGGGGGCTCGGCCGGCGGTTTCGCCGCCCTGTATTACGGTCATCTTCTCGGCGACGACGCCTCGGTCCTCGTCTGGAACCCCCAAACGGATTTTCTGGAGTACTCGCCCCCACTCGTCAGGCCCTACCTCGAACAGGCGTTCCCACAACTGGTGGCCACCGGCGAGCCAGCTGACCATCCACGGGGATGGGCAGGCGCGCTGGAACGAGCCGGCGTGCAGCATTCCATCATGGCGCAGGTACGCAAGGGGCACCGGCCGCGTCGCATGCTGGTACTGCAGAACTGGAACGACTGGCATGTGGAGGCTCATCTGGCACCACTCATGCGTGCATACGGAGCCTCTCCCGTCCGTCGCAATCTCTATGAGGCGGGGCCCGAGCATGCGTTCTGGATCCGCAACTTGGGCGAAGGCCATGTGCCGCCCACCCCGGCGCACATCGTTGAGCTCCTAGGGGCACTGTGGGCGGAGGGCGGGACCCTGCGGCAGACGGTCGGCACGCTGGAGGATCTCGGACTGACTGCCGAGAAAGACATCAGCTCGTTCCCCTTCTGGGGTTTGGGACGGGAAGCTGCGGTGGCTCGCGCCCTAGACTGGGGTAGTGGAGATGGTGGATCTCTGTGCCCGGCCATCCCAGGTGTTCCTGCAAAATCCAAAGCCTTCATGTTTCGCTATCGAGTGCGCGCAGGCCAACGCACGCTAAAGGAAACTTCCGCGCTCCTCGGGAGTCGCCTTGTCCTGTCTGCCCTTCCAGACTGGAGTGACGTCGAAGTCAGCGTGGGCGACGGGTTCGGCAACCCGCTCTTCACCACCACATTTTTTCATGGCCCATGAGCTACACCGCGACCGCTACGAGAACGAGTGGCCAAGAATTCCCCGTTCGCCCGAAGCGCCCGCTGTCTTAAGGAGGTAAGCATCATCTGAAACACGACATAATGCATAGCAAGTATGCACAAATGCGTCAGTCATTCGCAAGCCTCGCTACCACGACATCACGAGGCACCGCCCGCCACTCTGCACCCAATCAGGGATCAAAGTGTGTAACCCGCACCGAATCTAACCGAACAAACCACTACAGTATAAACTGCATACTCATGTTGAGACCCTCAATCATCACTTGAACACCCCGGGTGTCTACGAATAGGCGTTTGATTAAACCATACCCCATCCCCCATCACCTGCGTTCGCGCTGCTAAGCGCGCGCAATATCGGAGAGTGTGCCATGCAATCAAAGCAATCACTATTGACAATTGCATCCCTGGTAGCCATAGGACTGGTCGGATGTTCATCGCCAAGCGACTCCGCCGAACCCGGTCCGGAGCCGACTCACTTCAGTGATGAAGGGGCCTTTCGAAAAGCCGTAGAGGATGCAGGTTTGAACTGCAATCGAAACCGAGTGGTCAAATCGGAGGCAGCGACCTCGATTACCTGCTCCGGAACTATGTCGATTGCACTCTATGATGATCCAGCACTCTTCGAACGCAAACGGGGGGAATTCTTCAACGACGGGCGCAGGGTATTGGCTGGTGACTCGTGGCTTGTCGTCGAAAGCGGGGGCAATGATCTTCAAAGGCTTCAACAGAAAATCGGAGGTTCCCTCATGGTTCCAAATGACTGGACGCATGAAAGTACAACCCCGTCAACGGGAGCGAGCAAATGACATCCTCTGTTCCCGCTGAAGTCCCGAAACGATTAGATGTGCATGACGACTGGGCTCCCGTCGCCAGTGGATGCCGCTGGTCCGTCGCTTGTCATGGCATGGCAATGGCCTTTGACATAGCGTTTGACCTACGAGGGCGTGCACTAGGGCTGAAAGAGTACGCGGTCGTGGTACATGCCCTAGAACCGGATGGGTCCAGAACAGAACCTCGTCCCGAGTCTACCTGGCGTTATTCAAATATGTTGGATGGTTACTACGTCTATTTGGGGGATATCGCCAACGGGGCACGATGGATTGCACCCACGATAAAATTTGATACACCGGTGGCGGGAATCGAAATTCTCGTTTATGCATTGCCTCAGGCTTCTAAAACATCGAGTCTTGAATCGCTAGACCCATGGGTTCGGTGGATCGAGCCATTCACGACTTCGACTGGTGGTCGGGAGCTATGGGCGGTAATGGAGCGAGCGTCACGAAAGGTTGACGATCAATAATGGATGATTCTTTGGATCTGTCGATAATCATTGGATTTAAGGACTGGGGCCTCGAGCGACTCGAATTGTCCATAAAGACGATTCAGAAGTCTTTGTCTGGTAAACTCCGTGGCGAGGTAATCGTGTCGGACTACGGGTCTGTGGATGGCGAGTCGGTTCGGCAAGTCGCGGAGCGATTGAACGCACGGTGCATTCGGACCGAGACCGACGGGGAATGGTCCAGGTCACGAGCGCTTAATGCTGGAATCCGATCTTCTTCGGGACGATGGGTTTTCACTACGGACGCTGACATGCTGTTCACCCCGGAGACGTTTCCCGCCTTGGTTGAGTGGCTGGAGAGCCATCCTGGGCACGCAGCTGTCTTGCAGTGCCGGGACCTCCCCGCAGGCCACTCACACGAAGTCGTAAGAGACCGTGGTCTGCTTTGGGACGAGTTCGAACGGCGTGCAAAGTTGCGTCCTCGGTGGGGAATGGGCGGCCTGTTCGGAGTGTCCCGGTACACCCTCAATGACGTCGGCGGATATGACGAACGAATGCATACCTACGGGGGAGAGGACTTGGATTTCGCACTCCGCGTGCGTCGCTCTGGCGCACCCGTGACCTGGATCGAGGATCGACGCGTCAGGATGTATCACGTCTGGCATCCTTCGACTCATGCAGTCATAAAAAGGCAGACAGGCGGCAATGAGGCAGTTAGAGAAAACCAGCTCATTCTCAAGGAAGACCAGAGCTGGGTTCGTAACGTCACTCGAGGGTCCACCAGATCGATAACGGAGCCATTGGCAAGTTTTGTCACGGTCATGGACGCTCCCGCAGCAGGTTTGCCTGACACAGTCTTTTCAGCCTTGGGGCAAACAGTAGACAGTGTGGAATGCCTCATTGTGCATCCGGACAACGTCCCTCTTGATCTTGTATTCGCGAATATCTCTGGCATCGTCGATGTCGTGGTGCCAGCCGGGACACCCGTCGAGGTTATGTATGCCGAGGCCATAAAACGTGCACGTGGTCGTTGGGTAGCTATGCAACCACCGGGGACGACCTCCATGAGCGACCGTGTTGAAACCTTGCTAGGAATAATTCGAGGTGGCGAGGCCGGCGCTTGGTCTGGAATCGCCGTCATTGACGTTGAAGCTAGAGCCGGGCAAAGGGTACTGCCACGGTCTCCCTTAGAGGGCTCCTCGCGAAGCTGGGTCGACGGTATGGCCGCAGCGTCTCTGTTTCTTCGAACCGACTTACTTCGTCGCGCATTGGAACCCCTGGGAGGCAAAGTTGCACTCGCGCAGTTTGGTGAAGTAGTCGCGGCAGCGGGCCTCAACCTAAGCCGTGCCCAGCAAGCGTTAGTCGGAGTCTGGGCTGCCACGGTCGATGAGTCTGTCGAAGCTGAGGTCGTCTCACATGCTTCCATCGCAAGCCTTAGGGCCACATGGGCCGGCAGAACTCAGGGTGACGATGAACAATTTCCTGCGGGCAGACGTGAATTGCTTGAATTGTCCCCAGCATCGGAAGTTAGGCGCAGCGGCGCTGTCCAACTTCCACCCGGGGTGGACCCAGATGCCTGGCTGTCGGGAATCTCCGCTAAGGTTAGAATCTGGACCGAGCAGGACTGGCGAGCCGGGCAAAGCCAGACTACCCTTCGTTTTGATGACCTCTCGCGACGGGACTTGGCCCAGATTCGGCAAGTCGTTCCCGGGTTCGAGCCATTGATAGAATGGGCAGCCAATGAAAGAGGTGATTCCGTCTCTCGCCGTCGCCCTATCACGGAGATAATCGGATCTCTCGTATCCGAAATATTTCGCGCCTCTGTTACTCATCAGGTGCTCGTGGCCGCGTCCCAGGAGCGTGAAGACCTAGAGGATTTGATGCTGACCCTCGAGGGCCAAACCGTGCGAGCTTTGACGATAGTCACCGATGAAATCAAGTTGCATGTTTTGCTGGTGCCTGGATCGGCAGTGTCGGCAGTAAAAGAAAGCTGGACGGAGCTCGTACGTCGTCGCAATACACCGGGGTCTCGCTTGGAACTGGTCCAAATCATCTCCCAGTCAAGCCTGCCAGGACAGTTGGAAAAGGAAATAGCGGTGCTGAACACCCGGTCGAAAGCGGTCGAGAAGTGAAGTTCAACATTATGCATACCGAGAACGACAGCACTGAGCTCAGAGCGGTTCCAGAGAACTTGGACGCTTGGCCTGTTAGTGCGGCCTTGCGATCTGATCGCAAAGTAGGCGACGTGTCGTCCGATCGCATTGCTATTGCCTCGATCCTGGCATTCGGACGGTGGTGCAGTGGGCAACTGACCTTCCCAGATCAAGTGTCTCCGCTTACTGCTCAGAGATTGTCAACGTGGGCTCCAGATCGCTGGCTGCATGCATTTCCCGTGCATCCTGCCAATTTACCCATTCCCCGGGGGACCAACGTATTTAACCTTGAACGAGGCACTACACCTCGTCGAGACCCGGACGCACCAGTTATCAGATCTGTCCCCGCTGCGATACAGCCTACCTCAGCCATGCACGAAAACACGGTCGAACTGGCTTCGAACGCTTGGATGCTCGAGACAGGGAAATCTGATTCGCTGTTTTCTTGGGCTCCGCACCTGGCCCTGGGAGTGCTGTTTTCGGAACAATTGGGTGTGGATACATTTCGCATTTCTGGGATTAATCTCCGAGAATGTGAACAGCATCGCCTTCAGGATCTGCTGGCTTGTGGGGGAATAGGGGTGGAAATCGTATGATATCCGGGGCCCTGAAAGAGCTCGTCGATGTCGCGTTGATATCTGGGTCCGCCGATGCGATGAATAGCGTCGTTGAAGCAGTAGGCGACGATGCAATTCTGGCCGCGCAGGTGCAGAGCAGACTAATGGCAGTCAACCCATCTCTTGCTGATGACATTGTCAAGTCTCTACCAGTTCACACCCTAGTCGTAGCAGTGAATTTTCCCCCATTCAATGATGCCAGCGCCGTCACAGCAATGAAACGGATTATAGCTGCGGGTGAACTCGTGGATGTCGTGGTTCAAGACCTCTCCTCCATCCGTGACTTAGATGATTCTTTATGGGAGGCTGTTCGACCCTATGTGCGGCATCGATTCTCGGTGCAGGTACCGCCCACGTTTTCGAATTGGAGCGTGCTGGCCGCATACGTATCAGCGGGGGTTCGAGCACTAGAGGCCGCATGGCCTTGCGGCCTCCCGTACACGAGAATCCGTTCCCGCGTTATGTTCCCAGCTGCGCACTTTCTCGCCGCACTGCTGGCGGCGCGTAATGGGGCTCTTCACAATTCGGGGTGTAGGTGTGGTCTGAATCCGCCGGCTTCGAGGAGTGCGCGGGCTATGTAGT
>NZ_JAVKPY010000033.1:0-1428 GCF_040981035.1 Kocuria sp. CPCC 205297 | reverse complement strand
GGGCTCTTCGCAGTTGAGGGGGTGGGTGGTTGAGCGCGTTGATGCCGGGGTAGGGGTCGAGGTCTCCCGATGATGGAAGTTCTCACACTGACCATCTGCCCGGAAGACCTCGACGTGCTCCACGCTACCTTCGCGACCCCTGACCTGACCGTGTTCTGCCGACTCGATGAACTCGGCCTTCAGGCCGTCGGCCAGTGCCTTGAGCCGGAGCGGGCGGTGATCGAGTGCCGTGTTGCGGAGCCGGATCCGTGGTGTCGGGGTTGCGGCAGCCAGGCGCTCTCCCGCGGGACGGATACGCGGCTGCTCGCGCACGAGCCGTTCGGACACCGCCCGACGACGCTGCTGATCCGGGTCCGCCGCTACAAGTGCGCCGGCTGCGGGCGGTCCTGGCGAGAAGACCTCACCGCGGCGGCGCCTGCGCGGGCGAAGCTGTCCCGTCGCGGGATGCGGTGGGCGCTGGAGGGCATCGTGCTCGACCATCTCACCGTGTCCCGTGTCGCCGCGGGCCTGGGAGTGTCGTGGCATACGGCGAACTCCGCGGTCCTCGCCGAGGGCAAGCGGCTCCTGATCGATGACCCGGCCCGGTTCGACGGGGTCGGTGTGATCGGCGTCGACGAGCACGCCTGGCGTCACACCCGCCACGGCGACCGCTACGTCACCGTGATCATCGACCTCACCCCGGTGCGGGAGAAGACGGGACCGTCCAGGTTGCTGGACATGGTCGAAGGGCGCTCGAAGCAGGTGTTCAAGACCTGGCTCGCCGAACGCCCCCAGGCTTGGCGGGACGGTGTCGAGGTCGTCGCGATGGATGGGTTCACCGGCTTCAAGACCGCGACCGCCGAAGAACTCCCGGACGCGGTCGCGGTGATGGACCCATTCCACGTCGTGAGATTGGCCGGCGACGCGCTCGACGAGTGCCGCCGCCGGGTTCAGCGCGACGCACTCGGGCGCCGCGGGAGGAAGGAGGATCCGCTCTACAAGGCCCGCCGCACCCTCCACACAGGAGCGGGGCTGCTCACCGAGAAGCAGCAGACCCGCCTGGAGAACCTGTTCGCCGACGAGCAGCACGCTGAGGTCGAGGCGACCTGGGGCATCTACCAGCGGATGGTCACCGCCTACCGGGAACCCGACCGGAAGCTCGGGAAGTTCGTCATGCAGCTGCTCATCGACTCCCTCTCCAGCGGCATCCCCACCGGACTGGCCGAACTGCGCAAACTCGGCAGGACACTGAAACAGCGCGCCGCCGACATCCTCGCGTTCTTCGACCGGCCCGGCACCAGCAACGGCCCCACCGAGGCCATCAACGGACGCCTCGAACACCTCCGCGGCTCCGCCCTCGGCTTCCGCAACCTCACCAACTACATAGCCCGCGCACTCCTCGAAGCCGGCGGATTCAGACCACACCTACACCCCGAATTGTGAAGAGCC
>NZ_JAVKPY010000032.1:0-1432 GCF_040981035.1 Kocuria sp. CPCC 205297 | reverse complement strand
GATAGGAGGCATATCTGATTCTTATTATTTGCCGGGAACGTGAAAAAGCATGCTGAGTGTGTAGTTTACATGTACAGCAAAGTCGCGATGCGGTTTAGTATTCCGTGCGAGTGCTTTGATGAAAACACGTCGCGCGCGCCCCCTTTGAGATCACGCGGTCACGCCCCAATGCGTGCGCAGCGCAAGACGCCGAGCCCACCTGCACCGGTCTATAAAAGACCAACCACCAAGACCGCACTACCTACCTCCAACCATCACCTCGCCCTCCTCTTCACCCATAAAAAAAGAATGCCTCCCCCACAAGTTGTCGTCTGCACCAACCACGGCAAGGAGATTGGTGGCGGCAACCACTACTGCATTATCTGCCGCACCCCCGCTCCCGCCACCCCTCCCGGTAAGTTGAACAAACCCTCTTCGCACGATCCGATCACTTCTGAAACCGACTGACCAGTGATTCAACCTCTGTTCTAATCTTCCCAGCCTGAATTTCCCTTCTCGTTAACTTCTAGGCTCCTGCAATCTTGCTTTCGGCTTTCTGGAACTCCTTTTTGTTTTTCCTGAGAAAAGTGTAGGTAGGTCTCTTCCAGGATCCACATCGAAATCAGCCTTGTATTTGTTCCTTTGTCCTGACTTGATTTTCCACAAATTTCAGTGCGTGTACATATCATAGTCAGTTCAAATCACCCCCGAACAGCCAAGTATCTCAATGCGAACATCGAGGTGAGGTATTGGATACTATTGAAATCTCTCGGGTTGGATTCCACACTGAATCCCTCTCCTTTCCCTGACAATTTGTGATATACTTCAGACGGCGGTGGCCTCTCCACTATCCCAATTGTTTCTCTGCTTTTCCACCTATCTTTAGTTTTCCCTGTTTTCCGGCCTTTCTGAAATTCAAAACCTTCAATTTTTTTCCTTCTCAAAGTGGGAAAGCCCATTTACATTCCGTCTCAAAGCACTCGTCGGATACTCAAGCAATTCTTCATTGTATGTATACTTAGTGGTGAAATGTTGTTGGCCACTTCCAACGCCTTGATCCTACATGATCATGTTTTCATACTGCCAAATAGTGGGCTTGTTGCCTGCGTTTAACTTTCACCTCGGCATATTCGCCACCGATAAATGCCACTCGTCCAACAAGGCAAGCTGAGTAGGATTCTGAGGTGGCTAGCGAAATGGCTGCGTTGTTGTAATATTCCGTCAGAGTGCTTTCGCGGGTCCCCATTGTGATCACGCGGCGGTCGCTTGGACGAGGGTCTTGGCAGCTTGCGCAGCGCAAAGCACGGAGCCCACGTTCGGCGGTCTATAAAGAACGCACCACCAAGACCGGACTACCTAGCTCCAACACTCCTCCCTACCCACTCAAAAAAAGATGCCTCCTCCACAAGTTGTTGTCGTCAAGAACGAGGGTGGCAAGGAGATTGGAGGCGGC
>NZ_JAVKPY010000031.1:0-1491 GCF_040981035.1 Kocuria sp. CPCC 205297 | reverse complement strand
CTAGGTCGTGTTGCTAAACGGCCGGCCGGAACCGTTCGGTCATCCTTGGATTGTGTCGCGTGACGTGATCTCTGACGAAACGTGGTCTGTCATCGGTCCGCTGTTCCCGCCTGCAAAAACGAGAGGACGCCCGCCAGTCGATCGTCGGGTCATCGTGGAAGCGGTGGTGTGGCGGTTCCGGACGGGCGCTCCGTGGCGAGACCTGCCGGAGCGGTTCGGAAACTGGAACACGATCTACCGCAACTTTGACCGATGGGCGAAGGACGGCCTTTGGGCGCGTGTTCTCGAACACGTGCAAGGCGTAGTCGAGCGCAATGGGGACATCGACTGGGTGGCGTCAATCGATTCCACAATCGCACGCGTGCATCAGCATGGAGCGACACTGCCACGGGCTAAAAAGGGCACTTCGAACTACAACAAGTCCACCGCTGAGCCGTCGGATCATGCGATCGGCCGGTCGCGCGGCGGGCTCACGACGAAGACACATCTCGTTTGCGACGGCAGAGGCCGACCACTCGGGTTCGTCGTAACCGGCGGCCAGGTCGCCGACACCATCATGTTGCCGGCGACGATGAACCAGATCCGCGTCCCGACCGCGGGACGTCCACGACTTCGGCCGGACCGGTTGCGCGCCGACAAGGGATACCCATCGAAGGCCAGCCGCGCATGGCTGCGGGCACGGGACGTCAAGACGACGATCCCTGAGCGCAACGACCAAATCGCACATCGCCGAAAGCGTCCGGGCCGGCCCATTGTGTTCGACGCGGACGACTACAAGGGCCGGAACGTCGTCGAGCGGTGTTTCAACCGGCTGAAACAGTGGCGGGGCATCGCGATGCGCTCCGACAAGACCGCCCGTAACTACCACGCAGCCCTCTGCCTCGCCGCGACCCTGCTGTGGGCCGAGAGACCCAGCTCTTCTTCTCCGAACTGATCTTCAGTTTGCCGATGCCGACACAGCGTAGGCAGATTCCTCGACGCCTCGCCCGTCCGTTGTGAGCGTCGTCGCGACCAGATTCATGCCAAGCCGCTCGCAAAGCTCACGCGAAGATTCGTTGGCGGCGTCCGTCTTAGCTACCACTTGAACGAAGCCCCAGTCGCTGAGGGCAGCAGCCAGGAGAGCGCCCACAGCTTCAGTTGCCAGGCCCTTCCCACCGAAACGGGGATTGAACACGTAACCAATCTCGGCGCTGTCATCGTGAAGCCAGACGAGCCCGACCTCTCCGACAACTTCGCCTGTCTCAAGAAGCTCGACAACCAGAACCAGCTCGTCGCCGGGGCCGTCGAACCGTGCTGCAGCGTACAGGGAGAGCTCACTCGCGGTGTGCTCCCGAGTCCACGTTCCAGCGCTCAGGTACTGAGCCACGTCCGGTCTCGACCTATAGGCGAGGACCGCATCGACGTCGGCTTCACGAGGCCGCCTCATTCGGAGTCTGGATGTATCGAGCACACGAAGACCGTAGCTGAACGAGCATTTAGCAACACGCCCTA
>NZ_JAVKPY010000004.1:0-247981 GCF_040981035.1 Kocuria sp. CPCC 205297 | reverse complement strand
CGGGCCCACGGAAGCGGTCAATGGCGTCATCGAGACCATGCGTCGCGTCGCCCGCGGCTTCCGCAACTTCGGCAACTACCGGTTACGGGCTCTGCTCGCCGCAGGCGGTCATCGCCCCTGGCGGAGAACCGCTACCCACACTCAGCTGTGAAGGCCCCGCAATTCGACCATTCGGACGAAATTCATATTGATTAGTTACCGAGCGCTTTTGATATCTGGCAGATCTCGCCGTCGGAACTAACCCCATTGAGCACGCTAGGTCCGGATGTCGCCCCAGAACTCGTTCGCTCACTGAGGACCACCCTGGTGGCGCTCTCGGCCCGGGCGGCCCACCCCGGAACTCACAGCACCGTCCGGGCGGAACGTGTCACCATGGGGACGGGCCCGCCACACCCGGGTGGGCCCACCTGTCCTTCTATCGGTGAGGTAAGTCTTCCGTGTCCCACGCCCCCTCCCCCCGCGGCCCCGAGGCCTCCTACCCGCAGTTCGCCGGCCCACCGGCCGGGACCTCCGCCCGCTCGGTGACCACCCGGACCGTGGTCGGTGCCTTCCTGGCGCTCGTGGTGCTGTGGGGTCTGGTCATGCTCATCGCGTACGGCAGTCTGCACACGGTCACGGGTCAGGCACTCGACGAGGTCGCCCTGGCCCAGGCCAAGGCCGACCGCAATGTCTACTTTCCCGGCGCGGCCCTCGTCCTCGCGCAGTACGTCCCGGAGCTCGGGGCGGTGGCCGCCGGTGTCCTCGCGCTCGTGTGGGCCGTGCGCTACCGCCGTTGGACGGCCGCCGTATGTGCCGCGGGGGCGGCGTTCGCTGCGAACGTGACCACCCAGTTCCTCAAGCACGGGGTGCTCGACAAACCCGATTGGGGGATCCAGCAGATCGCGTCCAACTCGTTCCCGTCCGGTCACACGACCGCGGCGGCCTCCGCGCTCATGGCCGTGCTGCTCGTGGCGCCTCCCCACCTGCGGGCTAGGGCGGGGCGCTGGGGAGCCCTGATAGCGGCGGTCACTGGCATGCTCACCATCCTCAACGGTTGGCACCGTCCCACGGACGCCGCGGCCGCGCTGCTCATCGTGGGCGGGTGGGGCGTCGTGGCAACCCTCGTGGCACGCGCCGTCGACGCCGCTCTCTCCCGTACCGACGCCCGTCCCGGAGCGGCATCGCTCCAGTTCTACCGGCAGTTCCGGAAGAACCGTTCGCGTAGACGCCAGGACATCGAATGGAGCGAGGACCGGGGCGAGAGTGCCTATCTTCCGCCGGCCCACGAGCGCGCCGAGCGGCAGTTCGCAGAACAGCAGCGTGGTGAGCAGGAGCGGGCGGCATCGTACCCGCAGGCTCAGCAGGGGTACCCGCACGCGCAGTACGGGCACCAGCAGCCCCAGCCGACGTGGTCGCAGCCCGCCCCCTACGGAGCGCCCGTGTACCGCCCGCGATTCCCCGCGCGACCCCGGTTGGGCACCGCGATCACCCTGACCGTGGTGGCCGCGGCATTGCTCGCGGCAGCAATCTGGTGGCCCTCCCCGACCGTGGCGGGCACGCTCGCCGGGCGGGTCACGCTCACGGCGGGGTACGTGGGCATCGCGGCGGCCGCGGCCCTGGGGTGGTCGCTCGTGGCGCGGCGACTGCGCGACACGACCCGGTGACGGCGACCCGGTGACAACGAACGCAACTGCTATCGGACGTCCGGGAGTGACGACCGGCTAGATCGCCGCCAATCGGTCCAGGAAAACCCGGGCCACGCCGGCCTGGTACGGCAAGCGGTACATCGAGGCGGTGGACGGGCCCTTACCGGAGAGGCCCACGTCCCGAGCGCGCCGGATGGCCAGCTCCATGGTGTCCGCCTGCTGGGACACGAAGTTGCCGGTCACGGGCGAGCCGTGGCCCGGCACGAACACCCGGTAGCGTTCCAGAGTCGCGAGCGCGCGCAAGGACTCCACCCAGCGCTGGGGGTAGGCGTCCTCGAAGTTGGGGTCCGCCCCCTCCTCCACGAGATCACCGCAGAAGACGACGTCGTCCACGCCCACGCACACGTCGTTGTCCGTATGACCGGGGCCCAGGAAGAACAGGGTGACGGGGCGTTCCCCCAGGTCGATCCGGGTCAGGGAAGGCCTGCGACCGTCCCCCGGAAGAGTGTTGGTGGGCATAACGAGCTGGGTGTCCATGCCCTGGCCCTCACCCATCTCGGGTTCCTGCGTGCTCACGAAACTGCGCTGGTACTCGCCGACCTCCGCCATCGCGGCCGCGCACGCCTTGTGCGCCCAGAACTCGGTGGCCCCGGCGCGCGTGAACACCGCGTTACCCATGTAGTGGTCGTAGTGCGCGTGCGTGTTCACCACGGTGAGCGGTAGCTCCGTGAGCTCACGCACCGCGGTCAGGATCTCCCGGCCCTGGCGAGGCCCCGCACCCGTGTCGATCACCAGGGCGCACTGAGTGCCCAGCACCAGACCGGAGTTCAATCTCCAGTTCTCGGTGCCGATCACATAGACGCCGGGGCGCAACTCCTGGGTGCGTGCCATGGGGCTCACTCTATCGGCAACCCCGCACCCTCTACGTATCGCCGCAAGCCACCGGGGCATGGGGCACGACGCCGCTCCGGCCGCCCCGCGCGACGGGAACCCGCGGCGGGGCGGTGCTACTGTGTGCCGCGTGTTTCCGACCAACCCCGACACCCCCGTGACCCCGGCGGGCCGCTTCGCGCCGTCGCCGTCGGGGGACCTGCACCTGGGAAACCTGCGCACGGCCCTGGCCGCGTGGGGATTCGCGCGGGCCACGGGGCGCCGCTTCCTGTTGCGCGTGGAGGACCTGGACCGGGTCAAGAAGGGGGCCGCACAGCGCAACGTGGCGGATCTGCGGGCGATCGGCCTCGACTGGGACGGCCCCGTGGACCACCAGTCCGAACGCATTCCCCGATTCCTGGACCGCGTACAGGACCTCACCGCGGCGGGCCTCACGTACGAGTGCTTCTGCACGCGCAAGGAGATCCACGCGGCGGCCTCCGCTCCCCACGGCATCCCGGGCGCGTACCCCGGCACGTGCCGGAACCTGAGTGCGGCCGAGCGCGCGCGACGTCGTACCCAGCGACCCCCCGCCATCCGGCTGAGGGCGCAGACGCGGGAGTTCACGGTGCACGACCACTTCGTGGGCGAGTACACGGGAGCCGTGGACGACATGGTGCTCGTGCGCAACGACGGGACGCCGGCGTACAACCTGGCCGTGGTCGTGGACGACGCCGAACAGGGTGTGGACCAGGTGGTGCGCGGGGACGACCTGTTGCCGTCCGCTCCGCGACAGGCGTATCTCGCGGGGCTGCTGGGGCACCGGGTTCCCGAGTACGCCCACGTGCCGCTGGTGCTCGGTCCCGCCGGGGCGCGGCTCGCCAAGCGGGACGGCGCCGTCACGCTCGGGGAGCTCGAGGACATCGGGTACACGGCGCAGGACGTGCTCGCGTGGCTCGCCGGCTCTCTGGGCATCGTCCACCCCGTGCGCACCGCCGCGGACGTGCTGGACCGCTGGGACCCGAGCTCGTGGCGGCGCGAACCCGCGACCTTCACACCGTGGCCGGTGACGCGTCCGTAGGGCCTCCGGAGCGGTAGAGTTGTGAACTGTCTCACACGGCTCACATGGGATCTGCGTCACCTCCCCTATACAGTGGACGCAGTCCAACGACCCCGTACCGGAAGGCACGAGTATGTCCGATCAGGCGTACCAACTCCTGGCGATCCTGGCGTATTTCATCGCCATGATCTGTATTGGCCTGTGGGCCAACAGCAAGACCAAGAACCTCGACGACTACATGCTGGGCGGGCGCAACCTCAAGCCCGGCGTGGCTGCACTGTCGGCCGGCGCGTCGGACATGTCCGGATGGCTGCTCATGGGTCTGCCCGGTGCCGTGTACCTCTCGGGTCTCGTGGAGGCGTGGCTCGCGATCGGGCTGACCATCGGTGCGTGGGTGAACTGGAAGATCGTGGCACCGCGGCTGCGCGCGTACACCGAGGTCTCCCACAACTCCATCACCATCCCGTCCTTCCTGGACAACCGCCTCAAGGGCAACACCCGCGTGCTGCGCGTGATCTCGGGTGTGATCATTCTGGTGTTCTTCACGTTCTACGTCTCCTCCGGCATGGTGGCCGGCGGTGTGTTCTTCCAGTCCTCGTTCGGCACCAGCTACCTCACGGGCATGCTCCTGGTGGCCGGGGTGACCGTGCTCTACACATTCTTCGGAGGCTTCCTGGGGGCGTCCTACACGGACCTGTTCCAGGGTCTGCTGATGCTGGGCGCGCTGCTGCTCGTGCCGATCGTGGGCATCTTCCTGGCGGGCGGGCCCGGTGAGATGGCCACCCGGATCGAGAACGTGAACCCCGACGCGCTGTCCCTGTTCGCGGGCGGCACTGCGGTGGGCATCATTTCCTCCCTCGCGTGGGGCCTGGGCTACTTCGGCCAGCCCCACATCATCGTGCGCTTCATGGCGCTGCGCACCCCCGCGGACGCCAAGTCCGGGCGCCGGATCGGCATCGGCTGGATGATCCTCACGGTGCTGGGTGCCATCGGCACCGCCCTGGTGGGCATGGCCTACTACGGCAACCGCCCGGGCCAGGAGCCCACGGACCCGGAGGCCATCTTTCTGGACATGTCCCAGGTGCTCTTCCACCCGCTGATCGCGGGCCTCGTGCTCGCCGCCGTCCTGGCGGCCGTGATGTCCACGATCTCCTCGCAGCTGATCGTCTCCTCCTCCGCGCTGGTGGAGGACCTCTACAACCTGGCCGTCAAGCGCACCCCGTCCCCCAGTGCGCAGGTGTGGCTGGGCCGCGGTGGCGTGCTGCTCGTGGCCCTCGTGGCGGCCGCTCTCGCATGGGAACAGAACTCCACCATCCTGGACCTCGTGGGCTTCGCGTGGGCCGGCTTCGGTGCCGCCTTCGGCCCCGTGGTGCTCATGTGCCTGTTCTGGCGCAAGCTCACCAACGCGGGCGCCATCAGCGCCATGGTCGTGGGTGCCGCGACCGTGTTCCTGTGGCAGTACACCCCGTGGAGTGACCTCTACGAGATCATCCCGGGCTTCATCCTGGGTGGTCTGGTGGGCATCATCGTCTCGCTGGCCACCCACCGGGAGAACCCCGAGATCCAGCGCGAGTTCGACGAGACCCTCCGCCTGGTCCACCACCCCGAGCAAGCCGATCCCGCCGCCGCGGCCAAGGCGGCCGCCGGTGGCACCACCCCAGGGACCGTCTGAGTTCCACGGCCTGCGCCGCGGCTCAGACGGACGACGCCCTCGCACCGCACGGTGCGAGGGCGTCGTTCATTCCTGCGAAACCCGTTCCGCCGGGGCGCGCGGGCTCAGAAGCCGAGGTCGTGCAGCGAGGACCGCATGGTCCCCGCTGACGCGCGCAGCTGCTGCTTCTCCGGCTCGCCCATGGGAATGCGCAGCTGCTGGCCCACACCGGCGCCCCCCACCACGGACGGCACGGACAGGGCCACGCCGCTCACGCCGTAGTAGTCCTCCAGCACGGTGGACACGGACAGCACCGACTGCTGGTCCTTGAGCACGGCCTCCGCGATACGCACCCCGGCCAGGCCGATCGCGTAGTTGGTGGCGCCCTTGCCCTCGATCACACGGTAGGCGGCGTTGACCACCTGGTCCTTGAGCTCGTCCAGGCGCTCGGTGGTGAAGGGCCGGCGCCCGTCCACCTCCCACTCGCTGAGCGGTACCTGACCGATGCTCGCGGAGGACCACACGGGGAACTCGCTGTCCCCGTGCTCACCGATGATGTAGGCGTGCACGCTGCTGGTGTTCACCTGCGCCTCGCTGCCGATCAACCAGCGCAGCCGGGAGGTGTCCAGCACGGTTCCGGAGCTCATGATCCGCTGGTGGGGAAGCCCGGTGATCTGCTGGGCCACCACGGTGAGCACGTCGCACGGGTTGGTCACCAGCACGAAGACCGCCTGCGGCGCTTGCTCCACCAGTTGCGGCATGAGCGACTTGAGGATCGCGGTGTTCGCACCGGCCAAATCCAGGCGGGTCTGCCCGGGGCGCTGCTTGGCGCCGGCGGTCACGAAGACGATGTCCGCGTCCTTGAGCACGGCGACGTCGTCCGAGCCCTCCACCCGGACGCCCGGGGCGAACATCTGGCCGTGGGAGAGGTCCAGTGCCTCGGCCTCCACCTTGGCGGTCTGCAGGTCGTAGAGGGCGATGTCCGTGGACGTGCCCCGGATCATCGCGGCGTAGGCCAGGGATGTCCCCACGGATCCCGCCCCCACGATCCCGATCTTGGTTCGGCGCACGGTAGTTTCGTTTGACGGGCTCACGGCTCATTCTCCATTCGACGCACTCGGTCCGACCGCGCCCGCGGGGGACCCGCGAACCCGGATCAGCTGACGGGGACGGCGACGCCGTTCGGTGGCGTCCCGCGCGGTGGGCACCGCGCGGTCCCCACCCCATTTTCGGCCGCGACGGCGATGCCTGGCAATGAGCAGCCCACGTCGGGGCGGTGATGTCCCGCGCCGTCGTGGGCTGCGCTCTTCGAGTGTGCTTCAACGCGGAGGCCACGGCCGACTTTCCAGATACTCCCAAGCCACGGCCACGTTTGAAGGCGCTCCCGGGTCCGGGCCACACGCCCTGCCCAGGTCAGCAGTGGTAGGTGTCGGTGGGGGCCTCGAAGTGCATGTCGTAGCCCTCCGGCAAGCGCATCCCGAATGCCGACGCCAGCCCCAACACCTTGCGGGCCCGGGCCAGTCGGGGCAGGTCGGAACCGTTGCGGATCTGACCGCCCTCGGCCTCGAACTCCCCCAGGAACTCGGTGGCCCAGGACAGCTCGCTCAGGGACGGGGACAGCCCCTCGTTGACGGTGGCGGTCTGTTCCGGCATGAGACACAGCTTGCCGGTCATCCCGAACTCCGTGGTCACACCGGTGGCCTCCGCGAGCTTGGCGCCGAGAGCTCCCACGGCCGGTCCGTCGATGGGCCCGGGCAGATTGGCGGCACGCGAGGCAATGGTGAACTGCGAGCGCGTGTACGCCAGCGCCATGGGGTTCTCGCCGAAGCCCGTGTCACGGCGGTAATCGCCGATCCCGAACGCCAAGCGATACGTGGACCGGGCCGTGGCGATCGCCTGGAGGTTCTGCACGCCGCGCGCGGTCTCCACGAGCGCCACGATTCGGGTCCCGCGCAACAGCTCCGCGGTGCGGGTCACGTGTTCCGGGGACTCGGTCATGGCCAGCATCACGCCGTCCAGCCCGGGGACGTCCCGCAGGGCGCGGAGATCCTCCTCCCACCACGCGGTGCCGAAGCCGTTGATGCGCACCCACGCACGGTTCTGTTCGCCGTCCTCGGTGCGCGCACCGAGCCATTCCAGGACGTTCTCGCGAGCCTGGGCCTTGTCCGCCGGGGCCACGGAGTCCTCCACGTCCAGGACGACGGCGTCCGCGGCACTCTGCGCGGCCTGGTCGAAACGGGACCTGTGGGAGCCGTTGACAAGCAGCCACGAACGGGCCAGCTCCGGCCCCACGGCGGGGGTCTCGGTGGGGTCGATGGTCATGGTGGTGGTGTCCGGAATGGTGGTGGTCATGATGTCACTTCGCGATCTGTGTCTGTGAACGGACGCGCCCCCGCGAGTCCCGGGTGCCGCCCGGGGCCCGACGTATCACGACTGCCCCAACGCGTGGGCGTCGGGCAGGTGTACCGATCCGGGTGAGCGGGAAATCGGGGTGGCGCAGGTCAGCCGAACGCACGGACCAACCTGAACGATGGGGCGGTTGGTGCAGGTTGTCCGCCAGTCGTGGTGCCCGGCGGCCTCGACATCCCTCGAATGCGCGGGCCGCGGCGCACGGTGATGCGCTCGGGCGTAAACGGTGACCCCACCGTAACCCAGCTCACACCCGATCTCAACCGGGGGTGGGTTCACCCGTCCCTGCGCAGCGCCCTGGAGGTCTTCGCGGTGGCCACCGCGTTCCATGGGTCCTCGGGCCAGGGGTGTTTGGGGTAGCGGCCACGCATCTCGGCCCGGACCTGGGCGTAGGGCCCCGACCAGAAGGACGCGAGGTCATCGGTGATCGCGAGCGTGCTCCGCCCCGGGGAGAGAAGGCGGAACTGCACGGGCACACGCCCGGCCACGACGCGCGGCGTCTGCGCCCACCCGAAGCACTCCTGCAGTTTCACCGCGACCACCGCCGGACGGGCGGGTTCGTCCTCCGAGAAGACCGCCGGGTAGTCGATCCGGGCGGTGTTCCCGCTGGGAACCGTGAGCCGCTGGGGGACCAGCTCGTCCAAGCGCGCCGCCTCCGGCCAGGGCAGCAGCCTGCGCAGCGCATCGACCACGCGGATCGACCGCAGCGACCCGCCACGCGCCACGTCCCGCAGTTCGGGGGCGAGCCATTCGGTCACGCGCTCGACCAGGGCGGCGTCGTCCATGGCAGGCCACGGCTCCCCCAGGTGACGACGCACCAGCGCGAGCCGGGCGCGCAGGCCGCGGGCGGCGTCGTCCCACGGCAGCAGGTCCAGGCCCTCGGCGGCGAGCGCGGCGCGGATGGCGGGCACGGCGGTGTCCGGATCCGCGCGGACGGGCGTGGCGGAGAGCTCGATCGCGCCCACCGCACGCACCTCGCGGGTGCTCACGCGACCGTTCGAGAAGCTCGCGCGGGTCTCGGTGCGGGCAAGCGGACCGGCGACGAGCTGCGCGTGCGCCAGGTCCAGGGGTGCCGCCGCACGGATCACCGCGCCGGTGCCCGCGGCAACCCTGCCCGCGGCGCGCGTCAGTTCGGCGACGGCCAGCCACTCGTGGTGACGCAGCGGGCTCCCGGTTTCCAGCCCCGCGCGTGTTCCGGAGGCGAGCAGCCACTGGTCCCCGTGGGCGTCCATCCGCCGGGCAATCCACTCGGGGCGCGCCAAGGCCACGACGACACCCTCCCGGACGTCGGCGGGCACGTCCGATTCCGGCCCGCGGGGCGGCGCGTCCGTGTTCTCCTCGGCTCCCTCCGCCGCACCGTCGCCCGCCAGCGCGGGGTGCGCCGCCATACGTTCCAACCGCTGCGCCTCGCGGCGCCACCGAGCGGACTCGTCACCACGGGAGGAGCGCAGCCCGCGCACCAGCGCGGGGACGTCCGCGGCGGGCACGCGGACGCCATCGGAGACGGCGGCGATGACCTCCGCCGCCGTTCTAGCACCCACGAGGTCCGCTCCGTCCAACAGGGCGCGACCCCAGCGAGGTTCCACAGGCAGGGAGACCAGCAGGCGTCCGAGGCCGGTGGCGCGGCCGTCCTCGGCTACCGCGCCGAGGCGCGTCAGCTCGGCTTCGGCGTCGGCGCGGGCACGGGGCGGCAGCGGGTCCGGCAGGGCCATCCCCTCACCTCCCGGTGAGCCCCACACGGCGAGCGCGAGGCACGCGGCGGTGAGGTCCGCCGTGCGCACCTCGGGAACGGAGTGGGCGGGCATGGCGCCCCAGGCGGCGTCGTCGTAGCAGCGCACCACCGTGCCCGGGCCCTGGCGAGCGGCGCGGCCGGCGCGCTGCTCGGCCGACGCCTTGGACGCCGAGACCGTGACGAGCCCGGAGATCCCGCGCCCGGCGTCCCGGCGGGGCTGGCGGGCCAGACCAGAGTCCATCACGAGGCGCACGCCGTTGACGGTGAGCGAGGACTCTGCGAGGGACGTGGTGACCACGATGCGCGGGCGCTCCCCCGGCGCGCGGCCCGCGACGGCGCGGTCCTGCTCGCGCGGGCTGAGCTGACCGTGCAGTTCCAGGACCTCGGCGTCGGTGAGGCCCCGCAGCTGGGCCGCCACACGGGAGACCTCCCGGGCGCCGGGGAGAAACACGAGGGCGTCCACGGTCGGGTCGGTGGCCACGGCGCGGGCATGAGCCGCCGCGGCGGTGCGGGCCACATGAGCCAGGAACGCGGGGGTGACACCCCGTTCGTCGAGGCGCTGCGGGCCCGGCGCCCACTCCACTGTGAGCGGATGCAGCGCGGACGGGCAGTCCACCACCGGAGCGGGCGCGTCCCCTCCCAACAGGGCCGCAAACCGTTTCGCCTCCACCGTGGCGGACATGGCCACGAGCACGAGGTCCTCCCGCAGCTGCCGCAGCTCCGCGAGCATCCCCACGAGCAGGTCCGACTCCACGCCCCGCTCGTGCACCTCGTCCAGCACCACGGCCGCGGTCCCGGCCAGTTCCGGGTTCTGCAGCAGTCGGCGCAGCAGGATGCCGGGGGTCACGAACTCCACCCGAGTGGCCTTCGACGTCCTGCGCTCGCCCCGCACGCTCCAGCCGATGACGCCGCCCGGCTCCGTCACCGTGAGCGCGGCCAGCCGGCGCGCGGCGGCCCGAGCGGCCACCCGGCGGGGCTGGACGACGACGACGCGGCCGGTGACGGGATCAGCATCCGCACCGGACGCCCCTACGAGGTTTTCCAGGACCGCGTTGGACACCATCGGCGGCACGAGAGTGGTTTTGCCCGTCCCGGGCGGGGCCTGCACCACGGCCGCGCCCCCGCGCAGCGCCTCCTGCAGAGCCGGCACGGACTCCGCGAACGGCAGGCCCCGGCCGATCCGGCGGACGTCGAACGGGGCGGCACTCATGGGTTCCAGTATGGCCGAGCCCTCGGACGCGGTTGTTAGGGTGGCAGCCCCCGACGGAGAGGTGGGCATGGACTCGACCGCGAAACGTGGCCGCGCACTGGGCATCGGCGCGATCGTCGCCGGTGTCATCCTGTTGGTGGTGACAGCGGTGACGGGAATGCTCACCTTCACGTTCCTCACCTTGACGTTCGTGGCCGTGGTCGTCGGCGCGTGCGCGGTCGCGATGGCGGGCCGCTCGAACGGCCACGACCGAGCAGCGTCGGCGGGCACAGCGACGTCAACGGACCCGACGCCGAGTGGGACGGCGCCCCGGCCACCTGCCTAGAGTGGTACCCATGACCAACGCGCAGCTTCCCGAGCAGGTATCCGAGATCTTCGACCCGCAGCAGTGGCGTCCGGTGCAGGGCTTCGAGGACCTGCAGGACATCACCTACCACCGCGGGGTGGAACGGGACGGGGACGTGGTCAGGGATCTGCCGTGGGTGCGGATCGCGTTCGACCGGCCCGAGGTGCGCAACGCATTCCGTCCCGGGACCGTGGACGAGCTGTACCGCAGCCTGGATCACGCCCGGATGTCCTCGGACGTTGGCGCCGTGATCCTCACGGGCAACGGCCCCTCCGCCAAGGACGGCGGGTGGGCGTTCTGCTCGGGCGGCGATCAGCGCATCCGCGGCCGGGACGGCTACCACTACGCCGAGGGTGAGACCGCGGACTCCATCGACCCGGCCCGCGCCGGACGCCTGCATATCCTGGAGGTCCAGCGCCTGATCCGCACGATGCCCAAAGTCGTGATCGCCGCGGTCTCCGGTTGGGCCGCTGGCGGCGGCCACTCGCTGCACGTGGTGTGCGACCTCACCATCGCGTCGAGCGAGCACGGCAAGTTCAAGCAGACGGACGCGACCGTGGGTTCGTTCGACGCCGGCTACGGTTCCGCCTTGCTGGCCCGCCAGGTGGGCCAGAAGTTCGCACGAGAGATCTTCTTCCTCGCGGATGAATATTCCGCCGAGGACATGCACCGGATGGGCGCGGTCAACCGGGTGGTCCCGCACGCGGACCTCGAGACGACGAGCGTCGAGTGGGTTCGCAAGATCACCGCTCAGTCCCCGCAGGCCGTGCGGATGCTCAAGTACGCGTTCAATCTCCCGGACGACGGCATGGTGGGCCAGCAGGTCTTCGCGGGCGAGGCCACCCGCATGGGCTACATGACCGACGAGGCCGTCGAGGGCCGGGACGCCTTCCTCCAAAAGCGCGACCCCGACTGGTCCGCGTTCCCCTACTACTTCTGAGCATCACGGCATGTCGGATTATCCGAATGATCCCGCGTTGCCGGGTGAGCCCGTGTCGGCACCCGAGGCGCGGGCGCTGCCGAGCGACGTCGTCACCCTGGACGGGCCCGTCCCCGGGGACCCACTCGAGCTCGTACCGCGCCTGACCGCAGCCCTGTCCCGACCGGGCCCTGCGGTGGTCGTGGCGACGTCCGGCTCCACCGGGCGCCCCAAGAAGACCGTGCTGAGCACGCAAGCTCTCACGGCCTCCGGTCGCGCCACCGAGCGTGCCACGGCAGGCCCCGGTCAATGGTTGCTGTGCCTACCGGCGCACTACGTCGCGGGCATCCAGGTGCTGGCGCGCTCGGTGCTTGCGGGCACGCGCCCGGTCGCGATGCCCACCGAGCATTTCACCCCCGCCGCGTTCGCGGACGCCGCGCAGCGGCTCACCCATCCGGTGCGCTACGTCTCGGTGGTGCCTACGCAGCTGCAGCGCATTCTGGACCCGCGCGACGGCGCACCCGACCCGCGCGCCGTCGCCGCCCTCGCCCGCTTCGATGCCGTCCTCGTGGGCGGCTCCGCGCTGTACCCCGACCTCGCCGCGCGCGCCGCGGACGAGGGCGTGCACGTGGTGCGCACGTACGGGATGTCGGAGACGTGCGGGGGCTGCGTGTACGACGACGCCGCGCTCGACGCCGTCACCGTCGGGATCGTCCCCGACGGTGCACCATCCAGCGCCGTACCCGACCCGAACGAGCGCCGGGAGGGCCGGATCTGGCTGGGCGGGACGGCCGTGGCCGACGGCTACCTGGACGATCCCGCCCAGACCGCGGACCACTTCCGTGTGATCGGCGGCGTGCGCTGGTACCGCACGGACGACCTCGGTGTGCTGCGGAAGGACGGGACGCTCAAGGTGCTGGGCCGCACGGACGACGTCATCAACACCGGCGGTGTGAAGGTCTCCGCGGGACTGGTCGCGGCCGAACTGCAGCGTGATGAGCGGGTCCGCCAGGCACTCGTGCTCGCGGTGCCGCACCCGGAGTGGGGGCAGGCGGTCGCGGCGTTGATCGCGCTGCGGGAGGGCTCGGACCTCAATGCCGTGGAGCATGAACTGTCCTCGGCGATCCGGGACGGGCTCGGAGCCCCCGCGGTGCCCAAGCTGTGGCGTCACGTGGCGCAACTGCCCATGCTGGCCACGGGGAAACCCGACCGCCGTTCCGCCGAAGCGTTGTTCGCGAGCCCCGATGTATAGCGCGCCGGCGTTCCACGGGGCCGGGGTGTGGCTGCCGACCGCGACAGGCCGGGCGGTCCTGCGCGACGACCCCACGGACGGGACGAGGTGACATCATGCCCGCGCACTCCCTCGACCTGGTGCTCTCCCCCGCCTCAGATGATCTGATCCGCTCGCGGTGGGCGGCACTGCACGGGGCCGGTCTACCGAGCCTCGCCACGCATCGCGGTGCGTCCAACGCCCCGCACATCACCGCGCTGTCCGCGCCCTGGATGCCCGAACACGTCCTGGCCCGAGCACGGGAGATGTTCTCCGCATTGTTGCCGTGTTCCGTGGACATCCCTGGGTTGCTCGTTGTGGGGCACGGGCCGTTCGTGCTCGCGGAGTCGGTGATTGTGCCACCCGGGGTCACGGAGGCCGTCCGCGAGCTGGAACGGATCGCGGCGGAGTCCCGACCCCCGGCGCGCCCGTGGGTTCCGCACCTGACCCTGGGTAAGCGACTCACCGCATCTCAGGTGGGTAGGGCCTTGGAAGTACTCGCAGACGTGCCCGCACCGCGCGCGGTCGAGATCGCGGGCCTGCGACGGTGGGATCCCGACCAGCGCGTCACCGCCATGGTGGTGGGCTGAACCGGACCGGGCGGCTTACCGCGCTCGCGCCGTCGTCATCCCTTGGGCTCGGCGAGACCGCGCATGCCTGACGCACTCAGGCGCCCCAGCGCCCGACCGGAATCCGCGACCGCCTCCACGGCCGGGCCGCTGGGACCGCCTGGGCTCATCGTGTCCCCGGAACGTGTGCACATGCACAGCGCGTGAAACAATGACACGAACCCGTCCCCGTTCTCGAAAGGTTGCACCGTGGCCACACCAGCTCAGTGGGTCGAGGGAGCACGTCTGCGTACGCTTCCCATGGCCGCGGCCCCCGTGATCGCCGGCACCGCCGCCGCCCAGTGGATGGCTGCCGCACGGTTGGGCCCCGCGGTCCTCGCGCTGCTGGTCGCGCTGTTCCTGCAGATCGGGGTGAACTACGCCAACGACTACTCTGACGGCGTGCGCGGGACGGACGACGATCGTGTGGGCCCGTTGCGTCTGACCGGCTCCGGTGCGGCATCCCCCCGCGAGGTCAAGACCGCGGCGTTCGTGTGCTTCGGGCTGGCTGCGCTCGCAGGCATCGCGCTCGTGGTGGTCTCCCAGCAGTGGTGGCTCGCCGCGGTGGGTGTCCTGGCGATCCTCGCGGCATGGGGCTACACGGGTGGCAAGAAGCCCTACGGGTACATGGGACTCGGCGATCTCTTCGTGTTCATCTTCTTCGGTCTCGTGGCCACTCTGGGTACCACGATCACCCAGGCCGGGCGGCTCAACCTGGAGTCGTGGGTCCTGGCGATCTCCACCGGGCTGTTCGCGTGCGCGCTGCTCATGGCCAACAATGTCCGGGACATCCCCGGGGACCGCGCCGTGGGCAAGAAGACCCTGGCCGTGCGTCTGGGCGATCCGAAGGCCCGGCTCACGTTCACCACGGAGCTGTTCGTGGGGATGGTCCTGCCGTTGCTGCTCGTGCCCCACAACCCGTGGGTGCTCCTGATTTATGCCGTGACGCCACTGGCCATCGGCGCGGCCGTGACCGTGCTCAGGACCACCGACCGGCGCGAGCTGATCCCCGTGCTCAAGCAGTGCGGTTTCATCAACCTGGGCGTGACCGTGCTCTACGCGATCGCAGTGCTGGTGCACCAGTACCTGGGCTGACACTCCCCGCCGCTTGAATCATGGCGTCGCGCTCCGGGTGTGCGCCATCGCGACCCCTGAAGTGCCCCGGGCCAGAACCCCGCGGGCGGACGCTCAGACGTCCTTGCGAGCCTCGCGGTCCGTGTAGGAGTCCTCGATCTCCTGGTCCTCCAGGGCCACCCGGTTGGTGGGCTTGGGGGTGCGTGAGATCCATCGGTGGAAGTCCTGGCCCGCGGCGTAATGCAGCTTGGGGAAGAAGATGTAGCAGATCGCGAAGGCCGCCACCACGGCCGCGATCCCGGAGAAGACCAACCCCAGCCCCAGGTACATGCACAGCAGGAAGAGCACCACCAGGATGCCCAGGCGCAGCAGGGAATACTTCACGAAGTTCACCCGACCATTCTACGGGCCCGCCCTGGGTGCTTCCCGGGCACCGTGGTTGCCTGCGAGAAGCCCCGATCTGGACAGGACGTTGCCCGTGCGGGGCATCTGTCTCGAACGCCCTCCCCGCTCAAGGCCCCGGCCCTGGTCAGGGCGCCTTCCTGCCCGGGCCCGATCCGGACGGAACGCGCGTCCCCACCCGCCGCGCTGACCCGAAGAGGAACTGCCCAGTCCACTCCCCTAGGATGATCCGCATGGGCAGAGCGATCCTGATCATCGGAGCAGGCGCCCTCGCTGTGGGCGTCATCATTTACGCGCTCATCGAGTGCGCGCAGTCGGACAAGTACGCCGTGCGGGCCATTCCCAAGTGGGGTTGGCTGTTGGTGATCCTGCTGTTGCCGGTGGTCGGGGCGGTGCTGTGGCTCTTCTTCGGCCGCCCCCGCAAGGACGACGCCGCTCGCGAACCCCAGCGCGGCCGCGGCCCGGATGACGACCCCCAGTTCCTGCGCAACCTCGAGGAGCGGCGCAAGCAACAGGAACGCGCTCGCAAGCTCCAGGAATGGGAGAACGAACTCAAGCGCACCGGTCGCGCCCCGGGAGAACGCCCCGACGCCGAGGAGCCGGTGTTGGATCCCTCCGACCCGCGCCTCGCTGCTCCCTCCCCCGACCACCCGGCGGGTGATGTCCGCGCGGACGACCCGGACGACGTCGCCCCCCGCAGCGGCTCCCACTCGGAAGACTCAGACGCTCCCCGGGACGATCCCGACGCGGACGGGCTGGACCCCGACAATCCGCGCGGCGACGACTCGCGTCCCGGTGGTTCCACTCCCCGCTAACGAGCCCGAGATACCCACTGAACATGACGTGAGCCCCGCCCCATGAGGGACGGGGCTCACCTGTTTCGCGAACTCATGTCACGGGCTCATGCCCGCGGAGGACTCACAGGCCCGAGTACGAGTGCAGGCCCGGGAACAGCGTGTTGACCACCGCGAAGTTGAACACCACGCACAGGTAGCCCGCGATCGACAGCCACGCGGAACGATTGCCGTTCCAGCCGCGGGTCACGCGCGCGTGCATGTAGGCGGCGTAGACGGTCCACACCACGAAGGTCCAGACCTCCTTGGTGTCCCAGCCCCAGAACCGACCCCAGGCCTGATCCGCCCAGATGGCACCGGCGGCCAGGGTGAAGGTCCAGAACACGAATCCCACGGAGTTGAGCCGGAACGAGAAGTTCTCGAGGGTCACGGATGTGGGCACGGCCCGCAGGAAGCCCAGACGGGCGTCCTCGCCGGTGGCCAGCTTCTTCTCGCGGCGGGACTGCAGCAACTGCAGCACGGCCATCGCGAACGTGATGGTGAAGATCCCGGAGGCCGCGACCGCGATGGACACGTGGATGATGAGCCAGTAGGACTGCAGTGCGGGCTGCAAGGGGGACACGGGGGTCGGGAACGCGATCGTGGCCAGACACAGCATGATGAGCACGAGGCCGGAGACCATGGGTCCCACGAAGCGCAGGTCCTTGAAGAACAGCGTCACGAGGTACACGCCGGCCACCACCAGGGCGCCCGTGGTGCAGAACTCGTACATGTTGGCCCACGGCACACGGTCCGCGGCGACACCGCGGGAGACCACCGCGAACGCGTGCAGCAGGAACGCGATGACCATGAGGGTCACGGCCACGCGGGCAGCCGGGCGGCGGCTGTTGTGCTGGTAGTCCAGCGCCTCGAACTCGTTCACGCCTTTGGCGCCGTCCGCCGAGGTCCGGAACTCATCCGCGACGGACTCACCGGTCCCCGCGCCGTCGCCGGACGCACCCCCGGTGGAAGAGCGAGTGAACGCGGAACGCGACACCGTGGAACCGACCGTGGCGGAACCCGCCGCCCGGGCCCCGGAATGCGCGGCCGTGGCGCCCACGAGTTCCTTGGCCTCGCCCTCGGCGGTGTCACGCCGGGCACGTTCAGTCAGGCCGAGGGTCTTGGAGTGGGAGGCCATGTCCCACACGAAGGCCACGAACACCACCAGGTAGGTCATGGCGGCCAGGAGCATGAACCATTCGCTCCAGTTGCCCAAGGTCACGTTGATGTTGCTACCCATTAGTTCACGCCTTCGAATTCAGGTGGAACTCCCGCACGCCGCGGTCCTCCCACAATGACGTCCACAGAGCTGTCAGTTTTTCCGCTTCCGCGCCCAAGCGGTGGTCCTCGCCACGCGCCAACAGTCCGTACTCCAGAACAGTACACCGCACCCCGTTGGCGTCCTCCGTGGTGGTGGCCCGCACCCACGCCCTCCGGCGCGCGATGAACAGGCTCATGATGAGCCCGATGAACGCGAGCACGAAGAAGATGAACGCGGGGATCCGCCCGGGGTCGCTGTTCACGTCCAGACCCACGTAGCGCTTCACGTCCAGGAACTCCACGCTGCCCTTGCCGTTGGGCAACTGCACCTCGCGGTGTTGACCGTCCAGCAGGATCGGGCCGTTGGCCGAAGTCATGGAGTTCAGTTCCGTGAGGTTCTCGGTGTTGAGCACGTACACGTTCTGCGGTTGCCCGCTGTCCAGGCCCAGGTCCCCGTAGAACGAGGACAGGATCAGCGCGGGGTTGTTCAGCGCGGGGTCCGCGGAGCGCGGGATCTCCCCCGGCTCCGAGACGGCCGTGGGCAACAACAACCCCACGAACCCGAGCTGATCGGGGCGGGCGTCCGGGACCTTGAGGGTCAGCGAGGACGTGTACACGGAGTCCGAGGGGACCGTGACCACGGGGCCCTCGTAGGCCACGTTGCCTTCCCCATCCGTCACGCGGATCACGGGCGCGTAACCGTTGCCTACCAGGTACACCTTGGTGCCGTTGACGTTGAGGGGCTTGTTGACCGCGAGGTTCACGTCCTGGGGTGTGGCCCCGGGTTCGTCCGTGACAGTCAGGTCCGCGTTGAAGTCGGTGGGCTGACCGTAGTTCCGGGGATCGGAGGTGTCCCGATTGAACGTGGCCTGGAAGTTGTTGAGCCGCACCGAGAAGGGGTTGAGCCAGTCCGGGTCGAAATTGGTCCCCGGGTTGAAGGAGTCGTAGTCCACGAGGGTGTTCACGAAGGACTCCCCCTCCACGATGATCTTCTGCCCCTTGTACCCGAACAGGGCACCGATCGCCACGGAGACCAGCACGCCCAGCAGCGCTACGTGGAAGAGGATGTTGCCCACTTCCTTGAGCATCCCGCGCTCGGCCGCGACCGACGGCGCCGCGGAGCCCAGGTCCTGTGTCTGCACCCGGTAGCCGCGCTTCTTCAGGGCGGCGGCGGCCTGCTCGACGGCGTCGTCCGGGGAAGGTGCGGCAGCGCCGTCGCGCCCGCCCAGCATGACCTTGCGGTACTGCGGCAACCGGGAGATCCGGCGCGGGGTGCGCGGCGGCTTGGAACGCCACGCCTTGAAGTGCTGGACGGCGCGCGGGAGCACGCAGCCCACGAGCGAGATGAACAGCAGGAGGTAGATCGCGGAGAACCAGTAGGAGGAGAAGACGTCGAACAGCTGCAGGCGGTCCAGCCACGGACCCATGGTGGGGTTCGCCTCGATGTAGCTGGTCACCGCGTCCGGGTCCTGGACCCGCTGGGGGAACAGGGATCCCGGGACCGCGGCGATCGCGAGCAACAACAACAGCACGAGGGCCGTGGACATCTTGGTCAGTTGCCGCCAGGCCCACCGGGCCATGCCGAGGGGACCCAGTGAGGGGACCTCCACGTCGGAACGCTGCGCCTTCTTCGGGCGTGGCGTGCGCGTCTCGGTCATATCGGCATCACCCAATCGGTTACGAATTCGGACTGGACCCACGAGACCAGTGCGGACCACACGCCCGTGGCCATGGCGGCCCCGATGAGCACGAGCACGGCACCGCCCACGCGCTGCAGCGTGAGACGGTGCCTGCGGAAGAAGGACATGGCCCCCATGCCCCGGCGCAACGCCAGGGCGATCAGCACGAACGGGACGCCCAGTCCCAGGCAGTAGGCGGTGGTGAGCACCACGGCCTTGCCGGTGGACGCGCCGTCCACGTAGACGAGCGCCTGCACCGCGGCGAAGGTCGGGCCGATGCACGGGGCCCATCCCAAACCGAAGGCCATCCCCAGGAGGGGCGCACCCCACAGCCCCGGGGGCGGGCGGCGCTCGATCTTGCGGTCACGCTGGAACCACGAGAAACCACCCATGAAGACCACGCCCATGAGCATCACCAGGATCCCGAGCACCACCATGATCCACTGCTGGCCCAACAACCACGCGAACGCGCCGAGCTGCGCGAGCACCACGGACATCAGCACGAACACCGCGGAGAACCCCAGGACGAACAGCACCACGCCCGTGAGGATCCGCCCGCGCCGTTGTTCCCGCAGGTCCACCCCGGTGAGCCCGGTGATGTAGCCCAGGTACCCGGGCACTAGTGGCAGGACGCACGGTGAGGCGAAGGAGACGAATCCCGCGAGCAGCGCCACGGGCAGCGCGGCAATCAGTGAACCGTCGAGGACGACCTCGGCGAAGGGATTGCCGTTCATGCGGACTCAGCCACCGTGTCCTTGATCAGGGCGTCCAGGGTGGATTTGTCCGCTTTGCCCAGCACGCGGGCGGCCACGCGACCCTGCTCGTCCAGAACGAGGGTCGTGGGGACGGCCTGCGGCGGGATGTAGTCGCTCAGTGCGAGCAGCACGGCCCCGTTGAGATCGGACGCGGAGGGGTAGTCCACCCCGTAGTTGCGTTCGAACGCCTCCGCGGTGGGCTGCTGGTCGCGCAGGTTCACGCCCAGGAACTGCGCGCGGTCCTGGTACTCGTGGTGCAGGGCCACGAGGTCCGGGGCCTCCGCGCGGCACGGCGCGCACCCTGCGTACCAGAAGTTCACGACGGCGGGCTTGCCGCGCAGGCTCTCGGCGCTCACGGTGCTGCCGTCGAACATCTCGGCCTCGAACTGCACGGGCTCCCCGCGCTGCTCCGGCGCGTACTCGCTCACGGAACCGTCACCGGCCACGTAGCCCTTCTCGCCGCCGGCGTTGGCCTGCTGGGCGAGGCTGTCGTTGCCCGAGGACGAGCACCCCGCGAGCGCGAGCCCCAGACACACCACCACGGCGACCGCTCCCGTGCGCACTCGGGCACGGGCAGGCAGGGAACGGGCGGATGAACAACGCGGAGAAGTCACGGGGAGAACTCCTGGGAAGAGGTCGTGGGGTGAGAGATCAATTATGAGCCGGGAAGCTGATTGACGCCTGGATAGAGGTGGGCGGCGGGTTCCCGGTAGGAGACCTCCGGGACCTGCGCGGCGTCCACGTCCTCGAACGTTAAGGACGTCAGGGACGCGAGGTTGCACTCACGCCGCCGCGGGTCGTGCGGCAACGGACGGCCCTGCGCGGACAACCGCGTGAGCCAGATCGGCAACTGGTGGGACACGGCCACGGCCTGGGCGCCGTCGCCACCGCGGCGCACCGCGTCCCGGGCGAGTTCCCGCACGGCCTGTGCCATGCGCTCGACCTGCGCCTTGTAGGGCTCACCCCACGAGGGCCGCAAGGGGTTGAGCATGTAGGGCCAGTGCTTGGGCTTGGCGAGCTCACGACCGGTCACGTGCAGACCCTGGAAGTGGTTGGCCGGTTCGATCAACCGCTCGTCCGTGCGCACCTCGAGCCCCAACTCGCGGGCCACGGGTGCGGCAGTCTCCCGCGTGCGGGTCAGCGGCGAGCACGCCAGCAGAACGATCCGATCGCCATCCTGGACCCGCCGGGCCAGGTCCGCCGCGGCGGCCTCGGCCATCCGAGCGCCCTTCTCGGACAGGTGGTAGTCCGGGAGCCGCCCGTAGACCACGTGCGCGGGGTTGTGGACCTCGCCGTGGCGCAGGAGGTGAACGGTTGCTGAAGGCATGCCCCCAGTGTCTCAAACCCCGCTGTCAGCCCCCAATCGGCCCCGTCGGCACGGAACTGACCCCGTCAGGACAGCACGGCGCGCAACCGGGCGGCGTCGATGCGCAACCGGTCCCATGGGGCTCCGTCCACGAAGACCACGGGGATGTACTCGGCGTAGTCGCGCAGCAGCTGCAGATCGCCCGTGATGTCCCGCTCGCGGTACTCGCTGCCCGTCTGCTCGCACACCCCGGTCACGACCTCGCGCGCGTCCTCGCACAGATGGCATCCCGGTTTGGTCAGCAGCGTCACTGTGTGCGCCGGGCGCGGGCGGGTCCAGTCCGCGCCGGAGAGCAGGGGCGTACGACGTCGCTCGCGCCCGTCCTGCCGCCCCGCGGCACCGGCGCCCGCGCCGGTTCCACGCGCCGTCGTCGTTGCGGGAGCCGTCGTCCCGCGCGTCGTCGCCGCTGCGGGTTCCGCCTGCACGGCGGGGCCCGGTTCGGCCGGACGGGCGGGATCGAGACGGTCGGGGCTCACGGGCTGCTGCGTCATGCGGCCCATGCTACGCACGCGGACACTGCGCACACGATGAAGGCCCCGTTCCCATAGCGGGAACGGGGCCTATCACGGGCGCGCTTACTTCTTGTTACGGCGCTGGTGACGAGTCTTGCGAAGCAGCTTGCGGTGCTTCTTCTTGGACATGCGCTTGCGGCGCTTCTTGATGACCGAACCCATAGGATCCCTCACAGTTCTCTGGACAGTGGTATTTGCTGGGGGCCGCGGGTGAACACCGCCCCGCCCCTGCTCACGCGGGGGCAACATACGTTTAACGGCAAACTACTGGCCTACCTTACCGTGCGACCCCGCCGGGCCCGAAAACGGGCGCTCAGGCGCTCGCGCGGCGATCGGCGTCGAGTTCCTCGTCCTGCTCTGGCCGCCCGTCCTGCTCCGTGACGGAACGCCCCCGCGGCGTGGCCGTGCGCTTGTCCCGGGACGACGCCACACGGTCCAGCGAGCGTGGTTCCGCGACCGAGGCGCGGGAGTCGTCCGGGTCCACGCCGGCTTCCTCGTACTGGTAGGTGATGTGTTCGGCCACGAGGCGGGCGGCCAGGTTGTGGTCCCCCGCTTCGAGGGCGCCCACGATGGCCCGGTGTTCGGCGCGGATGCGGCTGGACGTGGTGCTCCACAGCGGCACATGACCCACGAGTGCCAGGGTGTACTCGTAGATCGAGTCCCGCAGGGCGGTGAACAATGCCGCGTTCACCGCGTTGCCGCCCGCCTTGACCAGCGCGATGTGGAAGCTCACGTAGAGGTGGTGGAACTGCTTGAGCCCCAGGTCCTCGTCCATCTGCGCCATGATCGCGTGCAGTTCCTCGCGCGGGATGCTGTGCTTCTCGGCGTTCTCTAGGGCCGAGGTCTCGAGCATCACGCGAGTCTGGACGATGTCACGCAACGGGTGCTGCGACGTCGCTATGTGCAACTGCAGTGCGGGACCCGCGGACGCGGCCGGTTCGCGCACCAGGATGGGGAGAATGCTGCGGTGCGGGCCCTCGAAGAGTTTGACGATGCCCTGGGCCTCCAGGATCTTGAGGGTCTCACGCATGGAGTTGCGGGACACCCGGAAGATCGCGGCCAGGTCCTTGTCGGTGGGCAGTCGTTGACCCAGCACCAGGTTTGCGTCGAACAGCTCGTTCTCGAGCCATTGCAGAACCTCTCGATGCGTTGCCATATATCCCACCCTAAACGTCGTACGGCGCCCGACCGCCGTATGGCACGGTCGGGCGCCCGGCGCGCCGCTCTCCGGACGCGGCCGTGCTCAGATGATGCCCTGGGCCACCATGGCCCGGGCGACCTTGAGGAACCCCGCGATGTTCGCACCGGCCACGTAGTTGCCCGGCATCCCGAACTCCTCGGCGGTCTCCGCGCAGCGATCGTGGATCCCGCGCATGATCTCCCGTAGGCGTTGCTGCGTGTAGTCGAAGCTCCACGAGTCGCGGGACGCGTTCTGCTGCATCTCGAGCGCGGACGTGGCCACACCGCCGGCGTTGGCGGCCTTACCCGGCGCGAACAGCACGTCCGATTCCTGGAACCGGTGCACGGCCTCGGTGGTGCACGGCATGTTGGCACCCTCGGCGACGGCCACGATCCCGTTCTCGAGCAGGGTCTTGGCCTGACGGCCGTTGAGCTCGTTCTGCGTGGCACACGGCAGCGCGACCGTGCCGGGGACGTCCCACACCGAACCGTCGGAGATGAATCGGGCGCTCGAGCCGCGCCGTTCGGCGTACTCGCTGATTCGGGCCCGCTCAACCTCCTTGACCTGCTTGAGCAGCTCCAGGTCGATGCCGTTGCTGTCCACCACGTAACCACTCGAGTCCGACGCCGTGAGCGCCTTGGCGCCGAGCGACTGGGCCCGCTCGATCGCGTAGATCGCCACGTTGCCCGAACCGGAGACGATCACGTCCCGGCCCTCGAGGTCCAACCCGCGGGTCTTGAGCATCTCCTCCGCGAACATCACCGCACCGTAGCCCGTGGCCTCGGTGCGCACGAGCGAACCGCCCCAGGACAGGCCCTTGCCCGTGAGCACACCGGACTCGTAGCGGTTGGTGATGCGCTTGTACTGACCGAAGAGGTACCCGATCTCACGCCCGCCCACGCCGATGTCACCGGCGGGGACGTCCGTGTACTCACCGATGTGGCGGTACAGCTCGGTCATGAAGGACTGGCAGAACCGCATGATCTCCGCGTCACTGCGCCCGGACGGGTCGAAGTCCGATCCACCCTTGCCGCCGCCGATGGGCATGCCGGTCAGCGCATTCTTGAAGATCTGCTCGAAACCCAGGAACTTCACGATGCCCAGGTACACCGACGGGTGGAACCGCAAGCCACCCTTGTAAGGACCCAGCGCGGAGTTGAACTCCACCCGGAACCCGCGGTTGATATGCACCCGGCCATGGTCGTCCATCCACGGCACACGGAAAATGATCTGACGTTCGGGTTCGCAGATACGCTCCACGATCGCGGAGTCCAACAGATCCGGATGGCGAGCCACCACGGGACCCAACGACTCGAAGACCTCGTCCACGGCCTGGTGGAACTCGGACTCACCCGGGTTGCGCGCCGTGACGATCTGCCGGATGGGGATCAGTTTCTCGTGCATGTCTCTCCTGCCCTCTTGAAAGGTCTGCGGCTCCCACTCAACCGCGGCGTGAACCGCGGTTGCGGCGCCGGAAACCCGTCAGAGTGGACAGCAGACCGCTCTGACGGCGATGCGCGGCCCCGCGAGGTCGGATGAGCTCCGCGATCTCGGGCGAGTTCGTCTCCGGGGAGACAGCGCGGGGCTCTGCATCGTGGGGCTCGGCATCATGCGCGGCACGGGGCTGCGCAGCGGGCTCGGTGTGGGCACCATCGTCCACAGTATCCCCTGTGACCTGGGCCTCCCGTTCGTCGGCCAGGCCCTCCGGATCAGCGGAATTGATAGCTTCTTCGGTGACCCCCGAGCTGAACTGCACGACTTTCTCGGACCCCTGGGATGATTCGTCGAAAAACTCGGCTTCTACGGGCGTCTCTGCTTCGCCAGAATTTTCTTCCGGACGGGGATCATCGACCGGGGATCCGGGGGCGACCGTGGGAGCGGGGATGTCCAGGACCTCGGGATCGTCCGAGGTGTTGGTGGCCTCCGCGACCTCCGTCGTGACGTCGGTGACATCCGCCGTGAACCACGGCAGGGACCGCTCGGGTTCGCGCACAGGTTCCTGGGCGGCGCCGACGTCACCGGCCTCGGCGCGTACGGGCTCCGGGCGCGGGGCGTCCTCGGGCGACGGTGCGGCGTCATGGTCGGTCGACTCGGCGGAGGCGTCCGTGGTCAGCTGCGCAGCGTCGTCGACGGCCAGCTGCACAGCGACGTCGTTCGCCATGGTGGGCCCATCGGACTCGGCCGGGGCGGACTCGTGCGCATCCGTCACGGGAGTGTCCGCCTCGTTCGCGGCGGCGACCAGCTCGTTCACCCAGTCGAGCACGGCCACGAAGGGCTCGGCGGTGAGGTTGTAGAAGCGCTTCTGTCCCTGGGCGCGCGTGGTGACCATCCCGGCGTCGCGCAGGACCTTGAGGTGCTTGGACACCGTGGGCTGGGAGACCTCGAGCGCGGTGACCAGCTCGCCCACCGGCCGGGGCCCCCCGCACAGGGCCGTGAGGATGCGGCGTCGGGTGGGGTCGGACAAGGCGGAATATGCGTCGTGGGACATGGGATTCACCTTAGACGGGCTACCCACCCTGACCCAATCAGACCTTCCCGTCACGGGTCGGTCCCACCAGCGTCAGCCCTGCCAGGGTCAGTCGTACCAGGGGTCCAGTCCCCACTGGGGAAAGACCTCCTTGCGCGTGGCCATGATGCTGCGGTCGGTCTCGTCACTGGGGTCGTAGCCGATCTCCCACGAACGCCACCAGATGTCGACGTCGTCGCCCATGCGCTCGGGCGGGCGCCCGCCGTACTTTTCGGCCATGTAGCTGCGCCACGCCTGCGGGACCGGCGTGTTCACGTCCACGGGGTATCCCGAGGCGACCCCCACGAGGTGCGCCCACGAGCGGGGAACGGCGTCGTGGCAGTCGTACCCGCCGCCACCCGTGGCGATCCACCGGCCCTCACATAATTCCGCCGCGAGCTCGGACACCGCCAACGCGATCTGACGCTGCCCGTCCACGCTCATGCGTAAATGGGTCAGTTCGTCCTGGAAGTGGGAGTCGCAGCCGTGCTGGGAGACGATCACCTCGGGACGGAACTCGCGCGCGATCGGGGGGACCACGGCGTCGTACGCTCGAAGCCACTGGGAGTCGTCCGCGCGCGTGGGCATGGCCACGTTGACCGCGGTGCCGGCCGCCGCCCCGGAGCCGATCTCGTTGGCGAAGCCCGTGCCCGGGAACAGGGACAGGCCCGTCTCGTGCAGGGACACGGTCACGACGCGGGGCTCGTCGTAGAAAATCGACTGGGTGCCGTCCCCGTGGTGGCCGTCCACATCCACGTAGAGCACGCGCTGCACTCCGTTGTTCAAGAGGTGCTGGATGGCCACGGCACAGTCGTTGTACACGCAGAAACCTGAGGCCTTGTCCGCCGCGGCATGGTGCATGCCACCGCCGAAGTTCACGGCGTGGACCACGGAACCGCTCAGCAGGTCCACGGCACCCTGGTAGCTGCCGCCCACCAGGCGCGCACTCGATTCGTGGATGCCCTCGTAGCCGGGAGTGTCCTCGGTGCCCAAACCGCATTCGGGGATCTGCCGCGTGGGGTCCTCCGAGACGGCGCGCACGGACTGCACGTAGGTCTTGGTGTGCACGAGTTCCAGGACGGAGTCGTCCGGGACCTCGGGGACGGTGACCCGCACGTTGGGCGCGGTGTCCAGGCCCAGGTTCTGCACCAACCGCATGGTCGCGTCCAGGCGGGTGGGGCTCATGGGGTGGTAGTCCCCGAAGTCGTACTGGAGCAACCGGGGATCCCAGTAGACACTGGTGGGGTAGACGGCATCCTTGCCCGTTGTCGCGGAGCTCACACCTCCATTAGAACACTCACGCGCGTGCGGCAGTCGCTGCAGCGCACTGTGACGGGGGATACTAGGGGTCGTTGCGCCGATCCACCCCCGCGGGCCGTAGGATTCCGCGTGACCCGACCGTCCATCGGATCCCGCGAGGAGGTGCCGTGAGCGAGCTCGAACAACCCAACGCCGTCGAGGAGCCTGCATCCCCCACGCCCTCCGGTGAACCGCTGACCACACGCACGGCGCGAGGCATCCGGGACTTCGTGGACCAGATCGCGAGTTCCTCGCCCGCGCGGCTCGCGGTGATCGTGTTCGTGATCGTGGACCTGGGCTTCGCGGCCCTGTTGTGGCTGCCCTTGTCCGCTAATCCCGGTCAGGAGACCCGGTTCGTGGACGCCGTGTTCACCGCGACCTCCGCCGTGACCGTGACCGGACTGACCACGGTGTCCACGGCCGCGCAGTGGTCCGTGTTCGGCCAGGTAGTCATCCTGATCGCCATTCAAGTGGGCGGTCTGGGCACCCTGACGCTCACGTCCATCCTGGCGCTGGCCATCGGGCGCAAGCTCGGGCTCAAGTCCAAGCTCATCACTCAGGAGGCCCTCAACATCGGGCGCTTGGGTGAGGTCGGCTCGCTGCTGCAGATCATTGTGATCACCTCCGTGAGCATCGAGGCCGCCCTGGCGCTCGTGCTCTCCGTGGGGTTCCTCGCCGAAGGAGAACCCCTGGGAACGGCCCTGTGGCACGGGGTGTTCTACGCGATCTCGAGCTTCAACAACGCCGGGTTCACGCCCCACACGGACGGGCTCGTGCCCTACGACCACGCCGGGCCCACCGCCTGGCTCATCCTGCTGCCCGTGTGCATCGGGGTGATCGTGGGGTCCCTGGGCTTCCCCGTGATCTTGGTGCTGCGTCAGGTGGGGTTCCGGTTCACCCGGTGGAACCTCAACGCCAAACTCACCGTGGTCACCACCGCCGCACTGTTGCTGCTGGCGTGGGTGCTGTTCACGGCCATCGAGTGGGCCAACCCGGACACCCTGGGCGGACAGTCCGTCCCCGAGCGGATCTTCCAGGGGTTCTTCGCGTCCGTGATGATGCGCTCGGGCGGTTTCAACCTGGTGGACATGACCGACACGTCCCAGGTCACGCTGTTGCTCACGGACGCCATGATGTTCGCCGGCGGCGGTTCCGCGTCCACGGCCGGTGGGATCAAGGTGACCACACTCGCCGTCGTCTTCCTGGCCATCCTTGCGGAGGCCCGCGGCGACCAGTCCGTGATCGCGTTCTTCCGCACCATCCCTGACTCCGTGCTGCGCATCGCGATCTCCGTGATCATGATGGGCGCCTCCGTGGTGCTGCTGGGTTCGAGCATCATGGTCGCCCTGACCCACATGCCCCTGGACCACGTACTGTTCGAGGTCATCTCCGCGTACGCCACATGCGGTCTCAGCACCGGTGTGTCCGCGGGCGCCCCGGACGCCGGGAAGTACGTGCTGTCCGTCATCATGCTCATCGGCCGCATCGGTACCAACACCGTGGCCACGGCCCTGGCCCTGCGCTCGCGGCGCCGGCTCTACACGTACCCGGAAGAGAGGCCCATCATTGGCTAAGAACTCCTCCCACTCCGTCCCCGTCCTGGTGGTGGGCCTCGGGCGCTTCGGCTCTGCCACGGCCCTGCAGCTGATCCAGCAAGGGCGCGAGGTCCTCGGCGTGGAACGCGACGCCGCCCTCGTGCAGAAGATGTCCGGCCAGCTCACCCACGTGGTCGAGGCCGATGCCACGGACATCGACGCCCTGCGCCAGCTCGGCGCCGCCGAGTTCTCCTCCGCCGTGGTGGGTGTGGGCACGTCCATCGAGTCCTCGGTGCTGACCACCGCAAACCTCGTGGACCTGGGGATCGACCGGATCTGGGCCAAGGCCATCTCCCCCGCCCACGGCAAGATCCTCGCGCGCATCGGCGCCCACCACGTGATCTTCCCCGAGGCCGACGCCGGGCGCCGCACCGCCCACCTGGTCTCCGGGCGGCTCCTGGACTACATCGAGTTCGACGACGACTTCGCGATCGTCAAGATGTACCCGCCCCGGGAGACGCAGGGGTTCACGCTGGGCGAGTCCGACATCCGCTCCAAGTACGGCGTGACCGTGGTGGGTGTGAAGTCCCCGGGCGAGGACTTCACCTACGCCCGCCCGGACACCACGGTCAGCTCGCGGGACCTGCTCATCGTGTCCGGGCACGTTGACCTGATCGAACGGTTCGCCGCACGCCCCTGACCCGGTTGCGTCTCGGCGGGCCGTTGTGATCCGGCATCACGGCCCGACGCCCCTCGGTGACCGGCGTGACCGACGCCCGCGAGCGACGTCGTCCCCCGCTACGGCGTACGCGCGTGACGCTACCCCGCGTTACTCAGCATCCGACGGCGCGGCCGTCATGGCCCGCGTGGCGAGCGCCATGATCCCGGGGACGCCGGCGCGGCCGAACGCCCGGCGCTGACGGCTCGCCCCATTACCGCGCTCGAGGATGTGGTGCACCCCCGCCTCGGCGAAGCGACGGTCCTCCTGCGAGGTGTAGTGCCCGCTCACCCGTTCCAGCAGGGTGCTCACGAGTTCCTCGGCTGGGACCAGGGTGGCCGTGACGGGATCCAGGAGCCGACCGCTCAGCCCCCACCGGGCGGACTGCCACAGTGCGATGTCCAGGTACTCCTGGGTGAACGCGACCGCGGGCGGTGTCTCGAGCGCGTAGTTCGCGAGGGCGCGCGTGAGCACCGCGATGGCCACCGAGTCCTGGGCCTCCAACTGGACGTCGCACGCGCGGATCTCCAGGGTGTCGTGGCGGTGGGACAACCGGGCGAGCCAGCTGAGACTCGCGGGGCTCTCCACGGCGTCGAACGCGGTGAGCATGGCCACGCGCGAGTCGTAGTCGTGCAGGTCCTGGAAGTGGGGCGGCACGCCGTTGGTCATCCAGCGGCGATAGTGGATGGAACGCCAGCTCTCGAACCCGGATTCCATGCCCCGCCACACGGGCGAGTTCGCACCGATGGCTACGAGCACGGGCAACCAGCCCCGCAGCCCGTTCAGGGCGCGCACCGCGACCTCCAGGTCCGGGAACCCCAGGTGCACGTGCATCCCGCTGATGTACTGGTCCGCCGCGATGGCCGGGGTCTGGCCGGCAAGTCGCTGGTAGCGGGCGTCGTGGGTGATCTGCGCGGGTTCGGGCCGCACGTCCGGGGCTGCGGCGACGCCCACCACGTCCATGCCCATGGCGTTCGTGGCCTCGCGCAGCGCCGTGCGGAATGTCACGAGCGAGTCCACTGCCGTGGCGGCGTCGCGGAACACCGGGGAGGTCTCCTCGACCTGACACGAGAGCCATTCCGGGGTGGCCGCACCGCCGCCAGCGGTCAGCGACATCAGTTGCGCCGACTGTTCCGGCGTGGGCCGTGCGGGGAGGTTGTCCCCGCGGTCCACCAGCAGGAACTCTTCCTCGATGCCGAACGTGCTCATGGTGCTACCGCCTTGCGTGGTCTCGTGTGGTGGGCCGGGCGGTTCACGTCATTCGCCGCCGTATTTCTCCTCCATGTGGTCACCCTTCGTCGCGGACGCCTCCGCGCCGGCCGCGATGATCTCGCGCAGGCCCTTCTCGTCGAACGTGGTGATCGCCTGCTCCGTGGTGCCGCCCGGGCTGGTGACGGCCTTGCGCAGGGTGGCGGGATCAGCGTCGTCGGGAGCGAGCAGGACGCCCGCGCCGGAGACCGTCTCCTTCGCGAGCACGCGCGCCGTCTCCGGGTCCAGGCCCAGCTGCTCCCCCGCGTGCTGCATGGCCTCGGCCAGGTAGAACACGTACGCGGGGCCCGAGCCGGACACACCCGTGACCGCGCGGATCAGGTTCTCGGGCACCTCCACGACCGTGCCCACGGCGGCCAGCACGTCCTTCACCGCGTCCAGCTGCTCACGGGACACGTGCTCACCCGGGGTCACGGACAGCACGCCACGGCCCACGCTCGACGGCGTATTGGGCATCGAGCGCACTGCCGGCTGCCCCTGCGGCAGGGCCTTCTGCAGGGCGTCCAGCGTGACACCGGCGGCCACCGACACCACCACGGTCCCGGGGTCCAGAGCGGGTGCGATCTCGCGCGCCAGGTCCAGGATCGCGTACGGCTTGACCCCCAGCAGCACGACGTCCGCGCCCTTCACAGCAGTGCGGTTCGCCTCCGCGTCTTCCTCGCCCGCGAACACGGTCACGCCGGTCTCGTCACGCAGCTCCTCCCCCGACGACGCCGATCGGGTCGTCGCGCGCACCGCCCCCTTCTCGGTGCCGCCCGCCAGGACCCCTCGCAGGATCGCACCGTTCATGGAACCGGTTCCCAGGAACGCCAGGGTCAGCTCGCTCATGCCATCAGTCCTTTCACACACGCCCGGGGGCCCTCTCGTGCTGTCGCCGCGCAGTAGGGCTCACGGGGTGTTGTTGCGGTCACGGAACTCTCCTTGAACGGTATCGCGCGGCGGACGGTCCCCGCGAGCGCGCCGGATGGGACTCCGTGCCGTGGGGGTCGGCGGGGAGCACTCCATACGGGGCAAGGGAAGCACCGCGCCCCGCGGCTGCGAACATTCATGGCCCGAAAAGACACGGATCCCGTGTCCAGGCGGCTGTTCCGGGACTTGTGTGTATCCGCCCCTGGTGACCGGGCGGAGGCGCCAACCTCAGCCCGCTCCCACGCCGGTGCGGCCCGGGACATCCTCGCTGCAGAACGCGCGGATTCGGGGCCGAAACCGTGCGTATCGCAGCGCAGACGTGCGCGCCACCCTGGACGGGTGGCGGTGCAAGGCGGTGTGAGGCGGAAGGGGTGGCGGCAACGGCCCGCCGCGGTGCGCCGGGTCCGGGGTCCGGCGGGCTAGCCCTCCACCGTCATGTGGCGGCGCGCGAAAGACAGGGCTTCGGCGAGCCACTCGTCCCGCTCGTCCGCGTCCTTGGTCTTGCGTGTAGAGACCTCGACCCCCACCACACCCTGCCAGCGCTGATCACGCAGGTACTCGAGGGTCTCGGCGACCGGTTGTACGCCCCGCCCCGGCAGGAGGTGCTCGTCCGCCATGGTCTGACCTGAACCGTCCGTGAGGTGCACGTGGCCCAACCGGGAACCGAGTTCCTTGACGGCCGCGAGCGAATCCATCTTGGCGGTGGCCGCGTGGGAGAAGTCCCACGTGACCCAGTCGTAGTCCTGACCCAGGGGGCTGTAATGCGGCGAGTAGACGACAGCCTCACGCCCGCCCACGCGCCACGGGTACATGTTCTCCACGGAGATCTTGGTGTCGGTCATCCGGGAGACCTCACGCACACCGGCCGCGAAGTTGCGCGCGTACTTGCGCTGCCACCGGAACGGCGGGTGGGCCACCACGACTTCCGCGCCCACCTGGTGCGTGAGCTTGGCGGCCATCTGGATCTTGGTCCACGCCTTGCCCCACACCTGTTGCGTGAACAGCAGCGTGGGCGCGTGGATCGTGGAGATGGGCAGCTGGTACTTCTGGATGTTGTCCAGCAGTTGGTGGGTCAGCTGACTCATGCGCTCGTGGGTCACGAGCACTTCCACGCTGTCGTAGCCCAGGCGTTGGGCGGCGTCGAACGTCTCGGGGACACCCTGCGGGTACAGCGAACTCGTGGACAGAGCCACGTGCGGGCGGTAGACGGGTGTGTCGGTCATGAGCTGGTCACCAGGTCCTTGGGATCGACGGTCGAGCTCGTGGAGTCCCGCAGCAACCGGTCCATGCGCCGCAGGATGAGTCCTTCCCGCAGGGCCCACGGGGAGATCCGCAGCGACTCCACCTTGAGCAGGTCCATGGCGGTCTCCGCGACGATCGCCCCGGCCACCACCTGTGCGGCACGGTGTTCGGAGACACCGGGCAGGTCCGCGCGTTCGGCCACGGTCATGGCCTCCATGCGCCGCGTCCACAAGCGTAGGTCCTCCAGGTGCATGACGCGTTGCACATACGGTCCCTGGCCCGACGGCGCCGCCCCGCAGATCCGCGCGAGCGAGCGGAACGTCTTGGACGTGCCCGCGACCAGATTCGGTTGTCCCCCGGCGGCGATCCGGTCCACGGCGGGACGCAGCGTGGTGCGCACGTGCTTGCGCAAGGCCTTGAAGCGGGCCGGGGGTGCGACGTCGTACCCCGCGAGATATGCCCGGTACAGCCGACCCGCACCGAGCGGGACGGACGTGGCGACCGTGGGCAACGCGTTGGTGCCGATCGCCATCTCGAAGGACCCTCCGCCGATGTCGAAATCCAGGACGCGTCCGGCGCCCCAGCCGAACCAGCGGCGCACCGCGGAGAACGTCACGGCCGCCTCCTGGTCCCCGGACAGTTCCGTCAGCGTGACCCCGGACGTGGACTGGACGTGGTCCAGCACGGCGTTGCCGTTGGTGGCCTCCCGGATCGCGGAGGTCGCGAACGCAAGCAGGTCCTCCGCGCGGTGCTCCACGGCAAAGTCACGCGCCTCCACCACGAACCCGGTGAGCAGGTCACGGCCCTCGTCCGTGATCCGACCGTCGTCGTCCTGGTAGTCCACGAGCCGTAGCGCCATCTTGTGGGACGAGTACGGTTCCGGCCGCGACCCCGGGTAGACGTCCAGCAGGAGCAGGTGCACCGTGTTGGAGCCGACGTCCAGGACGGAGAGCCGCATGTGAGTTCCTTCGCTCGCTGGGTGGAGGCGTTGGGTGGGGCCGTTGGGCCGGATCGGATCGCGGGGCTTCGGGACGACCGCGGAGACGACGCCGCCGGGATGCCGCCGCACGAACCGGTCCTACTTGCTCGCGGAACGCCCCGCGCCGGCGGTCTTGCGCGTGGTCTTCCTGGCCGCGCCACTCTTGGTAGCCGCACCCTTGGTCGTGGAACGTTTCGCCGTCCCGCTTTTGGCCGTGCCGCTCTTGGCCGAGCTGCGAGAGCGCGACGTCGTCTTGGCGGGCGCCGGGCCCTTCGCCCGCTTCTCGGCGAGCAACTGGGACGCACGGGCCGCGGTGATCTGCTCGATCGCCTCGGCACGCGGGACCGTCACGTTGGTCTCCCCGTCCGTGATGTACGCGCCGAAGCGGCCTTCCTTAATGACCATGCGCTTCTCGGTCAGGGGATCCGCACCCAGATCCGCGAGCGGGGGCTTGGCGGCCTGGCGACCGCGCTGCTTGGGCTGCGCGTAAATGGTCTTGGCCTCGTCCAGGGTGATCGTGAAGATCTGGTCCTCGGAACCGATCGACCGGGAGTCGGAGCCCTTCTTCAGGTACGGGCCGTAACGCCCGTTCTGCACCGTGATGGTTTCACCGTCGGTGTCCTCACCCAGTACCCGGGGAAGGGACAGCAGCTTGAGGGCGTCGTCCAGGGTGATGTCCTGCAGGTTCATGGACGAGAACAGGGATGCCGTGTTGGGCTTGGGCCGCTCGACCTTCTTGGGCTTGGGCTTGCCGTTCTTGTAGTACTCGGTGGGGATCGCGTCCAATTCCTCCTGCGTGGGCTCCGGGATCACCTCCGTGACGTAGGGACCGTAACGGCCGTCCTTGGCCACGATCATCCGACCGGTGTCCGGGTTCACGCCCAGCTCACGGCCGTCCGCCTTCCCGATCTCCATGAGTTCCCGCGCCTTCTCGGGCGTGAGCTCATCCGGGGCGAGGTCCAGCGGGACGTTCGCGCGCACCGGGTCGGTCAGTTCCCCCGTCTCCGGGTCCACCGTGCCACCGGTCTCGAGGTACGGACCGAACTTGCCCACGCGCAACGTGATCTCGTCCGTGACGGGGATCGAGTTCACGGCACGGGCGTCGATCTCCCCGAGGTCGTCCACGAGCGGCTTGAGTCCTGGTTCGGAGGCGGTGTCACCGAAGTAGAACCCCTCGAGCCACTTGACCCGCTCGGCCTCGCCACGGGCGATCCGGTCCAGGTCCTCCTCGAGCTCCGCCGTGAAGTCGTAGTCCACGTAGTCGGAGAAATGCTCCTCCAACAACCGCACCACGGAGAACGCGAGCCAGGACGGGATCAACGCCGAGCCGCGCACCTGCACGTAACCGCGGTCCATGATCGTGGAAATGGTCGCGGCGTACGTGGAGGGCCGCCCGATCCCCAGTTCATCCAGGGTCTTCACGAGGGAGGCCTCGGTGTAGCGGGCGGGGGGCGTGGTGGTGTGCCCGTCCGCGGTGACCTCGGAGGCGTCCAGGGCGTCACCCTCGGCCATCACGGGCAGCCGCTTGTCCTCGGACTTCTCGGACTGCTTCGAGTTCTCATGGGCGAGATCCGGGTTCACGTCCCGGCCCTCCTCGTACGCGGCCAGGAACCCCCGGAAGGTGATGACGGTCCCGGAAGCCGAGAACTCGGCGTCGGCGCCGGAATGCTCACCGGCGGCGGAGGTGGCCGTGGCGCCCAGGCGGACGGTCGCGGTGCTGCCCTTGGCGTCCTCCATCTGGGAGGCCACGGTGCGCTTCCAGATCAGCTCGTAGAGCTTGAACTCGTCCACGGACAGCTGCGAGCGCACCTGCGACGGGGTGCGGAAGGTGTCCCCCGCAGGGCGCACGGCCTCGTGGGCCTCCTGCGCGTTCTTGGATTTGGACGCGTACACGCGCTTGGAGGCGGGGACGAACTCCGCGCCGTAGAGCTCCTTGGCCTGCGAGCGCGCGGCGTTGACCGCCTGATCGGACAGCGCGACCGAGTCGGTACGCATGTACGTGATGTAGCCGTTCTCGTACAACCGCTGCGCGACCCGCATGGTGGTGCGCGAGGTGAAACGCAGCTTGCGAGCGGCCTCCTGCTGCAACGTGGAGGTGGTGAACGGTGCGGCGGGACGGCGCGTGTAGGGCTTGGTCTCGAGCGAACGGACCGAGAACTCGGCGTCCTGCAATCCGGCCGCGAGCGCCGTGGCCACGGTCTCGTCCAGCGCGGCGGGGGCGTTCTGCCCGGAGGCCTTGAGCTCGCCGCGGTCCGTGAAGTCCTTGCCGGTGGCCACGCGGCGGCCGTTCAGGGAGCTCAACCGCGCGGTGAAGGCCCTCCCGGTGTCCTGCCCCTCGGGCCGGGAGAAGGTGCCGGTGAGGTCCCAGTAGTCGGCGGGCACGAACGCGATCCGCTCCCGTTCGCGCTGGACCACCAGGCGGGTGGCCACGGACTGCACGCGCCCGGCGGAGAGCCCCGAGGAGACCTTGCGCCACAGCACCGGGGAGATCTCGTAGCCGTAGAGCCGGTCCAGGATGCGGCGGGTCTCCTGGGCGTCCACGAGGTCCTGGTCAATCTCCCGCAACTGCGCGAACCCGCGCTCGATGGCCTCCCGGGTGATCTCCGGGAACGTCAAGCGGTACACGGGGACCTTGGGCTTGAGCACCTGCAACAGGTGCCACGCGATCGCCTCACCCTCGCGATCACCATCCGTGGCCAGGTACAGGGCGTCCGCGTCCTTGAGCTTGCGCTTGAGCTCCGTGACCTTCTTCTTCTTGTCCGGGTTGACCACGTAGTACGGGTCGAACTCGTGCTCCACGTCCACCGCGAACTTGCCGTACGGGCCCTTCTTCATGTCCGTCGGCAGCTCGGAGGGCTGCGGCAGGTCACGGATGTGGCCCATGGAGGACTCCACTTCATAGGCGTCCCCCAGGTACCCCGCGATCGTCTTCACCTTGGACGGTGACTCCACGATCAGCAGGCTCTTGCCCGTACCGGCGTTCTTGGTGGCCTTGGATGCCAAAGGTGCTCCTCGTCATGACCCGTGGTTGCGGGGCGGGTCTGTGTTCAATGCTGGCCGTTCATGCTGATCGGCCGGTGGGCGTGGGCGACGGCGCTCGATTCCTCCGCGCGCCGCGTTCACTTCGTGCCCGGGACGTCAGCGTACGACACGCTGGATCACTACAGGTCGTGATCCGGTTCCTCGCCCATGGTGAATTCGCGTCCGGTGGCGTCGTCCGGCTCCAGGACCACGTAGTGGAACTTGTAGTTCGGTGCCCATGGGGTCAGCGGCAATTGTTCCGCCGCCTCCACCTCCGCCCGGGTCTCCAACCGGCGCGCCCGGCCGTGGACCACCGCGGATTCAACATGGGTGCCCTCGACCTTGTCCACCTCGAACGCCACGTGGTTGTTCACCACCAGGCTGGCCAGCTTGGTGCCCTGTGACGTGCGGAAATAGATCTTGCGCTGATTGACCACGTGATTGACCGGGAAGATGTCCACGAGGCCCGCGCCCTGGACGGCAAGGCGGCCGTACGGCATGTCGCCCAACAACTCCCAGACCCGCTGGGAATCCATGACCCGGAAGGGATTCAGGTTCTCGCTCATGGGTTCAGTCTTACACCTCCGTCAGGAAGCCATGTGTGATCAGGCCTTTGATTTCACGCAGCAGCTGGGGTGCCGGGCCGTCCTGCCACCCCAGCAGCGATCCGAGGGCCGTGAGGATCTGCCCCGCGCTGAGCTCGCCGTCGCATACGCCCGCGAAGCCCGCCGCCTCGCTCGAGAGGATCACGCTCCGACGCAGTCCCGCCCCCTGCCGCAACAGGATCAGGGCCGGGTCCGGGGCCCCGGGTGTGCCGTGGCGTTCCTCGGTCACGTCCTGCGCCACGGTGTAGTGCCGCGCGAGCCACGCGGGATCGGTGCCCGACGCCGCTGCCGGGCCGCGAGCGCCGTGGTCCGCCTCGTCGCGCGCCATGCGCAGCATGCGCTCCCACTCCGCGGCGAGCGCCGGGGCGATGGGTTGCTGGATCGGGTGCGGGACGGTCTCGAAGATCCGCGGTGCAATATCCGGTGTTTCCTCACCCGGGCGGTACAACCACACCATACCGAAGCCCACCGCGGCCACGTCCCGGGAGTCGAAGTCGTCCAGGTAGGCCGCGTAGGCACGTTCGTAGTCGGCGACGTCGCGCTGCTGGGACGCGTCCCGCAACCAGGTCTCGGCGTACTCGCACGGGTCCTGCACTTCACGTTGGACGAGCCACGCGCCGGTTCCCGGCGGCACCCACGACGCCGGCCCGCGGGACCACGTGGTCGAGGGCTCCTCGTGCGGATCACGCGGGATCTCCCAGTTCGCGAGCAGGTGCGCGGTGGCCCCCGGGTTCAACACGGTGGGCAGCGCGCCCAATAATTCCCGCACGAGCCGGTCCCCCGGCAGACCGCCGTCCCGATAGGTGAAGCGGTCCTCGGCGTGTTCGTCCGGGCTGCGCGGCGTGATCACGAAGGGCGGGTTGGACACGACCATGTCGAACCGGCGATCCGCCACGGGCTCCAACAGGCTCCCCCGTTCCAGGCTCACCCGGGCGGGCAAGTCCCACGGGTCCACGTCCAGTGCCTCGGCGTTGAGGATCAGGTTGAACCGCGCGGTGGCCAGGGCGCGGTCGGAGATGTCCGTGGCCGTGACGTGGCGCGCGTGGGCCAAGAGGTGGAAGGTCTGGATCCCGCATCCGGTCCCCAGATCCAGGGCGGTGTCCACGGGCCGGCGCGGTGTGGACTGCACGAGGGTCAGCGATGCACCCCCGATGCCCAGCACGTGGTCATGGCGCAGCACGCCCGGTCGCTGGAACGCACCCAGGTCGCTCGCGACGTACAGCTCGGCCGAGGAATCCGTGGCGTAGGGCCGCAGATCCACCGCGGAACGCACTGTGACGGAGGGCGCGGGGGTATCCGCCGCTGCGCTCTCGTCCGGGTTCGCGTGGGACGGGCAGTTCTCACGGAGCCCGCGTGCAGCGGCGTCGACGGCGCCTTCGGCCGACTCGGCGGCGGCATCGGCGGCATCATCGGCCGGCTCAACGCCGGCCTCGACCAGACCCAACCGTTGCAGGCCGGAAGCGCCCACGGAGGGCAGCGCGGCGTCGAGCGATGTGGCCGTTACGGGGTCCCCGAGCAGGAAGAACGCGGCGAGGGTGATCAACGCGGCGACGTCATGGCCCGCGGAATCCGCAGCGTTGCCGACGCCACGCGGTGAGGAGTGAGTATCTTCCGCACCGCCCGGCACCGAACGGAGGTCCTGCGAGCGACGTTGCAGGGCGCGACGGGCAGGGACCGCCTGGTCCCGCGACCACGCGGACATGGCCTGTTCGCCCACGAGGTCCGTGACCCCGTCCACCGTGAACCCCGCGGCCACGAGGTCGTCGTGGAGGCGGGCGATCAGCTCCGGGTCATCGGAGCGCGGGGCATCCGGGACCACGCTGAACGCGGGCCCGGGAGCGGCGTCGTTGGGACAGGAAGAGACCACCCGTCAGTGACCCAACCGGAAGGCGCGACCCGTGATGCGCGTGGGCGTGATCTCCACGAACTCGATCTTCTCCGTCTCCAACCACGGTCGCAGACCAAGCTCTTCCACGTACGCGATCCGGTCCGTGTCCGTGATCATCTCGGCCGTGCCGCGCACCACCACGGAGTGCGCTTGTGAACCGGCGGCGCGGTCGATCTCGACCGTCACGTTCGGGTTCAGTTGTAGGTGCAGGACCTTGGTGCCCTTGGCGGAGCGGAAGAAGATCTTCTCGCCGTCGGTCACGATGTTCAGCGGGGTGATGTCGATCTCGTCGCCGTCGCGAGTCGCCAGCCGTGCGAAGCGTGCCTGCTTGAGCAGCTCCCAGCTCTCCTGTTCGCTCAGCTCGGTGATGGGCGGGACCTGGGACGCGTCATCGTGCTCGTGGGCGATGTTCATGGGGTGCGGGTGCTCAGCGTTGCTCATACCCCCATGATTCCATGCGGGTGCGGGACGTGGGCCAGGTGGCGGTGTCTTCCCCGCATCGGATTCCGGCACCGGGTCCCCGCACAGGCAGGGAGCCGACGACGCGTGGCGGGCCCCGCGCATTGGTGGCCGGGCGGCGTCGTCCCCGCCCGGTGTGGGCCACAATGTCACGGTGACGACTTCGCAGGAGATGGTGGACCTGCTCGGACGCGGACCCCGCCCCGAGCAGGTACGTCATGTGCGCGAGATCCCGGAACGTGAACCCACCCACGCGCCCTGGCCCGAATGGCTGCACCCGGACGTGGTCAGCGCATATGAACGGCTGGGTATCCATGAACCGTACGCGCACCAGGTCGCTGCGCTGACCGCTCCGCGACACGCGATCGTGGCCACGGGCACCGCTTCGGGGAAGTCCCTGGTCTACCAGTCCCTCGTGCTCGACGCCGTGCACCGGGGCAAACTCGCGGTGGCCGAACGCCCCGGCCTGCTACACCATCCGGACGAGGCCACGGCCCTCTACATCTCGCCCACCAAGGCCCTGGCCGCGGACCAGCTCACGTCCCTGCGTGCGCTCGGCTTCGCGGACGTGCGCGCGGCGACCTACGACGGGGACACCGATCCCGGCGAGCGCCGTTGGATCCGGGAGCACGCCGACGTGATCCTGTGCAACCCGGACATGCTCCACCACGGGATCCTGCCGCATCACATCGGCTGGTCGCGGTTCTTCCGGCGGCTGCGGTTCGTGATCGTGGACGAGGCACATTCCTACCGGGGGGTGTTCGGTTCGCACGTGGCCGTCCTGTTGCGCCGACTTGTCCGGGTCGCGGCGCATTATGGGGCCTCCCCCGTGTTCGTGGGGGCGTCCGCCACGAGTGCGTCCCCGCAGCAGTCATTCGCCAAGCTCATCGGCGCGTCCGAACAGGACGTGACGGCGGTGACCCGTGACACCTCGCCCCACGGTTCGCGCACCGTGGTGCTGTGGGAGCCGGAACAGTCGCCCGGCGGTTCGGACAACGGCGCGCCCCGTCGCCGCACGGTCACAGCCGAGGCCTCCGACATGCTCACCGACCTGGTGCTGCGTCAGATCCGCACGATCGCGTTCATCCGTTCCCGCCGCGGCGCGGAGACCATCGCACAGGCGGCCCACCGGCAGCTCGAGGAGGTGGACCCCTCGCTCGGTCATCGCGTGGCCGCCTACCGTTCCGGATTCTTGCCGGAGGAACGCCGCGAGCTGGAACAGCAGTTGCGGGACGGGCGGTTGCTGGGGGTCGCGAGCACGTCCGCACTCGAGCTCGGGATCGACATCGCGGGGCTCGACGCCGTCCTGGTCGCCGGGTGGCCCGGCACCCGCGCGTCCTTCCTGCAGCAGATCGGCCGCGCCGGGCGGGCGGGCCAGCACGCCTTGGCGGCACTGATCGCCGGTGACGATCCCCTCGACGGCTACTTGGTCAACCACCCCGAGGCAATCTTCGACGTCCCCGTGGAGGCCACGGTGTTCGAGGCCTCCAACCCCTACGTGCTCGCACCGCACCTGTGCGCGGCCGCCGCAGAACTGCCCCTGCGCCCCGACGAACTCGAGCTGTTCGGGCCCACCGCGCGCGACGTCGTCGACTCCCTCACGGACGCGGGGCACCTGCGCCGACGTCCGAGCGGGTGGTTCTGGACCCGGTCCGAACAGCCCGCCACCATGGTGTCGATCCGTTCCGGGGACGGCGGTCCCGTGCAGATCATCGACTCGGAGACCGGCTCGGTGCTCGGCACCATGGGCGCTCCGCAATCGCATTACCAAGCCCACCCGGGGGCGGTCTACGTGCATCAGGGCCGAACCTATCTGGTGGAGGAACTGGACGAGGAACTGCACGTGGCGGCGGTGCGCCGCGCGTTCCCGGACTTCTACACGGTCGCGCGGGACATCACCGAGGTCCGCGTGCGGGACGTGCGCGATTCGATGCAGTGGGGTCCTGTGAGCATCCACCGCGGGGCCGTGGACGTGACCACCCAGGTGGTCAGCTATCAACGCAAACTGGTGGCGTCCAACGAGGTGGCGGGTGAGGAACCCCTGGATCTGCCGCCCCGCCAGTTGTCCACCACGGCCACATGGTTCACGGTCTCCGGGGGTCAGCTGGCCGCGATGGGGATCGAGGAACCGGACATCCCCGGCTCCTTGCACGCCGCGGAACACGCGATGATCGGGCTCCTGCCACTGTTGGCCTCCTGTGACCGGTGGGACGTGGGCGGGCTCTCGACCGCCCTGCACGTGGACACCGAACTGCCCACGATCTTCGTGCACGACGGCCACCCCGGCGGTGCGGGCTTCTCCGAGCGCGGGTACGACATGTTCCGGCACTGGATCACCGCCACCCGGGACGCGATCGCGCAGTGCGAATGCGAGTCCGGTTGCCCCTCGTGCGTGCAGTCCCCCAAGTGCGGCAACCGCAACAATCCGCTCGACAAGGCGGGGGCGCTCAAGCTGCTCAACGGGGTGCTGTCCTTCGCGCCGTGATGCGCTCGCGGCTGCCACGCGGCGGGTGGCCGTCCCGCAATGGCTGACTACTCCGAGGTGGGGGACCACTCCGGGGCGGGCGCCTGCTGCGGGGCTGATGGCTGCTCCGGGGGTGAAGTTCCCGGAGCTCATGGCTCCCCCGGCGGCGGTCCGGCCCGGGACACCCCGGTGGCCGGGCCCAGTGACGCGAGGGGTTGCGGCAACTCGATCACCGCGGTGACGTCCACGATCGTGTTCTCAGGGGCCACCACCGCGCACTCGGACAACTGCGCCCCGTTGTCAGCGGCCACCCGCGCAGCCACATCGCACGGGACGCCGGGGCTCAGGCCGCGAGCGACGTCGGCCGCGGCGAGTGCTGCCAAATCCGCCGCCTTGGCCGCACGGTGCGTGAGGATCGCGGCCTGCCCGACGAGCAGGACCACCAGGAGGACAAAGCAGAGCATCACGGCCAGTGTCAGACCGTGCACCGTGCCGGACCCCTCGTCGCGATGATCTCCCGCGCCCACTGCTCGAGTCCGGCGACGCTCGTGCACCTCGTCCGACGTCATGTCACGGCCTCGCATGATCAAGCGTCCCCGGCCCGGCGCTCGGACCCCCGGTGGTTCCGAGAGCGGTGTCCACGGCCGCGCTGCCCGTGGCCTGCAAGCGCCAATCACTCCACGTCCCCAGGATCCCCGGGGCGGGGCCGTTCACCGCGACCGTGACCCGGTCGTCCGCGACGCTCACCCGGACGACGGCGGTGTCCCCGGCGATCTCACGCGCCGTGCGTTCCACGACCTCGGCGGTTTCTCCCCGTGCGGCGGCGCGCGCGGAGGCCCGGGCGGCTTCCTCGTAGCGCACGGTCGTCATCCCGGCAGCTGCGGCCGCGAGCAGAACGGCCAGGAGCAGGACGAGACCGGGCATAATCACGGCCGTTTCCACCGTGACCGCTCCGGCATCCGGATGTCGTGGTGGGTGCTCCGGCTGTCCCGGTGGGGCTTCGGCGCGATCGTGCACCGGCACGGTTCTTGACCTTCTCATGGGAGTCCTCCTTCTACGGACGGCCACGCGCTCGCTCACCGGCACTCCACGGTGTTCGAACCACGGTGTGACTGGGGACCGTGGCAGTTCCGGGCGGCGTGGTGGTGGCCCACTCCGACGAGCGGGTCCGCCGGAACAGAAGCGCGGCGGGCCCGGGGGCTCGGAGTGGTTCGGGTGTATGCGGTTCTGGCACCGGGCCCGGGCCGCAGGGTGGCCGGTCCTACGCGGCCCTCCCACGGCCCGGGCCCGGTGGGTGTGCGGTTCAGACGGCCAGGGCCTTCTGGATGATGCCGAGCAACATGCCCGACACGGAGTCCGAGGACAGCACTGCGGCCATGACGCCGCCGAACGCGGCGGCCGCGAGCACGATGACCGCGTACTCCGCCGTGGACGCCCCGAGGTCCGGGTCGTCCGGATCGATGGCGGTGCGGGGCCGCACCTCGGCGGTCGGCATCGACTGGGTCGCATCCTCCACGGGGATCTCCGTGGGATCGTCGAACGCGGTGGTGCAGGCGGGAAGCGTGATCGTGGACATGGTGGTATTCCTGTTCGTTGGGTGTTCGTGATGTGTTGAGGGGTGAGATGGCAGCGGTGTCGCGCACCCGCCTTCGTGACAAGTGGAAGGTTGCAAATACGTGTCTAGATCGGGGCGCAGCATCCTGCGGGCGGTCCTCTCCCCCTCCCCGCAGCGTGAGCGCCGTGCAGGCGCGCGTGGCCGGTCATGATCCGAAGACCCTGGGCAGCAAACTCATGAGCACGGGGACCACACCCCAGCACATGAACGCGGGCAGGAAGCACAGGCCGAGCGGCAGCACGAGCTTCACGGCGAGCGCCTCGGCCGCCCGTTCGGCGCGACGGTACTGCGCTCGCCGCACGAGGTCCGCCTGACCCCGCAGGACGGACGCCGAGGCCGTGGCGGAGGTGGCCGTGAACTCGAGAGCGTCGCGGAAGTCGCGCATGTCCCGGGACAGTTCTTGATCCGCGGGCCACGCCGCGTCCCACGGGAGCCCGAGTCGCAGGGCGGCCGCAACCCGACCCAGCTGCTGGTGGACAGCTCCAGCGCAGCTGTTCGCGAGGACGGACACGGCCTCCGCGAGGGGCAATCCGGTCTCAAGCTGGCATGCCGTGAGTTCCACGAGTGCCGCGGCGGGTAGAGGGGGGATCGACGCCGCCGTCGCAGTTGCTGCACGGACCGAGGGGCCCAGCGATGCGTCCGCCGGCATTGCCCAGGTCGCCACACTCCGAGCATCCCCGGTCGCTCCCGGGGTCGTGGATGACCCAGACGACCACCCGTTCACCCCGGTCGATCCGATGTCCCCGCCCCGGGCCAATCCGCCGTGAACGGTCGACGTGGCCTTTGAGCCAGGACGATGAAACCCACCATTCAACCCCGAACGGGACGACCCGAGCTCACGCGGGGAACGTCGCCGTCCGCGGGGGATCCGCAGCCGCGAGCCGGGAGAAAGCCACACAAGTACACCGCATCCCGCGAGAACACCCGCCATCAGCGCCCCGATCATGACGCGCTCTCCACTTCGGCGCGATGCATCAGGGCCCGGGTCCACAATCGCCCGGCGATGCTGAGGGCAGCACCCGCCGCGAGCGCGAGCCGACCCCACCACGTGGTCAGCAACGTGGTGATCGGATCCGTGCCCATGAGCACACCGAGCCCCAGCGCGAGCACGGGCAGCCACGACAGCGTCCGCACCGTGACCCGCGGTCCTGCCAGGGCACTGTCCCGGGCGGCCTGCGCGTCCAGCTGCGATTCTAGGGACTCCGCCACGCCCGAGAGCGTGCGCCCCAGGGGCGCCCCGGAACGCTCCGAGATCTCCCAGCACGCGGCGAGCTGGGCGCACACGGACCGCGCGGTGGCCGCGAGGGCACGATCACCCACGGGCACGGGAGCACTCGCGAAGCGTGTCAGACTGGCGGACACCGGGATCCCGACCTGGGCGGCGGCGTGGACGTCCCCGCACATCCGGGCGATCCACCGCCCCGTGGGTCCCGAGCCCGTGGAGACCGCGGGCAGTTCGCCGAACACCCGGGCGGGTGCCCGCCCCGCTTGCAGCAGCGCGGCCAGTCGGCGCACCACGGTCACCCATTGCATCGCTTCCGCGGCACGATCACGACGACGCCACCGTGCGAACACGCCCGTACCCACCGAACGCTCGGCACCGCCGTCGGCGTCGTCATCACCCGAGCGGTGTGCGGGTACTGCGAGGCTGCCCCCGCGCGCGCCGCCACTGCTCCAGACGAGCAACGCGGCCGCGGTGAGGACGAAGAGGAGAAACGCGAGCATCATGATGCGTCACGCCCTCGGGCCAGCAGCCGTGCCAGCTGTGACCACCCGGGCCCCTCGACCGGATGCCCGGACTCCACGGTCAGAGCGGGCCGGGTGCTCAGCACACCGTCCTCGAGGTGGAGAGTGCACAGGGAATCCAGCCTGCGTCCGGCGGGGGTGCGGCTCACGTGGGCCACGAGGTCCAGTGCGTTGGCAGCCTGCAGGTCCACGGCGCTACGGCTGAGTCCCGCGAGGGACCCCAGGGCGGCGAGCCGGGCCGGAACCGCCCGCGCGGAGTTCGCGTGCACGGTTCCCGCACCGGAGTGCCCCGTGTTCAGGGCGGTCAGCAACTCGCGGACCTCCGCGCCACGGCATTCCCCCACCACGAGCCAATCAGGGCGCATCCGCAACGCTTGCCGGACCAGGTCCGTGAGGTCCACGGAACCGGCCCCCTCCACGTTCTCCTGCCGGGACTGCATGCCGACCACGTGGGGATGATCGGGGTTCAGCTCCGCGGCGTCCTCCACGAGCACGAGGCGCTGTCCCGGCGCGCACTGGGACAGTAGAGCAGACAGCACGGTGGTCTTTCCGGAACCGGTGGCGCCGCTGATCATGAGATTCGCCCGTGCGGCCACGGCATCCGTGAGGACGTCCGCGAGGAACGGGTGCACGGTCCCGGAGTGCACCAGATCCGCGAGCGACAGCCGCTGCGGAGCCCGGAAACGGATGGACAGCAGTGTCCCCGACGTGGACACCGGCGGGATCACGGCATGCACCCGTAGCCCGGTGGCGGTCTGCACGTCCACGCACGGGTGGCCGTCGTCCAGCCTTCGCCCGGCCGCGGTCACGAGCCGCACCGCGAGCGCACGCACGTGCGCCTCGGACGTGAACGGGCTCGTGACACGCTGGATCCCGTCGTGGGTCTCCACGAAGACGTTCTCGTGGCCGTTGACGTAGACGTCGCTCAGTCCGGTTGCCGGCAGTAGTGGCTCCAACGGCCCGAGCCCGGTCAATTGCGCCTTGACGTGCTGCGCTGCTCGGACGGAGCCGACGGCCCCGAGCACCCGGCCCGTCTCCCGCACGGCCTTGGCGATCCTGGTGTCGGTGATCGGACCGCCCTCGGCCAGGAGGCGTTCGCGCACCTGGTCCACGAACGCGGCGTCGTGCGCGGCAGCTTCCGGCCCTGGCGTGGCGCACGGCCCGGACCGGGTTGCGGTGTGGTCGACTACTTCCGACCCCGACGCGTCGCGCGGACCGGGCCGGGCGGCGTCGTGATCGTGGGACACCGTGCATGAGACCGTCATGACAGCTCCTCCAATGCCCGGGCGATCTGCGCCACGGCCTTCGCGTGGCGGGGACGCCGGCCGCGACGTAGGACGGTGCCATCGTCGAGGTGCTGGGGCACGCCAGCGTCGAACGCCACGGCCGCCACGCACGGCACGCCGGCGGCCTCGGCCACGACCGGGGGATCCACGTCCGCGACGTTGACCCCGCACACCGCACTCACCACGGGAACGGGTGCGCAACGCCGCACCGTGTGTTCCGCGGCCAGGATCCCGCGCACGGTGCGGGAAGCCAGGACCAGCACGGCATCGCACCAGCGCGCTTGCCGTTCGAGGTCCGAGCGGCACAGATCCACCACCTGGACCGCAGCGGCGCCACGCAGCGCGGCGATCACCGTGGCCATCGGAACGGTGTGCGCTAGGCTCGCGTGGCGATCCCATGAGAGGTACCGCAGGGCATCCAGGCGCGGCATGGCCGCCCACAGTTGATCGGCCGCCACGGTGCCCGAGAACTGATTGAGCTCGGGCCACCGCAGCCCGTCGGTGGTTTCCTCCCCCAGCGCGAGATCGAGGCCCGCGCCCAGGGGGTCACCGTCCACGAGCGCGGTGTCCACCCCCCGGGCCGCGAAGTGCCCCGCGAGCCAGCACGCCACCGTGGACGCGCCCACTCCCCCGGTAGCGCCGACGACGCCGTACACCCGCCCGGTCGTGCGTGGCAGTTCGGAATCGGACGAGCGGGAGATCATGTCCGCGAGCCACGCGGCCGCGTGCGGTAACACCACCACGGCGGACGCCCCGAACCTCACCGCGGTGTCCCACGCGTCGGCGTGTTCGGTGAGCGCCACGACCACCGCCCCGCGGGGTACGACGTCCCCGGCCCAGGCGGCATCCACGAGCACGACGTCCGACGACGCCGCTCGCGCCCCCGCACCGTCGTCCGTCACCCTGAGCGCAACCCCGGCGCCGATACACACGGCCTCAACGGCCTCCACGAGGTCAGGGGTGGTGCTGAGCAACTGCACGCCGCGGGTCCCGTGCAACTCGGTGCAGGCCAGCGAACTGCCCGCCGAGGCACCGCCCGCGGCGACACCGCCCGATGCCGCGCTGCCCGTCGCCGCGCCTCCCATCGGTGCACGTCCCCCCGCTGCGCTGGCCCGCGAGCGCGCCGCGATCGGGGACTCGCAATCCGCGGGGACCGGCCCGGCAGGGAGCGGGCCACACCCCTGATCGCCATGGCCGCTGTCAAAGGCTGCGTAAGACCGACTGGCCGCGCGGCGGGCTCGACGCGAGGCGCCCGGAGGGTCGACGGGAGCCGTGATGGATGCGGTGTTCATGGCACCAACCTGGCCGGTGACACCCACGTTCCGCGCCCGCTGGCCCGCACTGTGCAGCGTTGCGGGCACCCGCCGCGGCGCGTCGAGTGCTGTGCAGATCGCCCGCCGCGGGGACGGAGGGTCCCCTCCCGTCGTGCGTGCTCGCCGAGTATTACGGAACGGTAACCGGTGGTGCACAGTTGTCCGGGGAAGCACCACCTTGAGCTGATGGACCTCAAACCTGTGACACGAACATCGGCCGTCGCGGCGCTGATCCTGAATGTGCTCTATTGCCTGCTGGTGCTCGCCCTGCTGCTCTGGGTGTTCCACTGGGGCCGGGTCAGCATCATAGTGGTGGCTCTGCTTCTCCTGGCCGTCATCATCATCCCCGGGTTCTTCGCATTGCGCCCGCAGACCGAGTGGGCGAAGGACTACACCATCACCTCATGCGGTGCCCGTAGCCAAGGGCAACTCACGGTACCGGTGCCCGTCTCCGAACTTCCGAGACTAGTCGAGCGTGCCTGCGTCCAGCACGCGGAACTGGGCTTGCGAGAGCTCGGTGCGCAGGGCGGGCGGATCTCGGTGGGAATCCCGCTCTCGTCGTGCGGCGCGCGCGTCCGGTCCGCTTTGCGACCCGTCTCGGAGACCGCGTCGCAGATCGTGGCGACCTCGCGTCCTCGGATGCCCCTGGAACTGTGGGGCCTGGCCGGGAGCGAGGCAAACCTGTCCGTGCTGTTCCGCGGCGTGGCACGGGAGGCCGAGCGCACGCACACGAGCGTGGCCTGAGCACCGCCCGACCGGGCACGGCGCATGCCCCATGAGGCCCGGCTCTCAGCTGAGCCGCCGCTCAGGCGGGTTCCACCCACCACGCCCGGGTGGTGTCGGTGGGGCCGTCCAGCTCGGTCAACCCCGCGTCCGTGACCGTGACCGGCCTCTGGACCCCGCCCCACTCATCCCGCGAGGGGAACTCCACGCGCACCCGGTAGTCGTCCACGCGCCAGCGTTCCCGCACTGCTTCGGGCATGGCCTCCCACGCGAGCTGCGCGGCGTGCCCACACTGCGCCGCGAGCTTGCCGCTCGAGATCCCGAGTCCCGGGGCCACCTCCACGGTGACCACGGCATTCTGCGTGGCGGAGGCCCCGACGGCGGGGAATTGCGTGCCGGACACCTGCAGCTTGTGCAGTTGCTTGGGCAGGGGCTGCACGGGTGCGGGCACGAACGCCCTCACGGCCGCGGTGCCGTGCTCGTCCGCTGCCGTAGTCGGCGCCTTCTGCGCCACCGTGACCCCGGGTAACGCCTGCACGTCCTCCCAGCGCTTGCCGTCCGCGCGCCGCACAAGTTTGCGGATCTGCACGTCCCGCCACGTCCGCACGGCCTCGTGCCATGGCCCACCCGGGGCGCTGCGTTCGTCGGCCAGCAGCATCACGACGGCGCGCGCCGCCGCTTCCGCGACGTCCACCTCCCGTGCGGGGCGCCCACGATCCCGGTACACCACCAGTTGCATGGCCCAGGGGACGTCGTGGGTCTCAGTCGGCTCGGCACTCATGGCCCCGAGTCTCCCACACGGGTCCGCAGCGCGAGCTCGCCCACGGACAGCGCGTGCGCGTCCGGGACCACGGGGACCATGAGACCGCGGTCCGTGGCCGTGGCGATCCCCAGGTGCACGCGGCGGGGGACCGTGATCTGCTCACCCTGCAGCGAGGCGTTGAGCTCCGGAGTCCGGTGCAGGACCCAGCACATGGCCCGCGAGAGCACGGCCAGGGGGCTGACCCGGGCGTATCCCTCCGCACCGCAGCTGCGCGCCACGAGCTCCATGGTGCGCGTGACGTCCACGTCCAGGAACTCGGTGACGTGCGGCGCGGGGGACGCAGAAGCCACCATCGCCTGCGCCGTGGCCTTGCGGACGCCCTTCAACGGGATGGTCCACGTCTCGTCGCCCTCCGGTGCGCCGGGCGACGCCGTCGGCGCGACCTCCGGGAGACCACCGGTGCCTACCAGGTGCTGCGCGAGGTCCCTGCGGGTGACCTCGCCGGCCGGACCCGTTCCGGTCAGCGCGGCGAGATTCACCCCGGCGTCCTTGGCCCGCTTGTGCACGGGCGGTGTGGCGCGGGCACGCGTGTCCCCGGGGGACGGCACCGAGGGTTCAAGACGCTGCGGGGCACCCACGTCCTCGTGGAGACCGATAGGACCGGACGGTGCTGGCCCCGCCGGCTCGGCCGCCCGCTGCTCCGCAAGGGCACGACGTCGCCCGAGTCGCCCGCGACGCTTCGTGTCCTCCCGAGCCCCGTACCCGACCAGGGTGGCGCAGGAACCCTCGGCATCGGCCGCGGGTTGCGCGCCGGTCTGGGGGCCGGACTCCCGTGCAGAACCGGCCGGGGCAGCGGGTGCACCGGTGGACCCGTCCGCCACGGCGTCCTCGGCCACGATGTCGATGATGGGCGTCCCCACCTCCACCGTGGCTCCCTCGGGGGCGAGCAGCGCCGCCACCGATCCCACGGTGGGACACGGCAGTTCCACGACCGACTTGGCGGTCTCGATCTCCACGATCACCTGGTTGACCTTCACGGCGTCACCGGCGGCGACTTTCCAGGTCAGGATGTCCGCTTCCGTGAGGCCCCCGCCGACGTCGGGGAGCTTGAACTGGGCTGTATTCATGATCTTCTCCTCAATACTCGAGAGCCCGGTCGATCCCGTCGAGGATTCTGTCCACGTCGGGCAAGTCGTGGTGCTCGGAACGCGACGCCGGGTACGGGGTGTGGAACCCGCCCAGGCGGATCACGGGTGCCTCGAGGTCGTAGAAGCATTTCTCCCCGACCCGCGCGGCGATCTCAGCGCCCACACCGAAACTCGTGGGCGCTTCATGGACGACCACGAGACGACCCGTCTTGCGCACGGAGGTCACCACGGTGTCGATGTCCACGGGGCTGATCACCCGCAGGTCCACGACCTCCACGGACACGCCGTCGTCCTGCGCCGCCGCGGCCACGTCCAGGGCCGTGGTGACCAGGGGTCCGTACGTCACCAGGGTCACGTCCTCGCCGAGGCGACGAACCACTGCCCCGCCTGCGAGACCGAAGCTCCCATAGGCGGCGGGGTCGGTCCCCACCTCACCCTTCATCCAGTACCGGCGTTTGGGTTCGAAGAAGATCACGGGGACCTCGGAGGCGATCGCCTCCCGGATGCCCCAGTACGCGTCGTGCGGGGTGCCGGGCGCCATGATCCGCAGCCCGCTCATGGCCATTCCGACGCCCGTTCCCACGATGCCCGCTTCCGCGAGGGGAGCATCGATGACCCGCTGGTCACCGAAGTCCTTCTGCAGCCCGTCCGTGATGAGGAAGACCCCGCCCGCGCGCCGATGTCCTCCCCGAACAGCACGACCCCGGGATCGTCCTCGAGGGCCTTGCGCAGTCCCCGGTTGATGGCAGCGGCCAGGGTCATGGTGGTGTTCTCGGCCCCGGGTGCCTGGGCCGCGGTCCCAGCTCGCCGCTGGGACTGATCATCTGCACGGGATGAGGTTCACCCGGTCCCGTTCGTTCCGGATCCATCACCTCGTTGTGAACGTTCATGTCACTCCTCGAAGTAACGCGTATTCAATTGTCACTAGGTCTCTGTGATGCAGGTCGCTACGTCTATCCCGCGCGGCTCCGCCAGGGGGCCCGGGCGTACCCGATCCACGCCCCATACTGGGAGCATGCACATCGTGGTGGCCGCCGCAGAGCCCGGGTCCTGGGTGTTGCGGGTGGTCTCCGCGAACGGCAAGCCCGCCGGGGAGCCGCACACCGTCACGGACGAGGGCCTCGCCTTCGAGGTCGCCCGGCGCGAGAACGCGGCACGTGCCGCGGGCGTGGTGCCTCCCGTGTGGACGTGGCTCGAGACCTCCGTCCCCGCCGCACTGCTGCTCGCCGCGGGCGTGTGGGTGACCCGCTGCCGGGACCTGGGACTGTGCGCCACGATCCTTGCCACGGCCGCGACCGCCCCCGGATCCGGCGCGCCCGATCCCACGTCGGACGAACCCCGCCCACTCGACTACCGTCCCGTGATCGAACCCGCGGACCCGCGCCGCGTGCCCGGTCCACGCGCCCCGGCCGAACCGAGCAGCCAGGGGTCGCTGTTCGCCGTCGTCGAGCAGCGCGGACCCGGGACGGACGAGTTGATCGCGGAGCTCGCCGCGCAGAACCGGGCGTGCGAGACCGCGCGCTATCCCCGGCGGATCGAACGCCTGCTGGCCCTCGAGTCCCAGGGCGCGTTGGTGGCCGCGGACATGCGCCACCACGGCGTCCCCTGGAGCCCCCGGGCCCACGAGGAGATCCTCGAGGAGCTGCTCGGCCCCCGCCCGGTCGGTGAGGAGCGGCCCGCGCGCATGCAGGAACTCGCCCGGCGGGTACGTGACGTGCTCGACGCCCCCACCCTCAACCCTGACTCCCCCGTGGAGCTGCTCAAGGCCCTGCGCAACGCCGGGGTGGACGTGGACACCACGCGCGCGTGGAAACTGCAGGACTGGGCCCTCGTCAACGGCCGGCCGCAGGAGCAGCGCGTGGCCATCGTGGAACCGGTGCTCGAGTACAAGAAACTCTCCCGGATCTTCTCCGCGACCGGGTGGCACTGGTTGGACACCTGGGTGCGGGAGGAGCGCTTCCACCCCGAGTACGTCGTGGGCGGCGTCGTGACCGGACGATGGGCCGCGCGCGGCGGCGGTGCGCTGCAGATCCCCAAGTACATCCGCGGCGCCGTGCGCGCGGATCCCGGCCGCGCGCTCGTCGTGGCCGACGCCGCCCAGCTCGAGCCGCGCGTGCTGGCCATCCTCGCGCGCGACGACGCTCTGGCCGAGGCGTCGCGCGACCGTGACCTCTACGAGTCCATCGCACTGCAGGGCGAGGCACGCGGTTCGGAACTCAAGGAGCGGGCGCACGCGAAGCTCGCACTGTTGGGCGCGATGTACGGTGCGACGTCCGGGGCCGGCGGGCGGTTCATGCCTCACCTGGCCCGGATGTTCCCGCGCGCCGTGGGTTACGTGGAACACGCCGCGCGCGTGGGCGAGCTGGGGCACCAGGTCTGCACCTACCTGGGCCGCTGGTCACCCGTTCCCGGGGCGGAATGGTTTGAGGTGCAGCGCGCCACGGCCACCCAGGCCGGCGAGCGCCGGGCCACCCAGGCCGCGCGCGGTCACGGCCGGTTCTCCCGGAACTTCGTGGTCCAGGGCTCGGCCGCCGAGTGGGCGCTCGCATGGTTGGGACACATCCGACAGGGTCTGCACGACGCCGGCCTGGACGCACAGCTCGTGTTCTTCCTGCACGACGAGGTCATGGTCCACTGTGCCGAGCAGCATGCGCCCCGGGTGCGGGACCTCGTGACGCAGGCGGCCGAACAAGCGGTGATCACGGTGTTCGGCAGGGTACCCGTGGCGGTCCCGGTGGCCACGACGGTGGTGACGTCGTACGCGGATGCGAAGTGACCGCGGCTGCGCGCACCGGCATTACGCTGAGACGTCCCGCTCCTGAGTGGCGTCCTGCTGGTGACCTCGCGGACCGTCCGCACCATGCGCCTCGACGGGGACCGAGGGTGAACGGCGCTGAAAGGGTTACGCCTTCGGCCCGAACCTCGGCGCGGGGCGCTTGATCGAGCGGTCCCACTCCACGGACCAGCCGAGCCAGTCGAGCACGCGGTCGATGATGACGCCGGTGAACCCCCACACGGTGATGGGCTCGGCCACGTCCGCCACGCTCACGTCGAATGCCGGGGACTCGTAGGTGTGCTGCCCGCGGGTCACGGTCGCGTAGTACCGGTGGGCGGGGTTGATCAGGTCCAGCACCGGCACCCGGAACACCAGGGAGGACTCGGCGTGGTCCACCACGTCCACGGGGGACGGGCTGCGCCACCAGCCGATCACGGGCGTAACCAGGTGGTTGCTCACGGGCAGCGGCACGGGGTGCAGTGCACCGAGGACCTCCACGCCGTCCGGGTCCACCCCGGTCTCCTCGTGGGCCTCCCGCAGTGCCGCCCGGATATGGGGTGCGCTCACGCGCCCGCCGGGCACGTCCAGGAAGGTGCCGGGTTCGCCGTCGGGCGGATCGAGGCGCCCGCCCGGGAAGGCGACCTGGCCGGGGTGGGCACGCAGGGTCGCGGCGCGCTGGACGAGCAGCACGTCCAGGTCACGTCCCGGCCCGTCCGTGTGCTCGGCGTAGTGCGAGGGCACGGCGTCCAGCGCGCCGAAGAGGATGAGCACCGCGGAGTGCCGATGGTTCTCGTCCAGCTCGCCGATCCGCCACGGTTCGCGGTCGTGCATGATCACGGAATCACCGTGCCGGGCGAGCTCCACGAGCTGATCACGGGGGTCGGCCCCGTGAGGGTCGGAGGGGGTCATGCGAAGTCCTTTCACGCGCCGAGGGTGTGTCCGTCGGCGCGCAGTTCGCGGCGCGTGCGCCCGGCCAGGAAGCCCGCGAGCAGCTCCTCGCGGCCCGGGGCGAGTTCGTAGGCCAACAGTTTCCGGGCGGCCAGTGGATCGGTGGGGCCCGTGCCGTAGGAGGGGCACAGATCCGCGACCGGACACACTCCACACGCTGGTTTGCGCGCGTGGCACATCCGCCGGCCGTGGTAGATCAGTTCGTGGGACAGCTCGGTCCACACCGCGGGCGGGAACAGGGCGGCCACGTCCGTCTCGACCTTGACGGGGTCCTCCTGGTCGGTCCAGCCGAAGCGGCGCGCGAGCCTGCCGAAATGCGTGTCCACCGTGATCCCGGGGACCCCGAACGCATTACCGAGCACCACGTTCGCGGTCTTGCGCCCCACGCCGGGCAGGGTCACGAGCTCGGCGAGCGTACCCGGGACGCGGCCGTCGTACTCGTCCACGATCCGCGTGGCCAGCCCCTGGATGGAACGCGCCTTGGACCGGTAGAACCCGAGCGAGCGCACCCGTTCCTCGACGTCCTCGGCCGGCGCCTCGGCCAGCTCCCAAGGCCCGGGGTATGCGGCGAACAGCCCCGGCGTTACCGAGTTGACGCGCACGTCGGTGGTCTGCGCGGAGAGCACCGTGGCCACGAGCAGCTGCCACGAGTCGTCGAAATCCAATTCCGCCACGGCGTACGGATAGCTGCGCACGAGCTCGCGCTGGATCCGCCGCGCGCGCCGCGTCGTCGCCAACCGCGTTTCGCCCCCGGTACGACGACGCCGCGCGGCCGCCTGCTCGGCCTGGCGCGGGGGCACGAAGCGCACGTGGGCAGCGGCGGCCGGGGAGTCCATGTCCTCGATCATGGTGGCCGCCGTGGCGGGGGTCAAACCGCGCGGCCGCCGTGACGGTGCGCGCGACACCGGCCGCCATGGATCGAGCACGGGCGGGAACCTCGACTACGCTGGAGAACAAGAATGTGAACTGAACCACGTGCCCGCGAGCGGCACGAGACGGCCCAGGTAAGGAGCACCATGTCCCCGGAATCCGCAGCATCCCAGTCGAAGACCTACGCACCCAGCGAGGAGTTCGCCACCCAGGCCAACGCCACCGCGGAGCTGTACACGCGGGCCAAGGAGCAGGGTGAGGAGTTCTGGGCGGACCAGGCCCGCGAGCTGCTGACGTGGTCCACCCCGTTCACCGAGGTATTGGACTGGTCCAACCCGCCGTTCGCCAAGTGGTTCCAGGACGGCACCCTGAACGCCGCGTACAACGCCGTGGACCGCCACGTGGAGGCCGGCAACGGGGACCGCGTGGCCCTGTACTTCGAGGGCGAGCCCGGGGACAGTGCGTCCTACACGTACGCGCAGCTCAAGGACGAGGTCTCCAAGGCCGCGAACGCGTTCGAGGCGCTCGGCGTGGGCAAGGGCGACCGCGTGGCCGTGTACCTGCCCATGATCGCGGAGGCCGTGGTCACCATGCTCGCGTGCGCGCGCATCGGAGCGATCCACTCGGTGGTCTTCGGCGGCTTCTCCGCGGATGCCCTGCGCTCGCGCATCGAGGACGGCGAGGCCAAGCTCGTGGTCACCGCGGACGGCTCCTACCGCCGCGGCAAGCCCACGACGCTCAAGCCCGCCGTGGACGCCGCCCTGGAGAAGGGCGGGAGCTCCGTCCAACACGTGGTGGTGGTCAAGCGCAACGGCGAGGAGGTCGCGTTCCAGGACGGCCGTGACGTGTGGTGGCACGAGGTCACCGAGAACGCCTCCACCGAGCACACGCCCTCGGAGCAGAACGCCGAGGATCCGCTGTTCATCCTCTACACCTCCGGCACCACAGGCAAGCCCAAGGGCATCCTGCACACCACCGGCGGCTACCTCACCCAGGCGGCGTTCACCCACAAGAACGTGTTCGACCTCAAGCCGGAGACGGACGTCTACTGGTGCACCGCGGACGTCGGGTGGGTCACGGGCCACACCTACATCACTTACGGGCCGCTCGTGAACGGCGCCACCCAGGTGATCTACGAGGGCACCCCGGACTCCCCGCACCGCGGCCGGTTCTGGGAGATCGTGCAGAAGTACGGCGTGAGCATCCTCTACACGTCCCCCACCGCCATCCGCACCATGATGAAGTGGGGTGAGGAGATCCCCGGCGAGTGGGACCTCAGCTCGCTGCGCTTGCTGGGCACCGTGGGCGAGGCCATCAATCCCGAGGCCTGGACCTGGTTCCACCGTGTGATCGGCGGCGAGCGCTGCCCCATCGTGGACACGTGGTGGCAGACCGAGACCGGCTCGATCATGATCTCCCCGCTGCCCGGGGTCACCCACGCCAAGCCCGGTTCCGCGCAGGTCCCGCTGCCGGGGATCGCGGTGGACGTCGTGGACGACGCCGGCAACTCCCTGCCCAACGAGACCGACGGTTTCCTGGTGGTCCGCAAGCCGTGGCCGTCCATGCTGCGCACCATCTGGGGGGACGACGACCGTTTCGTCAACACCTATTGGGGCCAGTTCGGTGACAAGTACTTCGCCGGCGACGGCGCCAAGCGGGACGCGGACGGGGACGTCTGGATCCTGGGTCGCGTGGACGACGTCATGAACGTCTCCGGCCACCGCCTGTCCACCCCCGAGATCGAGTCCGCGCTGGTCTCCCACCCGTCCGTGGCCGAGGCCGCCGTGGTGGGCGCCCAGGACGAGACCACGGGCCAGGCGGTTTTCGCCTTCGTGATCCTCTCGGACCAGGCCACCGCCGAGAACCGGGACGCCGCCGAGCTCGCCGAGGAGATCCGCGCGCACGTGGGCCGGGAGATCTCCCCGATCGCCAAGCCCAAGAAGGTGTTGATCGTACCCGAGCTGCCCAAGACCCGCTCGGGCAAGATCATGCGCCGTCTGCTCAAGGACGTCGCCGAGGACCGCCCCGTGGGTGACGTCTCCACGCTCGCGGACCAGACGGTCATGCAGCAGATCGTGGACTCGCTCGGCCAGAAGTAACCCCGGCCCCGGCGGGCGACGCCGCTGCGGTGCCTCGCGTGAAGAGGTCATCGTGGCGGCGTCGTCCGGTGTTGTCAGGGTGTTCGACGACGCCGCACTGTTCGTCGGTGCCGCACTGTTGGTCGGTGCCGCCTTGTTCGGAGGTGCCGTGTCGCTCCACGTGACCGTGTTGTTGAATGGAGCCATGAGTGAGCTGCCGATCCACGTCCTGAATGGGCCCAATCTCAACACCCTGGGCACCCGCAAGCCCGAGATCTACGGGCACACGACCCTTGCGGACGTCGAACGCAATGTGCGCGTCCGCGCGCAGTCGTACGGGCTGGACGTGGTGTTCGAGCAGTCCAACTATGAGGGGCAGCTCGTGGACTGGATCCAGCGGGCGCGCACCGAGGCATGCGGGATCGTGATCAATCCCGCGGCGCTGACCCACTACTCCGTGGCCCTGCACGACGCCCTGGAGATGTGCGAGATGCCGATCGTGGAGGTGCACATCTCCAACGTGCACCGCCGGGAGGCCTTCCGGCACACGTCCTTCGTGTCACCGCAGGCCACGGCCGTGATCGCCGGTGCCGGTGTCCTGGGGTACGAACTGGGCGTGCAGGTGATCGCCAACGAACTGGGTAAGAACATCGAGAGTTAGGACGCACCCTGACCGCAGCAGATCCACGGTCCGGTGTGCCCCTGGTCTACAGGCGCATCGATGAGTCCTTCCAACAGGTGGCCGCCGCCGGGGGCGTGGAGCTGTTCGCCGATGCGTGGTTGCCCGGCGGCCACGAGGTGCACTGGGAGCAGGTCAAGGACACGTGCGTGGAAGCCGCGGTGCTCTTCGAGGGGTGCATGTTCTCCTGGGCGTTCCGGCCCACGTCCCGGAGGACCTGGTCTCGTCCCTGCAGGAACTGGCCAGACCCGAGGTGGCCGAGCGGATGACCACGCTCACCGCGCAGGGGACCATGCCCGGGACCGGTCTGACCATGCGCTCCGAGAAACTCATCGAGGCCTACGGACTGGCTGCGCTGGGGCGGCGCCAGGAGATCGGTGACCCGCGGGCCATCATCGACACGGTCGACCGGCGCATGGCGGACGAGGACTGGTTCGTCACTGCCCTGTGGCAACCGCAGTACCTCCACGACGTGTAGTACGACCTGCGCCCGCTGCGTGATCCCCTGAATGCGTTCTTGGCCCCGGACCGCGCCTCCCTGCTGGCGCACTCGGTACCCGGCCACCGCTCGTGCGTGCTCGACCGCCGGTCATCGGTGCTCAGCCGCTGCTTGTCGGTGTTCAGCTGCTACCAACAGGATGTCCGCTCAGGACACCACGCACTGACCTGTGGGGACGGACTCCGTGGAGTCCCCCGCCGCGGCGAGGATCTCGGTGACACGAGCCACGGGGATCGCATACCCCACCTGATCCGTGACGGCCTTGGCGAAGACCACGCCCACGACCTCACCGTCCGCGTTGAGCAGCGGACCGCCCGAGTTGCCCTGCTCCACATTGCCCGCGATCTGGATGATGCTGCGGGTCTGGGTCTGCCCCGTGGTCACGTTCTGCACGGGGGCCACCGCCTGACCCTGGATCGTGGCCGGGCGCAGCGTATAGGGACCACCCAGCGGGTAGCCCGCGAAGGACACGGTCTGTCCGCTCGTCACCGAACTCTGCAGGGCCAGGGGTGCCTCGGGCAGATCGGGGACGCGCAGCACCGCGAGGTCGGACGCGGCGTCGTACTGCACGGCCTGCGCACGGTAGACGCGACCGTCGCGCGTCTGGACCACGGGCTGGTCCACGCCCGCGACCACGTGGGCGTTGGTCACCACCGTGCCGGGCTGCGCCACGAATCCCGAACCCGTCTGGTTCTGGGCGCACTGGGCGGCCGTGCCGTAGACCTGGACCACGGACTGGCCCGCGTCCGCGACGCTCTGGGTGTCCGGGGTGTCCGTGGGGTCCGGGGCGGCCTGGGACGGGAAGAGCAGTTCGTCCAGCTGCCGGATGCCCTGGGCGCCGCTGATCGCGTTGCGGGTCTGTGTCATGGCCTGGCGCACGGGCTCCGGGGTGACCCGCTCGATACCGCGCAGCACCTGCGAGGACGCGACCTGTTGGGACAGTGCGGGAAGGCCCAGCTGACCCACGAGCGAACCCACGAGCCCCATGACCAGGGCGGCCACGACCACGTTGAGCACCCCGCCGCCCACGCGGTCCAGGATCCCCAGTCCCGTCCTCTCGGTGATCCGCGCGAGGGCGTTACCCGCGATCGACCCCAGCCACTGACCCAGTGCCAGGGCCACGAGGACGGTGAGCAGCACGGCCGGGATCCGCCATTCGTCCGAGACGTACGCGGACACCACGGGGCCGGCCCAGAACGCCACCACGGCGCCGAGCACTAGCCCCACGAGGGACGCGAACGAGCGGAAGAACCCTCGGCTCAGCCCTGCGACGAGATACGCCACCAGCGCCACGATCAGCAGCACGTCCAGGATGTTCAGGGACAGGGTCATCGAAGTCCTCACGGAGGGGGAACACGCGGGGATCGGGTGCGTGCTCAGCCGAGCATACGGTGGGGGGCTGGGTAAATCGTGGATCGTGAACGGTGGATGAACACGAGCGGGAACACCCGGAACTCGCAGCGCGTTCACACCGGGCATAACCAGCGGGGTGGGCCCGGGCGGTGTGAAATTCGTTACGATGGAACGTACTCAGATCATGTGCCCCTGTCCGGGCTCATCCGCAATCCGTGAGGAGTTTTACCTTGGATACAGACGTCCTACGCCGCGCTCCGCTGTTCGCTTCCTTGGACGATGAGGCGTTCGCCGCTCTGACCGAGGAGATCACCGAGGTGAACCTCTCCCGCGGTGCCACCCTGTTCTACGAGGGTGATCCGGGGGACCAGCTTTACTTCATCGTCTCCGGCAAGATGAAGCTTGGGCGCACCGCGAGCGACGGTCGCGAGAACCTCGTGGCCGTCATGGGTCCCGGTGAGATCTTCGGCGAGATGGCCCTGTTCGACCCCAGCCCCCGCTCCACCTCCGCGACCGCCGTGTCCGAGACCCGCCTGGACGGGCTCAAGCACGAGAACCTGCGCAAGGTCATCCAGCGCTCCCCCGAGGTCTCCGCGCAGCTGCTGCAGGCGCTCGCCCGGCGCCTGCGCCGCACCAACGAGAACCTCGCGGACCTAGTGTTCTCGGACGTCCCCGGCCGCGTGGCCAAGGCTCTGCTGGACCTCGCGGACCGGTTCGGCCGCCCCGCCACGGACGGCATCCTGGTGTCGCATGAGCTCACCCAGGAGGAACTCGCCCAGCTCGTGGGCGCCTCCCGCGAGACCGTGAACAAGGCCCTGGCCGAGTTCGTCCAGCGCGGTTGGATCCGCCTCGAGGCGCGCGCCGTGGTCATCCTGGACCTGCAGCGCCTCAAGCAGCGCTCCCGCTGACACCGGTTCTTCCGCCGACGGCGCTCGTGGCACCCGCCACGGGCGCCGTCGCCTTTCACACGGGATGCGTACGGGGTGCGTGAGGGCGCGCGGGACGCGACCCACCCGGGAGGTCACTCGTCCAGGACGAGGACGGGTTCGCCGTCGCGCAGATCCAGTCGGGGACTCTTGACCCGCAGGTCCCGCCGGGCCGCGAGGAACGCCACCGCCGAGCCGGCGTGCGCAACCGCCTCGAGGGCGCACTGCACCCCGGGGGTCGTGAGCTCGTTGAGGTCGAAGTGCCAGGGGTCGTCGGTGAGGCTGGCTTCCTCCGACTGGCGCCGGAACAGCTCCGGCACCGGTGTGGACCACGGGTCCTCGAACAGGGCGCGCGCGTCCACCCAATCGAGCCACGCCACACCGCGCTGCGTGGCCAGCGGCACGGGGCGCTGGCCCACGGGAACGGCCGCCGAATAAAACTGCAGGTCCACGCGCTGGTGGATGAAGTCCGAGGTGATCCAGTGGGACAGCGGCCGGAGGCATTCGCTGTGGAACGTGAGACTGCGCTTGGCCAGCAGGTCCGCGAAGGAGAACTCCTCTGCTGCCAGCCGTTCCCGCGAGGTCATCCAGTCCGCGCCGTCCACGCTCTCGGCGACACCGTGACCCGGGGTTCCCGCGAGCAGGATCCCGGTCTCCACGAACACCTTGCGCGCGGCGGCCACCACGCTGCGACGCGTGCGGCCGATGTCCTCCGAGAGCACCTTGTGGGCCCACTGCGCGGGGGTGGGGCCGTGCCAGTCCAGGGGTTCGTCGTCGCTGGTCTCGCACACCCCGCCGGGGAACGAGAGCGTGCCCATGGACTGGCGGCCCGGGCGGTGGAGCATGAGGGTCTCCACGCCGTGCTCGCCGTCCCGCACGAACACGGTGGCGGCGCCGTGGCGGGGGGCGGAACCGTGCAACCCCAACCCCCGTTCCATCCAGGCCCGGGCGGCCGTGGAATAGGCGCGGGGCACCGCGAAGATGCGTTCGTTCCCGCGGCCCCCGCTCATCGTCAGTGGAACTCGACGATCAGTTCGACCTCCACCGGGGAGTTCAGCGGCAACACGCTGACACCCACGGCGGAGCGGGCATGCACGCCGGCGTCCCTGAACACCCGGCCCAGCAGGGTGGACGCGCCGTCCACCACGGCGGGCTGACCGTAGAAGTCGGTCGCGGAGGCCACGAAACCCGTGACCTTGACGATGCGTTGGATCCGGTCCAGGTCCTCGATCTGGGACTTCACCGCGGCCAGGGCGTTGAGCGCGCAGCGTTCGGCGAGCTCGGCGGCCCGTTCCGGGGACACGGTCCCCTCGGCGCCGGAATCGCTCACCACGCCGGTCTCGAGTAGTGACCCGGACACCAGCGGCAGCTGGCCTGCGGTGTAGACGTGCTTCCCGCTCACCACGGCCGGGGCGTAGGCCGCGAGCGGCCGGGCCACGCCCGGCAGTTCCAGACCCAGCTGCGCGAGCCGGTCTTCGTAGCTCTTGTCCATGATGTCCTCTTCCCCGCGGGTCAGTTCTTGGGCCGCTTGAAGTAGGCGATCGGGTTGGTCTGGACGGGGGCGTTCACGTTGCCCGCGGGGGTGTCCGCGGCCTGCGTGCCGGGCAGGACGGTCACGAGCTCCCAGCCGTCCTCACCCCAGTTGTCCAGGATCTGCTTGGTGGCGTGGATCATCAACGGAACGGTGGCGTATTCCCATGTGGTCATGGCCACCACCCTACTGGTCCCGCCCCCCGCAGCGCGCCGGGAGCGTTCCCGCACGAGGTTCGCGGGCCGTGTGCCACCCTCTCCGGTACACGATTCGCACAGGACCCGGCCTATAGACTGGCCCAATGGCATCACGCAACAACTCGGGCTCCGAGCCCACCTCGGTACTGGGCAACATCGTGGCGTTCATCGCCGTGTCGGTGGTTGCCGGGGTGGTGGCAGCCGGACTCCTCGTTCCCCCCGCCGCGGCCGCCGGACTGGCCGCCAACGCGTCCATCGGCTGGTTCAAGTCCCTTCCCGCGGACATGGAAATGGGCCCCCTCTCCCGTTCCTCCACCGTGGTGGCCAAGGACGGTTCCGAGATCGCCACGTTCTTCGCGCAGAATCGGGAACCGGTCTCCCTGAACCAGATTTCCCCCAACATGAAGAAGGCGCTGCTGTCCATCGAGGACCGCGACTTCTACGACCACGGCGGTGTGGACCCCTGGGGCATCGTGCGTGCCATGGGCAATAACGTGTTGCGCCCCAGCAACCGCCAGGGTGCCTCCACCATCACGCAGCAGTACGTGAACAACTTGATCATCGATCAGCAGGTCCGGGCCGGCGAGCAGGCCAGCACCATCGGCGCGGACAAGGGCATCGTGGATAAGATCAAGGAAATCAAGCTCGCGCTGTCCATGGAGCAGGAGAAGTCCAAGGACGAGATCCTGGAGGGCTACCTCAACATCGTGCTCTTCGGCGGTCAGAACTACGGTGTGCAGGCGGCCTCCGAGTACTACTGGGGCATCCCGGCCTCCCAGCTGAGCATCGCGCAGGCCGCCACGCTCGCGGGCATGGTGCAGTCCCCCAACTACTACGATCCGCAGGTCAACCCGGAGGCCTCGGTGCAGCGGCGCAACGTGGTGCTGGACACCATGGTGCAGACCGGCGCGATCACGCAGCAGCAAGCGGACCAGGCGGCCCGCGAGCCCCTGAACCTGGACATCCACCCCACGAGTTCCGGGTGCTCGGCCGCGCGGACCGCTCCCTACTTCTGTGACTACGTGGAGAACCAGGTCATGCAGTCCAACTCGTTCGGTGCCACGCCGGAGGAGCGCCTGGCCACGCTGCAACGCGGTGGTCTGACGATCACCACCACCCTGGACCCCAAGGCCCAGCGGGCCGCGGACACCCAGGTGAACGCGACCCAGCCCAAGGACGACAACCCGGACAACGTCTCCACGGCGTTGGTCTCCCTGGAGCCGCGCAACGGTCACATCGTGTCCATGGCGCAGAACACCAACTACTCCGCCGCGGAGGGCACCTCCAACACCACGTACAACTTCAACGTGGACAGCTCCATGGGCGGTGCCGGTGGGTTCCAGGTGGGCTCCACGTTCAAGCCGTTCACCCTGGCCCAGTGGATCAATGCGGGCAAGGGCATCAAGGCGAGCGTGGACGCGCGTCGTCTGCACTACCCTGCGGACTTCCGTTGGAAGGCCTCGTGCCTGCCCAACGGGTACAAGATCGAACCGGGTGATGACGGCAACGGGTTCAGCTTCCAGAACGCGACCGAGGGATACGCCCGGGTCATGGACGTGGACTACGGCATCTACAACTCCATCAACTCGGCGCTGTACGCCATGGCCGCGGACCTGGACCTGTGCGAGATCGGTGAGTTAACCAAGGCCATGGGCATCCACGACGGCAAGACCGGTGATCCCGTGGACACCACCGTCCTGTCCTCCCTGTTGGGTGGTTCGGTGGACATCTCCCCCATGACAATGGCGCGTGCCTTCTCCGGCTTTGCGAACGACGGCGTGATGTGCGAGCCCCGCGCTGTCACCAAGGTCGTGGACTACACCGGGAAGAACTACGACGTCCCCGGTGACAGCTGCCAGCAGGTGATCAAGAAGGAGGTGGCCCAGGGCGTGAACGAGGTGCTCAAGCAGGTGCTCGTGCGCGGTTCCGGGTACCAGCGCTCGATCGGGCTGCCGGATGCCTCCGCCGCCAAGACCGGCACCACCGACAACTCGACCCAGACCTGGATGCTCGGCTACACCAAGGGCCTCGCGACCGCCTCGTGGGTGGGTAACTACGAGTTCGGTTCCCGCTCCCTCAACGGCCTGAGCATCGGCGGGCGAACCGGCGGTTCGGGTACCGAGTGGGTGGACGGTGCCACGTACGCGGGTGGCCAGTGGCAGAACTACATGCGCACCGTGGCCCCCGACTACGACACCTCCCGGTTCTCCTCGCCGACGCCCAGCGTGATGTCGGCGCGCAAGTAGTGGCGGACTCCACCGCATCCGCCCCGGTCGCCCGCTCCCTCGCCGCGGCCGGAGCGGGCTTGTTCGCCGCTGGCGCCGGGACGCTCGCGTGGGCCTCACTCGGGGAGCGGCGTCGATTCCAACTGCGCCAGGAGACGGTGCGTGTGCTCCCGGAGGGCTCCCGGCCCGTGCGGATCCTGCACATCTCCGACCTGCACACCGTGCCCGGGCAGGAGGCCAAGAAGCACTTCGTGCACTCGCTCGCCGCACTGCGCCCGGACCTCGTGATCGACACGGGTGACAACCTCTCGCACCTGCGCGCCCTGCCGTACCTGCTCGAGATCCTGGAGCCGCTGTTCGCGTTCCCCGGTGTGTACGTCCCGGGGTCCAACTGCTACTTCGCGCCGCAGCCCAAGAATCCCGCGCGCTACCTGTGGCGCACCACGAGCGGCGAGAAACCGGACGAGGCCCCGCGGTTGCCCACCGAGGACATGCACCGCGCGTTCGACGAACGCGGCTGGACCGGGCTCATCAACCGCGCCGAGCGGCTCAACATTGCGGACACCGTCATCGACTTCTCCGGCGTGGACGACCCCCACCTGCGCTTCGACCGGCACCCGGGCTTCCCGCGTGACCAGGACGGGCCGGCCCACGTGCGCATCGGCGTGGCGCACGCGCCGTACGTACGCACGCTGGACCGTTTCGCCGCCCACGGTGCGGACATCGTCTTCGCGGGTCACACCCACGGCGGTCAGGTCTGCCTCCCCGGGGGCCGCGCGCTGGTGAGCAATTGCGACCTGGATCCCGCGATGTGCAAGGGATTGATCTCCCACAGGGGCGTCCCGGTGAACATCTCCCAGGGCCTGGGCGAGTCCCGCTTCGCCCCGGTGCGGCTTTTCTGCCCACCACAGGCCGTTCTGGTCACGCTCACGGACTAAGGTTCTTCCCATGGCACCGATTCGACTCCCCCTCCCCACGCGCCGACCCGACGACGCCGCCCCGGCTCCCAGCGACTCTCCGCTGGACCGCGCGGTGGCGAGGATCGAGCGGGAGTGCGGCAGCGGCGTCGTCGTCACCGGGGAGCTGGAACGGCGCGCGGTGGCCCACGACGCCTCCCACTACCTGATGCAGCCCCGCGCGGTGCTGCGCCCACGGGACACGCACGAGGTGGGGCGGATCTTCGCCGCGGCCGCGGACACGGACGCTGGCCTGACCCTGCGCTCGGGCGGCACGTCCCTGTCGGGGCAGTCCGTCACGGACCAGATCCTCGTGGACGTCCGCCGCCACTTCAAGAGCGTGGAGGTCCTGGATCGGGGTGCCCGCGTGCGCGTGCAACCCGGGGTCACCGTGCGCCAGGTCAATGCGCGGCTGGCTCCGCACGGGCGGGCGCTGGGCCCGGATCCGGCCAGCGAGTCCGCGTGCACGCTGGGCGGAGTGGTGGCCGACAACTCCTCCGGGATGGCGTGCGGCACCGAGTTCAACACGTACCGCACCCTGGAGTCCATGGTGCTCGTGTTGCCCTCCGGCACGGTGCTGGACACCGCCGCCCCGGATGCTGGTGAGCAGCTGCGGGCCCGAGAGCCCGACCTGTTCGAGGGCCTGCTCCGGCTGCGGGACCGCGTGCGGGGCAATCCGGAGTCCGTGCGGACCATCCAGCGACTGTTCGCCATGAAGAACACCATGGGCTACGGGCTGAACTCGTTCCTGGACCACGAGGACCCCGTGGCCATCCTGGAGCACCTCATGATCGGCTCGGAGGGCACCCTGGGGTTCGTGGCGAGCGCGACCCTGCGCACCGTGCCCGTGCACCCGCACGTGGCCACCGGCCTGCTGGTGTTCCCCACCGTGGTGGCCGCCACGAGTGCCGTTCCGGACCTGGTGGGCTCGCAGTGCGCCACCCTGGAGCTGATGGACGCCACGTCCCTGGCGGTCTCGCAGCGCACCGGACTCGCGCCGTCCGCGATCATGGACATCCCGGTGAGCCAGCAGGCCGCACTGCTCGTGGAGTACCAGCACGACACCGCGGCAGGTGTGCGGGAGCTGGCGGAGGCGGCGGCGTCCACCTTCGATGCGCTCGAGCTGGCCGGGCCGGTGGCCCTGACCACCGACCCCCGCGAGCGCGCGAGCCTGTGGACCGTGCGCAAGGGGCTCTACACCACCGTGGCGGGCAACCGACCGCAGGGCACCAACGCGCTGCTCGAAGACGTGGTGGTGCCGGTGGACCAGCTGGGCGGCACGTGCGAGGAGCTCACCGGACTCTTCGACGCCCACGGCTACCGGGACTCGGTGATCTTCGGCCACGCCAAGGACGGCAACGTCCACTTCATGCTCAACGAACAGTTCGATGATCCCGCTTCGCTACGCCGTTACGAGCAGTTCACCGAGGAGATGGTGGAGCTCATCCTGGGCCGCGGGGGCTCCCTCAAGGCCGAGCACGGGACCGGGCGGATCATGGCCCCGTTCGTGCGGCGGCAGTACGGGGACGAGCTGTACTCGGTGATGGTGGAGCTGAAGGCCCTGATCGATCCCGGCAACCGCTTCAACCCCGGGGTGATCCTCACCGAGGACCCGCGCGCGTACCTGCGCGATCTCAAGACCGCGCCGGCCGTGGAGGAGGAGGTGGACCGGTGCGTGGAATGCGGATACTGCGAGCCGGTGTGCCCATCCCGGGATCTCACGCTCACGCCGCGCCAGCGCATCGTGGGGCGCCGCGAGATCGCGGACGCCGAAGCGCGCGGTGAGCACGAACTGGCCGGTCGGATGCGGCGCGAGTTCGACTACGACGGGCTGCAGACGTGCGCGGTGGACGGCATGTGCGTGACCGCGTGCCCCGTGGACATCAACACGGGTGACCTGGTGCGTCGGCTGCGGGCGGAGAACCGTTCCGCTGTGGCGGACCTCGTGTGGGCGGGGCTCGCCCGGGCGTGGCCCATGACCGTTCCTGGTGCGGCCTTCGCGCTGTCCCTGGCCCGGCGGATGCCCGCCGCGCTCCCGGTCAGCGCGACGTCGGTGGCCCGCGCCGCGCTCGGGACGGACACCGTCCCCGGCTATTCCCCTCGTCTGCCCGCGGGCGGTCGCTCCCGTGCCGGATTGACGACGGCGCCCGCGAACGTCCCTGCCGACCGCGCCCGGGCCGTGTTCTTCCCCGCGTGCATCGGGGCCATGTTCGGCACGGTGCACGGGGAGGGACCGTCGGTGTCCGAGGCGTTCTTGATGTTGTGCGAGCGCGCCGGAGTGGACGTACATGTTCCCGAGGGCATCACCTCCACGTGCTGTGGCACGCCGTGGAAGTCCAAGGGCCTACCCTCCGGATACGAGACCATGTCCCGGCGGACCCTCGAGACCCTGTGGGAGGCCTCCGAGCACGGCACACTCCCGGTGGTGTGTGATGCCTCCTCGTGCACCGAAGGACTCGTCACCATGCGAGAACTGGCGGCGAACTCGCCCCGGTACGCCGGACTGCGGTTCGTGGACGCGGTGCAGTTCGTGGCCGAGAACGTGCTGGACCGGCTGACCGTGTCCTCGCCCGTGGGCGCGCTCGCGGTGCACCCCACGTGCTCGTCCGTGCAACTGGGGATCAACGATCACCTCCTGCGCGTGGCTGGCGCATGTGCCGAGCACGCCACCGTTCCTTTCGCGTGGGGGTGCTGCGGGTACGCGGGCGACCGCGGCATGCTGCATCCCGAGCTCACGGCGGCCGCCACGGCTCCCGAGGCTGCGGAGGTACAGGCCGGAGCCTTTGATGCATACGCATCTTTGAATCGGACGTGTGAGCAAGGCATGACCGAGGCCACGGGCAAACCCTACGAACACGTCCTGCAGGTGCTGGAGCGGGTCAGCCGCTGACGCCGCGCTCGGACGTTTTCGGTGACTCGGGGATTTCACATTCCTCCCGTGCTGCCGCTATGCTGGAGCAGTTGTTCGCGGCTCTGCCGTGTGACATCGGGATGTGGCGCAGCTTGGTAGCGCGCGTCGTTCGGGACGACGAGGTCGCAGGTTCAAATCCTGTCATCCCGACCACATGAACACCCGGACCCACGAATCGTGGGTCCGGGTGTTCTGCATTTCCCCACGGACCCGGATCCCGGAAACCCATTCCGAGCCTCTTCCCGGGACATGGTCCGGCCCGGCGATACTCGGCAGCGGCACGTAGAAACCTATGCATAATCATTCATTGTCTGAACCGATATGCACTCCGGTCATGATCGCGTAGCTAACCGGCAATCCGTCACCATCCCCCGGCGCACCGGTGAACTCCACGATGACAAGTACTGACGATGAACCTCTCCGGTCGTGCCCTGGCTCGCGCAGGCCGCGTGCATGCCCGCGTACCGCGCGATCGGTGACCTCATGGCCGAGCGGGACATGCAGAAGATCACCCGGTGCTTCTGCGAGGTGTGGCCGGCCATGTTCCTGCAGACCCTCCCGCTCGCCGGGCTGTTCGCACTGCCGCTGTGGCTGGCCACCGGCTGGTCCTGGCAGGCCATGGGCGCCTACCTGCTGTTGCTGGGCGCGCACGTGCTGTTCGTACAGTCCCTGGTCCTCGCCAACGTGGGAGAACGCCGCGGCCTGTGGGCCGTGGCATGGGGCGCCTACGCCCTGGCCCTGGCCGTGGTTCCCACCGTGTGGATCCTTCCGCCCCTGGTCGCCGCGGCCACCCAGATCGCGGCAATGGGCCGTCAGCTGTCCCACGTGCGGGTCTTCGAACGCCTGGACCACCGCAACTTCGCCGCGGACGCGCTGCGCGGACTGCTGCTCGGATCGGTGTTGTGGGCGGACAAGTTCGTGCTGTTCCTGGCCACGGACGGGACCTTCCAGGTGATCGTGGTGTTCATGGCCATGCTCCCCGCGGTGCTCGCCTACAACTTCTACTTCGTCAACATGGCCCCGCACGTGGACCGCGCCGTCAGCGGACTGCACCGGGCCATCGAGAAGGAAACATTGCCCGTGCTGGCCTCCCGCTCCACGCTGCTCAGCTACGTGGTGGACCGCTCCGTCCTGCGCACCGGCGCGGTGGGCATGGTGCTGACCCTGGCGGCCGCGCTGCTGCTGGGCGGACTGCAGCCCCACCACGTCCTCCTCGCGGTGACCGTGGCCGTGGCGTCCTGGACGTTCATGATGCTCACGCTGTTGAGCTACGAACTGGACTACATCGGGGAGAAGATCACGGCCCAGGCCCTGGGTGCGGTGCACCTGGTCGTGAGCATCCTCGCGTTCGCGGTGTTCTCCACCAACGGGGCGTACGCCCTCCTGTTGCTCGCGGACCTGGTGCTGGTCGCCGGTGCCTGGGCACTGTACAAGCGTCACTGGGCCCAGCCTGAGTACACCCTCTTCTGGCGCCACGCCACGTCCTGGTAACGCAGTCCACGTAAGCGCTTCCTATCAAGCGCATCCGCCGCGCCCGGGCGCAGTCCTGCCCGGTCTCGGCCCCCACTGCACGTCCCTGCTGGTCGCCACATTGCGACCCCGGACCCTTTCATCCCGTGAGGAATAGTTGACATGTACCCTTTCACGCGCTCACACGCCAAGCACCGCGCCACCAAGTCCGTGGCCGTCGCGGAACCCACCCGTCTGTCCCCCGCCGCGCAACAGCGCCAGAAGCAGTACGAGGACGTGGACGTCGCCATCGTCATGGAATCCACCTACCCCTTCCTCAAGGGCGGGGTCTCGGCGGTCGTCCACGACATCGTCACGGGTAACCCCGACCTGAGCTACGGGATCATCCACATCTCCTGGGACTCCGAGGCACCCCAGGAGGACCTCTACTCCATGCCCGAGAACGTGAAATGGGTCCGCGTGGTCTACCTGAGCATGCAGGAGCACCGGGACGACTTCATGTCCGTGCGCCCCAAGGATCTGGGCATGACCGCTGAGCAGCGAACGGTGCTGTCCCACCGGATCTTCGACGCGATCTACGCCCTGGCCGGTACCCGGGACACCGAGCCACTGTGGGAGCTCATCGACGAGGGACTCAATGAACGTACCCGGCAGTACCCCCTGTGGGCCGTCCTGGGCTCTCGCGAGTTCCTGCATGCGCTGACGGAGCGGATGCCGCAGCTCGGGCTCTCCCTGTCCGAATCGTTCTGGTTGCTGCGCGGATTCTTCTCCCTGGCCCACGCGATCCTGGGCGAGACCATGCCCCGGGCCCGGGTGTACCACGCGCACACGACCGGCTACGCGTCCCTGCTGGGTGCCGCGGCCGCGCGCGATCACGGCACGTCGTTCCTGCTCACCGAGCACAACCTGTACGTGCGCGACACCGTGAACACCCTGCTCGACCGCAACATGGCGCTGTCGATCACGTCCGAGGACTACCGCACGTTCGACGTCAGTGCCGAGGACCGGGCGTGAATGGCGTGGTGGATCGAGATCGGGCACTTCTGCTACCCGAGCGCCGAGCTCGTAACCTACCTCTACCCCACGGCCATCACGGAGGCCGCGCGCCTGGGCGCGGACGTGGACAAGTCCGTGGTGCTGCCCAACGGCATGATCATCGAGGAGTTCGAGGAAAAATACCACGCCCGCCAAGCCGCGGTGGAGCGCATTGCGCAGTCCCCGGAGGAACACACCTGGCGACTCGTGTACATCGCCCGCGTGGTGCCCATCAAGGGACTCATGGATCTGCTCTCCAGCATGGACATCCTGCGGGATCGCGGGTACCCCAACATCCACCTGGACGTCCTGGGCCCCACCGAGCATGTGCCCGAGTACTACGAGGCGTGCCTCGAGAAGATCGAGGCCCTGGGCCTCCACGACCTCGTGACCATCCACGGGACCGTGAACGTACGGGACATGCTCGACCAGTTCGACCTGCTGGTGCTCCCGAGCTACAACGAGGGCCAGCCGATCGTGGTGCTCGAGGCCATGGCCGCGGGCATCCCCACGGTGGGTTCGGACGTGGGTGGCATGAGCCAGCTCGTGGGCGACGACCTGGTGACCCCCGACGGCCGTACGTGGGGACCGTGCGGTGAACTGCTCGCACCCGGTGACATCGTGGCCATGGAGGACAAGGTCCAGGCCGTGATCGGGAACGTGGATCGTTACCGCTCCTACAGCACCAACGCCCGCGGCCGCGTGGAGGACTTCTTCCAGCTCCACGAGGTCATGTCCTCCTACAACAAGATCTACCGGATGCTCGGCAACATGGGTGAGAAGCGCAACTTCGAGTACTCGGACCTGCGTCAACCGGCGCTCGAGGCGCCGTTGGCGGGCGCGGGCGAGTGAGCGGCGTCGGCGCCTGGATCCGGTACGGGGGCCCGATCAGCCCCGAGCAGCTCGACTTCGCCGCGCAGCACTACCGGGCGGCGATCCTGCAGCCGTGGGAGACGGCGGCGGCCGCGGACCTCAAGCGGCGCCGCCCGGACATGACGGTGCTGTGCTACAAGTGCCTGTCCTCGACCCGCAGTTACGAACCGGGCCCGATCCACAGTTCCGGGGTCTCGTACGCCGAGGCCCCGGACTGGTGGTTCGCACGGCGCCTGGACGGTGAACGCATCGAGTGGGCCCGCTACGGCGGACACTGGCAGATGACCGTGTGGTCGCCCGAGTACCGCGAGCGCTGGGTGCGCAACGTCGTCGCCGAGCTGCGGGATTCGCCGTTCGACGGCGTGATGGCGGACAACGACGTGTTCGACGACTACTACGGCCTGGACCTGCCCATCCGTCATGCCCGGACGATGGCGGATTTCCGCGACGGCGCTGGCGAATTGGTGCATGCCGCGGGCACGGCTCTGAACGAGGTCGGTAAGATTCTGGTCCCGAACATCGCGGAATCGCGGCGCGAGCCCGGCCGCTGGGCGAGTCACGCGGCCTACGGCGGCGGATTCGAGGAGGTGTGGCTGGGTTTCAGCCCGGTGGACCTGTTCGACCCGGAGACCACCGAGGCGCAGCTGCCCCAGGCGGACGGGCCGGGCATCAGCATCCTGCGGGTGCCCACGGACGGCGACGACGACCACCCCAATGTCGAGTACGGTCTGGCCGCGTTCTGGATCTTCGGGGCGGGCCGCGGCGCGTACTCGGCCACGGCGCACGACGACTACAGCCGCACCCAGCACACCGCGCAGCTCGACTGGGACCTCGGCGCGCCGGTGCAGGACCCCGTGCGCCGCGGTCACACGTGGTGGCGCGAGTTCACGCACGGCTGGGCCGCGGTGAACTTCAACGCCGACCGCCGACGACGCCGCCGCGTCCGGGTGCCGCGCGGCATGGTCGACGTCCGGGGTCGGGCGGCGGGGTCCCACCTGGTGCTGCAGCCCCGCCGCGGGGTAGTGCTGCGGCGGGGGTGAGCCCACCGGGGGTGCGGGGCATCGCGTGCCGGACGCCCGTCCGGCACGCGTGTGCGCCGGACATGTTGTCTCTGGCCGCGCCGTGTGAGGCCCGGGCGCGAGATGACACCCCGTCGGCGCATCGTGATGGAATCACCCCATGAGCCCAATACCTCGTCCGCGCCCGTTCACCCAGGTCGACGTCTTCTCCCGGGAGCCCTATCTGGGCAACCCGGTGGCGGTCGTCCTGGATGGCACCGATCTCACCGACGACGCCATGGCCCGCTTCGCGCGCTGGACCAACCTGTCCGAGACCACGTTCGTGCTCCCACCCACGGACCCGGACGCCGACTACCGGCTGCGCATCTGGACCCCGGACCGTGAGCTGCCGTTCGCCGGTCACCCCACCCTGGGCTCGGCCCACGCATGGCTCACCGCGGGCAACACCGCGCGTGCCAAGGACGTCATCGTCCAGGAATGCGCCGCGGGCCTCGTGCGGATCCGCCCGTCCGACGACGGCGCACTGACCTTCGAGGCCCCACCCACCGACCGCACGGGAGACCTGGGCCCGGAACTGCTCGGGGGCGTGACCGCGGCCCTGGGCCTGCGGGACGAGCAGGTCGTCGCCCATCAGTGGGTCGACAACGGCCCCGGCTGGGCCGCGCTGCTTCTGGCTGGCGCCAAGGACGTCCTGGCGATCGAGCCCGACCTTCCCGCTCTCCACGGCGCCAAGATCGGCGTGGTGGGTCCCCACCCGCAGAGCAGTCCGCACCAGTTCGAGGTCCGCGCCTTCGTGGGTGGGACCGGCGGGTACGAGGACCCCGTCACGGGAAGCCTCAACGCGAGCCTGGCCCAGTGGCTCATCCGTACGGGCCGGGCGCCCGCGAACTACATCGCCCGACAGGGCACCCTCATGGGACGCAGCGGCCTCGTGACCGTGACGTCGGACGGGGACCACGTGTTCGTGGGCGGACACTGCACCGCGTGCATCGACGGGACGGCGCTGCTGTGAACCCCCGGGGCACCGAGCAGGGCGCGTCCCTGCACCTGGTCTTCGACGGCAACTGCGGGTTCTGCACGCGCTGCGTGGGATGGGCCCGGACACTGGACCGCCATGACCGGATCGCCCTGCACGCCTACCAGGTCCCCGGCGTACTGGAGCGGTTCGGACTGACGAATGCGGAGGGCAACGCGTCGGTGTGGGCCGTCCTATCCCGTTCCGGTGAGCGATCCTCGGGGGCGCACGCGGTGGCCGTGACCCTGGACACCGCCCTGGGCATCCGGGTGTTCGAGCCGTTCTACCGGTTACCGCCCGTGCGGTGGGTCCAGGACCGCGTGTACCGGTGGGTGGCCGATCACCGGGGGAAGTTCCCCGGTGTCACCCCGTGGTGCCAGCAGCACCCCGGGCAGTGCGGGACCCCGTAACGGTTCCGCTCCGCGTACCGAGCGAGCCGTGCCACCCGCGCGACGGCAAGACACTGCGGCGCCATGACTCCATGACTCCGCCCCGACGCGCACCACCCCACCGAACACGTCGCTACCCGAGCGGTGCCATCCCACCGCGGCGCCTCCGCTCCACCGCGTTCAAAGATCGGGTCTCACCCGGGCAGCGTGTCCCGCAGCGCCCGCGCCGCCGCGGTGACGTCCTCCGCATCGGTCACGGCCCGCACGACCACGATGCGCGAGGCACCCGTGTCGAGCACGGACGGCAACCGCGCGGTGTCGACCCCGCCGATCGCGAAGAAGGGCTTGGCCCCCGCGTGCTGAGCGGCGTAGCGCGGCAGCTCGAGCCCCACGGCCGCGCGACCCGGCTTGGTGGGGGTCTCCCACACGGGCCCGGTGCAGAAGTAGTCGAGCCCGGCGTCGGCCACGGCGGCGTCCACCTGGGCCAGGGAGTGACAGGACCGCCCGATCACCACGTCGTCCCCCAGGACCCGCCGAGCCTGCGCGGTGGTGAGATCGCCCTGGCCCACGTGGAACACGTCCGCGCCGGTGAGCAGCGCGACGTCCGCACGATCGTTGACGGCGAAGAGTGCGCCGTGCTCACGGGCGACGTCGGCGAGTACCTCGATGGCCTCGATCTCCGCTGCAGCCTCGAGGGATTTGTCCCGCAACTGGATGATGTCCACCCCGCCCTCGTACGCGGCGTGCAGAAATTCGCGCAGGTCACCGCGCTCGTGGCGCGCCGTGACGCATACGTACAGTCGCGCGTTCTCGAGGGCGGCGCGGCGCCCGGTACCCGTCTGGCTCGTGTGTCCCATGCGGCCATCGTGGCACGAACCGCGCGCCCGCGGACACCTCGCCCGATCAGCCCGCCGCGAAGTCCCCCTGCGTTCCACAGCTAGGGGTGATTAGACTGGCAGGGCCGTTCGTCGCCGTTCGACGAACTCCACGGGAGCCCGCACACGTTGGCAACAACCACCGCAGCGGGCTGAGAGGGCGTGAGCCGCCGACCGGATCACCTGATGCGGATCATGCCGCCGGAGGGAGGAATAATGCCCGAGCACCTCGGTGACCACGTGGTCGTGGCCGGAGCTGGTCTCGTGGGCCTGGCCACGGCCTTCGAACTACGACGCCGCGGGGCCGCCGTGACCGTCGTCGATCCCCGCCCGGCGTGGGGCGCCACCCGCGCGGCCGCGGGCATGCTCGCACCGATCGCCGAGACCCAGTACGGCCAGGAACGCCTCTACCCCCTCATGCGGGCCTCCGCCGCGGAGTACCCGGACTTCGTGGAGCGCGTCACCGCGGCCACGGGCCTGCCCACGGGCTACCGCACCGAGGAGACGCTCGTGGTGGCCGCCGACGCCGCGGACGCCCAATCCCTCTCCGACCTCGCGTCACACCAGATCGCCTCCGGGATGGACGTGCAGGAGATCTCCACGCGGGAGGCCCGGCACCTGGAACCGGCTCTTGCGCCGCGGTTGAGCGGTGCGGTACGGATCGTCTCCGACCGCCAGGTGGACCCCCGGATGCTCGCGGCCGCCCTGGTGGAGACCCTGAACTGCCCGCAGCTGACCACCATCGGGGACGTCCCCGACGCCGGACCGGCGCAGTGGCTGACCTCCCGCGTGGACACCGTGCTGACCTCCCGCAGGGAACCCCGGCAGGCCACGGGCGTGCAGGTGGACTCCGGTGAGGTGATCCCCGCGGACGCCGTGGTCGTGGCCACCGGGCTGACCGCCAACACCATGGGCGGGCTGCCCGAGGGACTCGACCTCAGATTGCGCCCGGTGTTCGGGGACATCCTGCGGTTGCGGGTTCCCGAGACCGCCCTGGCCCCCGGGGAATCGCATTTGCTCACGCGCACGGTGCGCGCCCAGGTCCTGGGTCGACCCGTGTACATGGTCCCCCGCGAGGACCGGACCCTGGTGCTGGGCGCCACGAGCCGCGAGGACGGGCGCGAATCCGTGCTGGCCGGTGGCGTACACCAACTGCTGCGGGACGCGCGCGCCGTGGTCCCCGCGATCGACGACTGCGACGTCCTGGAGATGATGGCCCGCGCCCGCCCGGGAACCTCCGACGACCTGCCGTACGTGGGGAAGACCTCGGTGGCCGGGCTCGTGATCAGCACGGGTCACTTCCGTCACGGCATCCTGCTGACCCCCGTGGCGTCCCGGCTCGCGGCGGAGCTCGTGACCGGCGTCCTGGACCCGCTCGCGGACCACGGGTCCGACGCCGCGTTCCTCGCCGACACCGACCCGGCCCGGCACTCGAACCCCGCCCCCGAGGCCCCGTTCACCACACCCGAGAGCTATCCCCAGATGCATGGAGGACTCGAATGATCGCGCCCGAGACCACAGACAATTCCTCCACGGCCGTCGTGAACGGCTCCCCCGTGGCGGTGACCCCGGGGTTGACGGTCGCGAGCGCCGTCGTCGACCTCACGGGCCGCGAGATCACACCCGAGGGCACCGCCGCGGACGGCCATCCCCTGGGGATCGCCGTGGCGGTGGACGACGCCGTGATCCCCCGCTCCCTGTGGGCCACGACCCCCGTGGAAGCGGGTCAATCCGTGGAGATCGTCACCGCGGTGCAGGGAGGCTGAACGTGACCACGCACGAAACCCACCTGACCGTGGCCGGGGTGGAGCTCTCGTCCCGGCTGATCATGGGCACCGGGGGCCTCACCGATTTCGCGATGCTCGAACGGGCCCTGCTGGCCTCCGGGACGGAACTGACCACGGTGGCCCTGCGCCGCTTCGCGCCCGGCCCCGCCTCGCCAGCGGGCGCGCAAGCATCCGGCACGGCGAACCGGGCGAGCGGTCGCGCGGGAGGTGGCGCAGCGGCGTCGTCGACCGGGACACCGCAGGACAGCCTGTACGGGCTGCTGCGCCGCAACGACATCCGGGTGCTGCCCAACACTGCGGGGTGCTACACCGCGCGGGACGCTCTGCTGACCGCTGAACTGGGGCGCGAGGCGCTGGAGACGGACTGGGTCAAGCTCGAAATCATCGCGGACGAGGACACCCTGCTCCCGGACGGTGTGGAGCTGCTGGACGCGACCGAGAAACTCGCTCGGCGCGGTTTCATGGTCTTCGCGTACACGTCCGACGACCCCGTGCTCGCGCTGCGGCTCGAGGACGCCGGGGCCGTGGCCGTGATGCCCCTCGGTGCTCCCATCGGCACGGGTCTGGGGATCCTCAACCCGCACAACATCGAACTCATCGCGTCCCGCGCGTCCGTGCCCGTGGTGCTGGATGCCGGGATCGGCACGGCGTCCGAGGCGGCCCTGGCCATGGAACTCGGGTGCGACGCCGTCCTGCTCGCGTCCGCCGTGACCCGCGCGCAGGATCCCGTGGCCATGGCGAGTGCCATGAAGCACGCCGTGCTCGCGGGGCACCTGGCCCGCGGCGCGGGGCGGATCGCGCGGCGCACGCACGCCGTGGCGTCCTCGCCCATGGCCGGGCGCATCGACACCGCCGACGCGCCCCGCGGGGACTGGCCCGCGCCTTCATCCACCACCCCACAGCTGGAATCGCAGGTTTCATGAGCACCCCGCTACCACCCCTCGTGGCCCCCGCCTCCGATCTGAGTCGCGAGGAACTCGAACGCTATTCACGCCACCTCACGTTGCCGCAACTGGGCGAGGAGGGGCAGCGTCGGCTCAAGAACGCACGCGTCCTGGTGATCGGCGCGGGCGGGCTCGGCGCTCCCGCGCTGCAGTACCTCGCGGCCGCCGGGGTGGGGACCATCGGCGTGGTCGACGACGACGTCGTATCCGTGTCCAACCTGCAACGCCAGGTGGTCCATGGGATGGCCGACATCGGCCGGCCCAAGGTCGATTCCGCCGCGGATGCCGTGGCCCGGCTCAACCCCCTGGTCACCGTGCACCGCCATCCCGAGCGGCTGAGCACCGACAACGCCCTGGAGATCTTCTCCGGCTACGACCTGATCATGGACGGCGCGGACAACTTCGGCACACGCTTCCTGGTCTCGGACGCCGCCGAACTCACCGGCATCCCCGTGGTGTGGGGCTCCATCCTGCGTTTCGACGGCCAGGTCTCCGTGTTCTGGTCCGGTCACGGCCCCGTGTACCGCGACCTGTTCCCGGAAGCGCCCGCGCCGGGCCAGGTCCCCTCGTGCGCCGAGGGCGGTGTGCTGGGCATGCTCCCGGCCACGATCGGCTCGGTCATGGTCACCGAGGCGCTCAAACTCATCACGGGCATCGGCCGTCCCCTGCTCGGCAGGGTCCTCATCCACGACGCCCTGGCCCAGACGTGGCGCGAGCTCACGGTCCTGCCGGACCCGCACCGCCCACCCGTCACGGATCTCTCGCGGGTGGCGCTCGCGTGCGGTCTGCCCTCCGACGACGACGCCGCTCCCGCCCCCCACGAGACCGTCACCGCCCCGGAGCTGGCCGAGCTACTGACCGCCCGGTCCCTCGGGGAGACGTCCTTCACGCTCGTGGACGTGCGCGAGGACTGGGAGCGCAAACTCGTGGCCATCCCCGGATCCGTGCACGTGCCGCTGCAGGACGTCCTGGACCGGGGTGTCACGGCTCTTCCGGATGAGGCGGAGGGCACCGTGATCCTGCACTGCAAGGCCGGTGCCCGTTCCGCCCAGGCCCTCGCGGCACTGCGCAGGGACTACGCCCTGCGGGAGGACACCGTGAAGCACCTGGACGGCGGGGTGCTCGCGTGGATCGACCGGGTGGACCCGGCGCTGCCGCGCTACTGACTCGTTCGATCACAGCTCCTCCTCAAGGAGCGGTTTCCGCGCGTGTGTCACCATGAGGTCCAGCGGTTCGTGGTGGATAGCCGTTGGACTGACTGATCGCTTGTAGCGCGCGGCAGCTCCTCGTGAGCGATCGCTGCTGGTGAGCAACGTGTGAACGCGAAGGTCCCCGTCACCGCGGTAACGCGGGCGACGGGGACCTTTCTCGAAGTATGCGGGACAGGGCCGCGCGGCCTCAACCCAGCAGGATCACGTCCAGCGTGCGCGGACCGTGGACACCCTCCACGCGTTCGAGCTCGATGTCCGAGGTGGCCGAGGGCCCCGAGATCATGGTGGTGGGCGCAGTGGGCTCCACGCGGGCCATGGCCTCCGGGATGAGCTCCACCACGGAGTCCAGCGGCACGATGCAGATGTGGTGGTCCGGCACCAGGGTGATGGCGCGCCGACCCTCGTCCGGGCGCCCGGACAGGAAGATGGTGCCCGTCTGCGCGCACGAGACCGTGGAGGAGGTCACCACGGCGTCCACCTGGTTGAGGTCCCGCACGGTCAGCGCGGAGGCCTTGCGACCGTCATTGGGGTCCACGATGGCCCGGCGCGCGGCGGTCTCCTCAGGCAACCACGAGGTGTCGAGGCCCTCGGGGATCACGTAGCGCGCGGAGGTCCCAAGCTGGGTGGCGACGCGCTGCGCCACGGTCTGCGCGGTCTCCCTGTAGACGTTGGCCTTGTAATCCAGCAACCGGTCCTCGAGCATGTCGATGATCTCGTCCCGCCCGAGGCCCGAGGTGTGCCGGTAGTCGCGGGGCACGTGGGGTGCCCGCGGGTGGTCCGCGAGCGCACCGTTGAGCCGCTCGAGGATTTCGGTCTTGGCGTCGGCGCTCATGCCGGCTCTCCGTCCTGGTTCCCGCGGCCTGCGTGGCCGTTGCGGGGTGCGATGTTGTCCTCGTGGGGGTCGCCCGTGGCAGCACTGTACGCCCCGGCCACGGCATCCGCGCCGGCACCCGGGGTGGCGGCGTCCTGGCCGGTGCCGGCCGCGGTCTCCTCGGTCCGGGCTGCCTTGGACTCGCCGTGCGGGCCCTGGGGGGTTGCCACCTCGACGGACGACGCCGGGTGGTCCTCCGCGAGCCCCGCACCGGTGCGCTCGGTTCCCGGCGCTGCAGTGACGCCGTCGCGCTCGAGTCGTTCCCCGGTCTCCCCCTCGTGCTTCTTCCACCAGTTGCGGAAGGACTCCTTGGGGGGCTCGGGGATGTCGCGCTCGGCGGTCCAGCCGCCCACCATGCCGGGCAGCCAACCGATGGCGCGATCGCGGCCGGCGATTACACGGCCCATGGGTAGCCCGCGCTCCGCCAAGGACATCCGCTGACCAGAGGACATCACGAAGGAAGCGCCCTTCATCATGGCGTCCATCTGCGTGGGCACACCGCGGGAAGGCACGGCTCCTCGGATGCGGCGTCCTGCGCGACGCGCCCGAGAACCGAGCTCCTGGAGGGTGCCCTTCTGGGGGGCAGTGTCCTGCCCACCCCGGCCCTCGTCCGCGGTCAGGGACTTCTCCTCGCGCCAGTTGTCGTCCCCGCCCACCGCGGGGTCCTTGGAGACCGGTGCAGGGTGGGCGTGGTCCGGGCGTTTCCCGTGCTGGGCGCGGATGTCCTCGTCCCGCAGATGCACGAGGATCTCGGGGATGTTGATCTTCACGGGACACACCTGGTAGCACGCCCCGCACAGGGAGGACGCGTACGGCAGGGAGGCATTCTTCTCGGACGTGATGCCCGTGAGCTGCGGCGAGAGGATCGCCCCGATGGGACCGGGGTAGGTGGAGCCGTAGGAGTGCCCGCCCGCGTGCTCATACACGGGGCACACGTTCAGGCACGCGGAACACCGGATGCAGTGCAGTGCGGAGCGACCCTGCGGGTCCGCGAGCACCGCGGAGCGCCCGTTGTCCAGGAGCACCACGTGGAAGTTCTTGGGGCCGTCCCCGGGCGTCACGCCGGTCCACAGGGAGGTGTACGGGTTCATGCGTTCGCCAGTGGAGGAGCGCGGCAAGAGCTGGAAGAACACCTCGAGGTCCTGGTAGGTGGGCAACAGTTTCTCGATGCCCATCACGGTGATCAGGGTCTCGGGCAGGGTCAGGCACATGCGCCCGTTGCCCTCGGACTCCACCACGGACAGGGTGCCAGTCTCCGCGATGCCGAAGTTCGCGCCGCTGATGGCCACCTTGGAGGTGAGGAACTTCTCCCGCAGGTGCTGCCGCGCGGCCTCCGCGAGCACTCGGGGCTCGCTCGTGAGCTCCTCGGTGACGCCGGGCATCTCGCGGCTGAAGATCTCGCGGATCTCCTCGCGGTTCTTGTGGATCGCGGGCACCAGGATGTGGGAGGGCTTGTCCCGCCCCAGCTGCACGATGAGCTCGGCGAGGTCCGTCTCCGTGGCGGTGATCCCGTGCTCGGAGAGGTGCTCGTCCAGCCCGATCTCCTGGGTGGCCATGGACTTCACCTTGATCACGTCCGTGGTGTCCTGCTCCTGGACCAGACGGGTCACGATGGCGTTCGCCTCGTCCGCGTCCCGGGCCCAGTGGACGACGCCGCCGCGCGCCGTCACGTTCGCCTCGAACAGCTCGAGCAGCTCGGGCAGCTCCGCCATCACGGTCTCCTTGATGGCGGAGCCGGCGTCGCGCAGCTCGCTCCAGTCCGGGACTTCCCCCACCACGCCGGCGCGCTTGGCGCGGATGGTGTGGGTGGCGTGCCGGATGTTGGCGCGCATCTGCTTGTTCTGCAGCTCCTTCTTGGCGGCCTTGGGGAAGGCGACCTGCGCGTGCAGGTTGCCCTGCCCGTGCACGGGACGCACGGCGGGCATGCCGAGGGACGTGACGCTCATCGAGTTGCTCCTGCAGTGGTGGCCGGGCTCGCCGTGCGACGGCCGGGTTGGGAGATGGACAGTTCAACGGGGCCCTCTACCTGCAGCGGGTTGGCCCGGGTTGAGGCGAGGATTTCCGCGAAGTGGACGGTCTGGACGTCCACGTTCCGCTTGGACGCGGCTCCGCCCAGGTGCAGCAGGCACGAGGCATCCCCGCCGGTGCACAGCGAGGCGCCCGAGCTGCGGATGTTGTTGAGCTTGGCGTCCGCCATGGCACCGGAGACGTCCGGATTCTTGAAGGAGAACGTGCCGCCGAAGCCGCAGCACTCCTCGGCGTCGGGTAGCTCATGGAACTCGATGTCCGCTACGGAGCGCACGAGGTCCTTCTGGCGATCCCCGAGTCCCAGCAGGCGCATGCCGTGGCACGAGGGGTGGTAGGTCACCGGGTGCGGAAACCAGGAGCCGAGCTGCTCGGCGGCGTCCGTCACACCCAGCACGTCCACGAGCAGCTCGGAGAGCTCGTAGGTGTTCTTGGCCACCATGGCGGCATCCTCGGCCAGGGCGTCCTCGCCGCACTGGCGCGCAACCATCGGCTGCTGGTGCCCCAGGGAGGCCACACAGGAGCCGGAGGGGGCCACGGCGACGTCGTAGTCCACGCTGGTGAACGCGCGCACGTGGTTGCGGATCACCGGCACAGCGTCCTGGAAGTACCCGCTGTTGACGTGCATCTGGGAACAGCAGCCCTGCCCCTGGGGAAACACGACCTCGTGTCCCAGCCGCTCGAGGATCCGCACGGTGGCCAGCGCCACCTTGGGATACATGGCATCCACAATGCATGTGGCGAAGAGCGCGATTTTCATGTGTGTGGTCTCCTAACCGTCTGCCCTGGTCCATACTCTGCGGTCATACCAGGCTACGCCCGTGAGCCCGGTCACAACAACGTACGGCGTGGCATGGGACAGGCATGAAAGGCCGCGCGCGGGCTCCCCACGGCGGGGCGCGAGGTGTTCACCATGTGACCTGCATCATGTACGCTGTGCGGTAGGACCAATGTGGTCTGACCACTCATCGTACGACTTGCCCGGACGTGGTGCACACCGCCCCGCCGAGACCACACTCTCGATCCGGGAACCACGGTTCCGATCCGGCCCCACCCCTTGGAGAACGCGTGAATACCTTTACCGCCGCGACCGACGCCGTGGGAGGCAGCGTCGGGCTGTCCGCCCTGGTCGGCTGCCTGCCCCTGCTGACCTTCTTCGTGATGCTGCTGGCCTTCAAGGCCAGCGCCTACGTAGCGGGTCTCACGTCCCTCGCCGTGGCCCTGCTGGTGGCCACCCTGGGCTTCGGCATGCCAGCGCACCTCGCCGCACTGACCGCCACCCAGGGCGCCGTCTACGGACTGTTCCCGATCGTGTGGATCGTGGTCATGGCCCTGTGGTTCTACCAGGTGACCGTGCTCTCCGGGCGTTTCGAGGACCTGCGCACCATCTTCGACACCATCGGGGGCGGTGACCTGCGCATCCAGGCCATGCTCATCGCGTTCTGCTTCGGCGGTCTGCTCGAGGCTCTCGCAGGCTTCGGCGCCCCCGTGGCGATCACCGCCACGATGATCCTGGCCCTTGGGCTCAAGCCTCTCAAGACGGCCACGCTGGTGCTGATCGCCAACACCGCCCCCGTGGCTTTCGGCGCGATCGCGATCCCCATCACCACCGCGGGCACACTCACGGACCTCGACCCGGCCCACATCGGTGCCGTGGTGGGTCACCAGGCCCCGTTCTTCGCGTTCGTGGTCCCCTTCTTCCTGCTGCTGATCGTCGACGGCGCCCGCGGTCTCAAGCAGGCCTGGCCCGCCGCCCTCGTGGTGGGCGGCAGCTTCGCGATCGCCCAGTGGTGGTGCGCCACGCACTTCTCGTACGAGCTCACCGACGTGGTGGCGTCCCTCGCCGGGCTCGCCGGTGTGGTGATCCTCATGCGCTTCTGGCGTCCCAAGGGCGCCGAGGCCGTGCGCGCGGACCTGGGCGTCTCCCGCCCGGAGGATGCTGCGGTGCTCACGGCCGGGCGCGTGTGGATGGCAGTGCTGCCCTACCTGCTGGTGGTGGCCGTCTTCGGCGTCGCCAAGCTCTGGACCGCCGGGGTCAATGTGCCCAAGGCGCTGGCGTCCACGGACGTCAAGATCCCGTGGCCCGGCCTGAACGGGCACCTGCTCAATGCCAAGGGCGAAGCCATCTCGGGCACGGTCTACTCTTTCCAGTGGCTCTCCAGCCCCGGCACGCTGCTGCTCATCACCGGCCTGCTGGTGGCCGTGATCTACGCCCTGTTCAACCACCACGGGATGTTCCGACTCTCGATCGCGGATGCCCTTGCCGAAATCGGACGCAGCTTCTGGAAGATGCGTTTCTCCGCCCTGACCATCATGTCCGTGCTGGCACTGGCCTACGTGATGAACTTCTCCGGCCAGACCCTGGCGATCGGCACGTTCGTGGCCGGTCTTGGCGCGGCGTTCGCGTTCTTCTCCCCCGTGCTGGGCTGGGTGGGCACCGCGGTCACCGGTTCGGACACGTCCGCCAACGCACTGTTCGCCAACCTGCAGAAGACCGCGGCCCTGGGGTCTGGGCTGGACCCGTACCTGATGACCGCCGCGAACACGTCCGGCGGTGTGGTGGGCAAGATGATCTCGCCGCAGTCACTGGCCATCGCCTCCTCAGCGGTGGGCATGCAGGGCAAGGAGTCTCAGATCTTCCGCTCCGTGGTCCCGTGGTCCCTGGGCATGCTGCTGGTGCTGTGCTTCCTGGTGTTCCTGCAGTCCAACGTGCTCGCATGGATGCTGCCCGCCGCCTGAGCACTCCTGAGATACCAGACCGTCCGGGCGCCGCGGAGCTGCGGGCACCCCGGGGACGCCGAGCACCATGGGGCTCAGCACGCCATGGCACCCGCAACCCTGTGGGCACAGTGAGGAGCCCGGTCCGGCGGCACCTCGCCGCAACGGACCACGGACCCGCCCCGAGAGGAATCAATGAGCACCACCCCCGCCTACACCTTCGTGCTGGACTGGCTCGAACACCAGTTGCGCACGGGCGGGCTGCACGTGGGCGACAAGCTCCCCGCCGAACGCGCGCTCGCCGAGGACTTCGGCATCTCCCGGGCGTCGGTACGGGAGGCCGTGCGGATCCTCGCGGCCATGGGGCTCGTACGGACGGCCACGGGCTCGGGCCCGCAGTCCGGGGCCTCCGTTATCTCGGACCCCTCCGCGGCGCTCGGCTGGGCCCTGCGGATGCACATTGCCACCCGTTCCTTGCCGGTCGCGGACGTGGTGGGCACACGCGTGCTGCTGGAGAGCCACGCGAGTCTTGAGGCGGCGTCGTCGACCGATCCGCACCGGGACGAGATCCTTGCGCAGGCCGGCGAACTGCTCGACCGCATGGACGACCCCGAGGTGAGCGACGCCGAGTTCCACGCGCTGGACGCGCAGTTCCACGTGCGCCTCGCATCCCTGAGCGGGAATGTGGTGCTCGAGACGATCATGGCGTCCCTGCGCGAGGCCACGATCGGGTACGTCCAGGAGACGGTCGCGAAGGTCACGGGCTGGCCGGAGATCCGCGCGCACCTGCAGCAACAGCACCGCGCGATCCTGAGCGCGACCACCGAACGCGACGGCGCCCTGACCGCGCGCCTGCTGCGCGAGCACATCATGTGGTTCTACGGCTTCGTGCCGGACGCGACCGGCACGGCCGACCAGGACCGAGCCAACCACGACCGCGCCGCGCACGACCTCGCCGAACAGGACCGGGCCCGGCAGGACTGAGCTGAGCGGGACTGAGCCGGGTAGAAACCGAGCCGAACGGGGCTGAACGGCCCGGCAGCGAACGGTCCCGAGACCGGCCACGTCCGGCCCGGGCGTCGGATCGATGAAGGGGCGCCGTTGACCCGCCCGTCGGAAACTCCCCGGCACTCCCCTGACAAAGGAAAAACCCCGGCGCCTCCTGGCCTGGAGGCGCCGGGGTCAGGCTTGCATCCGCCCTGGCCCGCTGACGCGACGGAGGACCTCGGAACTGCACGCGAGGTGATCCAGGCCTCGCGGAGCTCTGTCACAAGGGGGAACGAGGACCCCCGTCGCGAGTTCAGCGGTCCGCTCCTACTCGGGGCCGTACGCCGTACACTCGCTCGACCCCCGTGGAGCGGTGGACATCTCCTCCGATGTCCACCACTAACTGTGCCGTACCGGGGACCCGCGCCACCATGGCCATTCGGCCAGTCTTCGAGCGTGAACCTGAAGGTAACCTGGGAATCAGGTCAGGCGGGGGTACCGCTCGTCGTCCAGCTCGGGATGCACGAGGCCCCACTGGATGCCCGAGATCAGCACCTGGACCCGATCCCGCACCGCGAGTTTCTCGCACAGATGGGACACGTAGGCCTTCACACTGCCGTGCGAGACGGACATGCGCTCGGCGATCTCATTGTTGTTGAGCCCCTTGGCGATCCACTCGAGCGTTTCGAGTTCGCGCGGCGAGAGCTTGGGCGCGTCCGGGTGGGGTCCCCGGGGTGCGGGTTCGACGGCGCCGGCCGCCGCAGCGCGCAGGTGACCGCGGCGCACGGAGGGCACCGGGACGTCCCCCAACACGTTGTTGGCCAGCGAGCTGGCCACGGACGGGGACAGCGCGAGTTCGTCCTCGCGGATCAGGCTTACGGCGGAGACGATCTCGTCGTGCCGGGCGTCCTTGACGAGGTACCCGGAGGCCCCCGCGCGCAGAGCGGGGACCACGTACTCGAGGGTCGAGAACGTGGTCAGCGCGAGCACCTTGGTCTCCGGGCAGCGCTGCACGATCTCCCCGGTGGCCTCGATCCCGTCCATCCCCGGCATACGGATGTCCATGAGCACCACGTCAGGGCGCAGTTCCAGGCACGTGGCCACGGCCTCCGCGCCGTCCGAGGCCTCCCCCGCGACCTCGAAACCCGGCTCCGCGCGGAACAGGTTTGCGAGGGCGTCACGCATGAGCGGATGATCGTCCACCAAGAGAAGCCTGCACAAATCCATGGCCTGATCATAAACTGAGCGCATGACTGAGCACTCGTCCCCCGTGACCACCACCACTTCGACCCGCACACGCTGGGTGCGCACCGCCACCGCGGCCCTGCTGAGCGGAGCCCTCATCCTCAGCGCGGCGCCGGCGCACGCCGCGTCCCCCACGGTCCCGCGCGGCCCCACGAACGTGATCTGCCACTACTGGCCCGTTCTCTGCCCCAACCGGTGATCCCGGGGGGTACTGCTATCGGGGTGGACCCCGCCCCTCGATCCGGCGGTATGCCGAGCTGGCTGCGTGTCGTCGTGGTGCTCTTCGCCGCGGTGGCACTGCTCGACGACCTGCGGTCCATGCCGTGGTCGTTCATGCCCCCGGCACCCGCCGTGCTCTCGAGCAGTTTCCTGGTCCTGAGCTACGGGGCCGTGGCGCTGCTCGCATGGTCGCCCCTCGCGAGCGCCGTGGCCATCACGCTGTCGTACGTGTTGGCCACGGTCTTGCACGACTACGCCCTGGCCCTGTTGTGCGGGTGCGTCGTGATGGTCGCGGTGCTCGCGATGCTCTCCCGCGGGACTGCGGTGGCCCACCTGGCGGTCACCGCCACGTGGATGGTCGTGTCCGCGGGGGTGCTGCGCAATTCCGATTTCGTGTGGACCGTGGGTATCCCCCTGGGTGTGTCCGCGCTGATCGGTGCGGCCGTGCGGTTCTTCATGACCCAGTACCGGCTCAACACCCGCCGCCTCGCGGTTCTAGAGGTCACCCACCAGCGGCTGCGGGAGCAGGAACGGCTCGCCCTGGCCCGGGACCTGCACGACGTGGTCGCGCACGAACTGACCCTCGTGACCATGCAGGCTGCGGGGTCCCACCGGCAGCAGGACCCCGGGGAACTGCACCGCACGATCGACATGATGGACTCCGCCGCCCGCTCCGGGCTGCATGAGCTGCGCACGCTGCTGCATATCCTGCGGGACTCCCCCAGCGCCCCGGACGAGCGGGACAGCAGTTCCGGGCTCACCACGGGGTCCCTGTACGGCGTGGCCCGGGCACTCGCGGCGAGCCTCGAACGCGCCGCACTCGTGCCGGAGCTCGAACTGGGTGACGGCCTGGACGAGATCCCCACGTCCATCCGCGGCACCGCGGCCCGGGTGCTGCAGGAGGCCTCGACCAACATGATCAAGTACGCGCCCACGGGTTCCCGGTGCGCCCTGCGGGTGTTCGTCCGGGACGGCGCCGTGCACGTCCACGCCGAGAACCAGATCCGCCGGGGTGCCAGCACCGACTCCGGGCGCAGGGAACTGACCTCCGCGTTCGGGCTGCGCGGCATCCAGGAACGGGTCGCCCTGCTCAACGGTCAGGTGCAGTACGGTCCGCGCAATGCCGTGTGGCACCTGGACGTGCGGATCCCGGTCGCGTGAGTGACACCCCGGACGCCCCGAGGACCGGGACGGACGCGGTCGAGGCCGTGCGCAGCGTCGTCGTCGCGATCCCACCGGGCGCGGTGCTCAGCTACGGGGACGTGGCGGAACTCGCGTGGTTGAGCACCCCGCGGCTCGCGGCGCGGATCATGGCCATGGGCCTGGCCGGGACGGACGTCCCGTGGTGGCGTGTGGTGCGCGCGGACGGCACGCTGCCCGACCACCTGCAGATCACTGCGCGGGAACACTACGAACGCGAAGGCACGCCCCTGCGCGAGACCGACGCCCATTGGGTCCGCGTGGATATGCGCACCGGGCGCTGGGACGGCCGGTGAGCACCGGCGCGTGAGCGCGCCGAGGCATCAGTCTCGACGAAGTAGGACCCGCGCTGCCGCCGGCCTAGCGCCGGGCAGGATCCGTACTGGGCCGGATCAGTACTCGGGCGGGCCGGCGACCTCGAAGAACGGGCCGCGGGCGTCGAACACCCGGCCGGTGAGCCGCTCGTACGCCTCCACGTAGCGCTCGCGCGTCTTGGCCACGACCTCCTCGGGCAGCTCGGGCACGGGGCCCTGGCCGTCCCACCCGGAGGCGTCCGAGCGCAACCAGTCCCGCACGTACTGTTTGTCGAAGGACGGTTGCGGGCGGCCCGGCTTGTAGGTCTCCAGGTCCCAGAACCGTGAGGAATCAGGGGTGAGCACCTCGTCCCCCAGGGTGATGGCCCCGCGGTAGGAGTCCAGGCCGAACTCCACCTTGGTGTCCGCCACGATGATCCCCCGCTCCCGGGCGATCCGCTCGGCGCTCGAGTAGATCTTCAGGGACAGCTCCCGCAACCGGTCCGCCACGGAATTGCCCACCACGTTCGCCATTTCCTGATAGGTGATGGGCTCGTCGTGCTCCCCCAGTTCGGCCTTGCCCGTGGGTGTGAAGATGGGCTGCTCCAGCCGGTCGCCGTCCTCGAGGCCCTCCGGCAGCTCGATCCCGCACACCGACCCGGTGGCGCGGTAGTCCTTGAGCCCGGAGCCGGTGAGATACCCGCGCACGATGTTCTCCACGGGAAACATGGACAGGTTCTTGCACACGACCGCGCGCCCGCGCACGGACTCGTGAACGTCCGTGGTCAGGATGTGGTTCGCGATCCCGTCCAACTGCTGGAACCACCACAGGGACAACTGGGTGAGGATGACGCCCTTGTCCGGGATGGTGGTGGGCAGCACCTGGTCGAACGCGGAGATCCGGTCGCTCGCGACCACGAGCACGGCACCGGCGCGGTACTCGGCGTCGTCGTGGATCGCCACACCCGTGGCGCTGAGGCGGGACTCGTCCGGGACGTAGAGTTCCCGGACCTTGCCGGAGTAGACGTGCTTCCAGCCCGGGATCTCGAGGGGTGTGCCGTGCTCGCTCATGCCTGCTCCTCTGCTGTGGTCGCGGTGGGCGCCCCGGTGCGACCCGGCGTCCCGCCCGGGGCGTCCGTGGTGCCGGGACCCGGTTGGCCCCCGGGGACCGTGATCCGTCCCTCGGACGCGACCAGCGCGATGTCGGTGCGGTAGTGCGATCCGGGAAGGGTGATGCGCTCCATCCCACGATAGCCACGCTCGCGTGCTTCCCGCAGGTCCGCCCCGCGGGAGACGACGGCGAGCACGCGCCCGCCCGCCGAGACGATCTCCCCGGCGCCGTTGCGGTCTGTGCCGGCGTGGATGACCCACGTGTCCGGGTCCTGGGCGGCCTCGGCCAGCCCCGTGATCACGTCCCCCTTGCGCGGGGTGCCCGGGTAGTTGTGAGCCGCGAGCACGATGGTCACGGACGCGCCGGGGGCCCACTGGAGCTCCCCGCGCTCGGACAACCGGCCCTGCGCGGCGTCGAGCAGCAGTTCGCCCAGCGGGGTTTCGAGCACCGCCAGGACGGACTGGGTCTCGGGATCGCCGAAGCGCGCGTTGAACTCGATGACCTGGATGCCGCGCTCGGTCACGGCGAGACCGCAGTAGAGCACCCCCACGAAGGGGGTGCCGCGGCGTCGCAGTTCGTCGATCACGGGGCGGGCCACGCGGCGCACGACCTCGTCCGTGAACCCCTCGGGCAGCCACTCGAGCGGCGTGTAGGCGCCCATGCCACCCGTGTTGGGGCCCTGGTCACCGTCGCGAACGCGCTTGAAGTCCTGGGCCGGTTGCAGTGGGACCACGTTCTCGCCGTCGCTGAGCACGAACAGGGACACTTCCGGGCCGTCCAGGAACTCCTCGACGACCACGGCACCCCCCGCGTCCAGGCATTCGCGCGCGTGGGCCTCGGCACGGTCCCGGTCCGGCGTGACCACCACGCCCTTGCCCGCAGCCAACCCGTCATCCTTAACCACGTAGGGCGCACCAAAACGCTCGAAGGCCGCCCGCACGTCCGCGAGATCCGTCGTGGCCACCGATCGCGCAGTGGGGACACCCGCCGCCGCCATGATCTCCTTGGCGAACGCCTTGGAGCCCTCGATCCGCGCGGCCTGTGCGGACGGACCGAACACGGGGATGCCCGCACGAGTGAGGGCGTCTGCGACACCGGCGACGAGCGGTGCCTCCGGTCCCACGACCACGAGGTCCGCGCCCAACTCCCGAGCCAGCGCGACCACGGCCTCCGGGTCCTGCGCGTTGAGGGGATGCACCGGGACGTCCTGGGCGATCCCCTGGTTACCAGGTGCGCTGTGCACCTCGCTGACGTGCGGGTCCCGTAACAGGGACGTAATCATCGCGTGTTCGCGGCCCCCTGGGCCCACCACCAAAACCTTCACGCGCTCAGCGTATCGGCCACAGCCCCCGCCCGGGCAACGATTGCGCGGGCCACGCTGCCATACTGGAAGGTATGCAGACCTTCAGCTCGGACCAGGCCGTGGAACTCGCCGTGGTGCAACGCAGCGGCTTCGTGGAGTCCCGGCACAGCGGATCCGCCGTGGTGCTGGCACCTGACGGATCCGTGGCGTTCTCCGTGGGCGCTCCGGACGAGGCGATCTTCCCGCGCTCGGCCCTCAAGCCGTTCCAGGCGATCGCCGCGATGAAGGCCGGGGCCCCGCTGCGCGGCGAGCAGGTGGCGATCGCGGCGGCGTCGCACACCGCCACGTTCGACCACCTGGACGCGGTCAACTCGATCCTCAAGGCGGCCGAGCTGGACCCCGAGGCGCTGCAGTGCCCGCCGGACTGGCCCCAGGACGAGGACACGCGCGCGTGGTTGATCCGCACCGAACGCGGCCGCAACCGCATGTGCATGAACTGTTCGGGCAAGCACGCGGCGTTCCTGCTCGCGTGCGTGACCAACGGGTGGCCCATCGACTCCTACCTGAATCCCGAGCACCCGCTGCAGCAGCTCGTGATCGAGACCATCGAGGAGTTCTCCGGCGAGCGCGCCCAGCACGTGGGCGTGGACGGCTGCGGTGCACCGCTCACGGCGATCACCCTCACCGGCCTCGCCCGCATGTACTCCACGCTGGGGCGCGCCGCACGCAACGTGGAGGCTGACGCCCGCGCCGCGACCGTGGCCACGTCCATGCTCGACTACCCCGAGTACGTCCAGGGCCCGGGGCGTTCGAACACCGTGATCATGGAGGAGCTGGACGTGATCACCAAGCTCGGCGCGGAGGGCGTGCTGGGGCTGGGCACCCGTTCCGGGTGGTCCGTGGCCATCAAGATGCTGGACGGTTCCTCGCGCGCCAACTCACTCGTGGGCCTCACGCTGCTCGCGCACGCGGGTGCCGTTTCCCGGGCCGACGCCGATCGCGTCCTCGAACGTGTCACGCACCCGATCACCGGGGCTGGGCGGCCCGTGGGTGCCATCGAGCTCGCCGAGCCGCTGCGGGAACTCCTGGGCTGACCGGCCCCCCGATCCTCAATCCGAGATCCACGATCCCAGAGGTGGGCCATGACGATCCGACGCAAGGTCGACCCGGCGGACGGCAGCCTCGCGCTCGCGCGCTGGCGCCGATCCCCTGACGAGGCCGACCGCCGCACCACGGCCACCGCGGTGCGCTACTGCCTCGAGGAACTCGCGAGTCGCGCGGAGGGCAATTCCGTGGAGGTGCGCGTGCCGCCCTTCGGCGTGACCCAGTGCGTCCCCGGTCCGCGCCACACGCGCGGCACCCCACCCAACGTGGTGGAGACCGACGCCACCACGTGGCTCGCGCTCGCGACCGGACGCGCACGGTGGACCGACAGCGTCCGCGAGGGCAGCGTCGCGGCGTCCGGGACGCGCACCGACCTCAGCGCGTGGCTCCCGCTGTTCGGCTGAGGCACCACCCACGCCCCACCGACGACATCGCGTGGCCCGCGCACGCCCGGATGCGCGATAACCTGGAAACCATGAGTTCCGCCGATCCCGAGACGCCCGCGCCCGCCCCGCAGCCCGGTTCCGCCACCGAACGGATGACGGTGCGCCGCGCCCCCAACATGATCGCGTTCCTCATCACGGGCGCGGCCGTCGGGGCCATCGCGGGACTGCTCGTGGGTGCGCTGGGCCCCGGATCGCTCGCCTACACCCGCGGGGCCATCATCGGGTTCTTCCTCATGACGTTCCTGATCGTGGGTGCGACCGTAGGCGCCGTGGTGGCACTCGTCCTGGACCGGATCTCCCTCAAACGCTCCCGGCACGTGACCGCGGAGGTCCAGAATCTTCACGGGGCGGACGAGCGCCCCGGCACATGAGACACTGTCTGCGTGGTTCGAGCTGACGGAAAACTCTCTCACGACCTCTTGCCCGGAGAAAAAGGCCCCCAGGACGCGTGCGGCGTGTTCGGCGTGTGGGCCCCGGGCGAGGACGTCGCCAAATTGACGTACTACGGCCTGTACGCGCTGCAGCACCGCGGGCAGGAGTCCGCGGGCATCGCGACGTCCGACGGGGAACGGATCTCGGTCTACAAGGACATGGGGCTCGTGTCCCAGGTCTTCGACGAGACCACGCTCAACACTCTCAAGGGGTACCTGGCCGTGGGACATGCGCGCTACTCCACCACGGGTGCGTCCCACTGGGCCAATGCCCAGCCCACCCTGGGTGCCACCCCGCACGGCACGCTCGCGCTCGCGCACAACGGCAACCTGACCAATTCCGCCGAGCTCTACGACCTGCTGCTCGACAAGTCCGGGTTCCCGTCCCGCGGTGAGATCGCCCGGGGCAACACCACGGACACCGCGTTGATCACCGCGCTGCTCGCGGAGCACCCCCTGAACTCGCTCGAGGAGGCGGCCATGATGCTGCTGCCCCGGCTGGTGGGGTCCTTCTGTCTCACGTTCATGGACGAGGCCACACTCTACGCCGCGCGCGATCCCCTGGGCGTGCGTCCCCTCGTGCTGGGCCGACTGGAACGCGGCTGGGTCGTGGCCTCCGAGACCGCTGCGCTGGACATCGTAGGCGCCTCCTTCGTGCGCGAGGTGGAACCCGGTGAGTTCATCGCGATCGACGAGAACGGCCTGCGTTCGCGCCGTTTCGCGGAGGCGAAGCCCGCGGGGTGCGTGTTCGAGTACGTGTACCTGGCCCGCCCCGACACCACGATCGCCGGGCGCTCCGTGTACGAGTCCCGCGTGGAGATGGGCCGACAACTCGCGCGCGAGCACGCCGTGAACGCGGACCTCGTGATGCCCACCCCCGAGTCCGGGACCCCCGCCGCGATCGGATACGCGGAGGCCTCGGGCATCCCGTTCGGACACGGGCTCGTGAAGAACTCCTACGTGGGCCGCACGTTCATCGAGCCCTCGGACACCATCCGTCAGCTCGGGATCCGGCTCAAGCTCAACCCCCTGCGTTCGATCGTGGCGGGCAAGCGCCTGGTGGTCGTGGACGACTCGATCGTGCGCGGCAACACCCAGCGGGCCCTCGTGCGCATGCTGCGTGAAGCGGGGGCGGCGGAGATCCACGTGCGGATCTCCTCCCCGCCCATCAAGTGGCCGTGCTTCTACGGCATCGACTTCGCGTCCCCCGCGGAGCTGATCGCCAACGGGCTCGCCGTGGAGGACGTCCGCGCCTCCCTGGGCGCCGATTCCCTGGGGTACATCTCCGAGGAGGGGATGATCGAGGCCACCGCCCGCCCCCGTCCCACCCTGTGCACCGCGTGCTTCTCGGGTGATTACCCCACGGCCCTGCCCAAGGCGGACCGGCTCGGCAAGTCCGTGCTGGAATCCCCCGGGGCCCACGCGGAACCCTCCGAGGACCTCGTGGACCCAGCACCGCGCACCGACACCGCCCACGAGGAGACCACCGCATGAGCCAGTCCCGAGCCCACGGCACGGAAGCCGTCACCTACGCGAGCGCGGGGGTGGACGTCGAGGCCGGGGACCGCGCCGTCGAACTCATGAAGTCCGCCGTGAAGGCGACCCACACGTCCGGCGTGGTGGGCGGCGTGGGCGGCTTCGCCGGGCTCTTCGACGTCTCCGAGCTCACCGGCTACCGCAAGCCCTACCTGGCCACGTCCACGGACGGCGTGGGCACCAAGGTCGCGATCGCCCAGTCCCTGGACGTCCACGACACCATCGGGTGGGACCTCGTGGGCATGGTCGTGGACGACATCGTGGTCGTGGGCGCCAAGCCGCTGTTCATGACCGACTACATCGCGACCGGCAAGGTGGTCCCGGAACGCATCGCGGACATCGTGCGGGGCATCGCCGCGGCGTGCGAGGCCGCGGGCACCGCCCTCGTGGGCGGAGAGACCGCCGAGCACCCCGGGCTGCTGGGCGTGGACGAGTACGACGTCGCCGGTGCGGCCACCGGCGTGATCGAGGCGGACGAACTGCTCGGCCCGCAGCGCGTGCGTGACGGGGACGTCGTGATCGGCATGGCGTCCTCCGGGCTGCACTCCAACGGGTACTCCTTGGTGCGCCGGGTCATCAACGTGGCCGGTTGGCAGCTGGACCGCCAGGTCAGCGAACTGGGCCGGACCCTGGGCGAGGAACTGCTCGAACCCACGCGCGTCTACGCGGCGGACGTCCTGGACCTCGCGGGGGCGTTCCCCGTGAACGGTCCGGACGGCACCACGGGCCACGGCGTGCGCGGCTTCTCCCACGTGACCGGCGGTGGTCTCGCGGCCAACCTGGCGCGTGTTCTGCCCGCGGACCTGCAGGCCACGGTGGAGCGCTCCACGTGGTCCCTGCCGCCCGTGTTCCAGCTCGTGGCGCAGCTCGGTCAGGTGCCCCTGGCGGACCTCGAGCGCACGCTCAACCTGGGCGTGGGCATGGTCGCGATCGTGGACCCCGCCGTGGCCGACGCCGCCGTGGCCCATCTCACCGAACGCGGGCTGCCGTCCTGGATCATGGGCCGCGTGGGTCCCGTGGACCCGGATGCCTCCCGCCACGGCAGTGACTGGGTGCAAGGCGCCAAGGGCGTGGCCGGCGGCGGCGTGCTCATGACAGGTGACTACGCCCTCTGAACGCGCACCGAGCGCCCGCGACGCGACGGGCACGCAAGGAACCGCCCACACGCTCGTGTGGGCGGTTCCTTGCTCTGCTGGTCACGATGACGACGCCGCCGCGGTGGCGCGGCGAGCGGATCAGTCGTAGTCCGAGTACTTCTCCGCGTAGGTCGAGTAGTCGTCCTCATCCTCGGGACGTTCCTCGTGATCCATGGCTCGGGAGGACGGTTTGCTGCTGCGCAACTCCCGCTGCAACGCCGAATAGTCGGTCTGCGGGCTGAAGTACTTCATCTCCCGCGCCTGTCGTGTCGCCTTCGCCTTTTGACGGCCGCGCCCCATGGCGTGACCCCCTCTGCGTCTCGTGTCCGATCGGCGGTACCGTGTTGAGCACACAGTACGGCCCCGGAGTGTCTTGTCAGTTTTTCGTGTGTCCAGGGTACATGTTTTGTACGCTTCTCGCGCACCCGCACCCCGTGCGTCCACCCCGGGCGAATCCCGGGCCCTCACGGCGTCGTTCGAGGAAACTCGCGGGGCGAATTCGGCCGGTACAGTGAAACGGCCCCGGCGGCGCAGTCCGCACATTCCCCGCACCAGAGCAGGTTCGCCATGAGCTCATCCCCGCGGAGGGTCCCGCCCTCCGAGAGTCCGTATCCCCATGACACCCACCCGGGCCTGGTCCCCGGGGTCTCGGTGGAGGAACAGCGGGTGCGCTACCACACGGACAAGATCACGTTCGGGGTCGCCGGAGCACTGATCGTGGGATTCATGGTGTGGGGTGCGGTCTCCACCGAATCGCTCACCACGGTGTCCAAGGGTGCACTGGACGCGGTGGTGACCTACGGCGGATGGGTCTTCACCCTGTTGGCCGCCGTGATGCTGTTGTTCCTGCTCTTCGTGGGGTTCTCACGCTACGGCCGGATCCCTCTGGGCAAGGACGGCGAGGAACCGGCCTACTCCATGGGGTCGTGGATCGCCATGCTCTTCGCGGCGGGGATGGGCGTGGGGCTCATCTTCTTCGGTGTCTACGAACCCGTCACGTACTACATGACCCCTCCCCCGGGACGCGCCGCGGCGGAGAGCTACCACGCGATGCATTCCGCACTCGCACAGACCATCTTCCACTGGGGACTGCAGGCGTGGGCCATCTACGCGCTCGTGGGGGCGGCCGTGGGCTACGCGGGCTATCGCCGTGGGCGGCCCCTGCTGATGTCCGCGATCTTCGGCCAGCGCGCGCACCTGAGCGTGGGCGGGCGGCTCATCGACATGTTCGCGATCGTGGGCATCCTCTTCGCGACCTCCGCCTCCCTGGGATTGGGCACGCTGCAGATCGGCCGCGGTCTGCAGATCATCACCGGTCTCGGTGAGGTGGGCAACGCGGTGCTGATCGCGATCATCGCGGTGCTCACGTGCGTGTTCCTGATCTCCGCGGTCTCCGGCGTGGCCAAGGGGATCCGCAGGCTCTCGAACTTCAACATGGTGCTCGCGGCCGTGGTCGCGTTCTTCCTGTTCGTGGCGGGCCCCACCGTGTTTCTGCTGAACTTCATCCCCTCGGTCGTGGGCACATACTTCGGTGAGATGTTCCAGATGCTGTCCCTCTCCGCGTCCTGGGGCACGGAGGCCGAGGAATTCATGCGCTCGTGGACCCTGTTCTACTGGGCGTGGTGGGTCTCGTGGGCGCCGTTCGTGGGCGTGTTCGTGGCCCGCATCTCCCGCGGGCGCACCCTGCGCCAGTATGTGAGCGTGGTACTGCTGGCACCCACCGTGATCTGTGTGCTCGCGTTCTCGGTCTTCGGCGGCACCGCCATCTGGTTGCAGCGCGACGGCGTGGACATCGCGGGTGCCGCGTCCCCCGAGGACATGCTCTTCCGCGTCCTGGACGCCCTGCCGTTCGCGCAGATCACGCCCATTGCGATCATCGTGCTGCTGGCCGTCTTCTTCATTACGTCCGCGGACTCCGCGACGCTCGTGATGGCGTCCATGTCCCAGCAGGGCAAGCCCGAACCGGACCGGAAGATCATCATCTTCTGGGGTGTGGCCCTGGCCGGGGTGTCCTCCGTGATGCTCGCGGTGGGCGGGGCGAACGCCCTGCAGGGTCTGCAGGACCTCGTGACCGTGGCGGCGCTGCCGTTCGCGGTGATCCTGCTGGCCCTGATCCCGGCGTTCCTGCGGGACCTCTCCACCGATCCCATGAGTCTGCGCCACCACTACGCGCGCACGGCGCTCGACAACGCGGTACGCCAGGGCATGGACGAGCACGGGGACGATTTCGCCCTGGAGGTCCGCCACCAGGAGGGCCCCGCCGCGGCCGGTCACGACGTGGACTCCACGGGGGAGCGCATGAGTTCGTGGTACCAGCGCACCGACGAGAACGGTCAGCCCGTGGAGTACGACTACCGTCAGGACACCTACGTGGACGCGCGGCCGGCCGTGGCCGATCAGCCGGCCGCGGGCGAGAGACCCACCGTGGATGAGCGGTCGCCCCGGAACGGACGACCGCCCGAGCAGCACTAGGCTCTTCGGGCGGTCTCGGTCACCGCGAACGCATCCGCGGTGGCCGGGTGTCACTCGTCGACGATCTCCGCGTCCACGACGTCGTCGCCGCTGTCCCGCGCCGCGGCGTCGTGGGCGTGCGCGGCGTCGTCGTCCTGCGGGTCGTCGCCGTGCGAAGCGGTGACAGTCAGGCCGTCCTGGGCGACGTCCGGGTTGACGTCCACGAGCACGGTGTCCCCGTCCGTGATGGCGCCGGAGAGCAGCCCGCGCGCCAAGCGGTCACCGATCTCGCGCTGCACGAGCCGGCGCAGCGGGCGGGCACCGTAGGCGGGGTCGTAGCCCGTGATGCCCAGCCACTCGCTAGCCCCGGGCGTGACCTCCAGGGACAGGCGCCGCTGCTCGAGACGGTGCGCGAGCTGGGCCACCTGGATGTCCACGATCTTGGCCAGGTCCTCGGTGCTCAGCGGGTCGAACATGATGATGTCGTCCAACCGGTTGAGGAACTCCGGCTTGAACGAGGCGTTGACCACGCCCATCACGGCGTTCTTCTTGGCCTCCTCGTCCATGGTGGGATCCACCAGGAACTGGCTGCCCATGTTCGAGGTCAGGATCAGAATCACGTTGCGGAAGTCCACCGTGCGGCCCTGCCCGTCGGTCAGGCGGCCGTCATCCAGGACCTGCAGCAGGATGTCGAAGACCTCGGGATGGGCCTTCTCGACCTCGTCGAGCAGCACCACCGAGTACGGACGACGCCGCACGGCCTCGGTCAGCTGCCCGCCCTCGTCGTAGCCCACGTACCCCGGAGGGGCACCGACCAGGCGTGAGACGGAGTGCTTCTCCGAGTACTCGGACATGTCGATGCGGATCAGGGCGCGCTCGTCGTCGAACTGGAAGTCCGCGAGGGACTTGGCCAGCTCGGTCTTGCCCACGCCCGTGGGGCCCAGGAACAGGAACGAGCCGATGGGGCGGTCCGGGTCCGAGATCCCCGCGCGGGAACGCCGTACGGCGTCCGCGACCGCACTCACGGCCGGCTTCTGCCCGATCAGGCGCTTGCCCAGCAGCTGCTCCATGTGCAGCAGTTTGTCGGACTCGCCCTGCAGCATCTTGCCCGCGGGGATACCGGTCCACGCGGAGATCACCTCGGCGATGTCGTCCGCGGTAACCTCCTCCGAGACCATGGTGTCATGCCGGGCCCCGGCCTCCTCCTGCGCCTGTGCGGCGTCCAGGTCCTTCTGCAGAGCCGGGATCTCGCCGTACAGCAAGCGGGAGGCCTCCCCCAGGTCACCGTTGCGCTGGGCGCGTTCGGCCTGCGAGCGCAGGTCGTCGATCTGCGCCTTGAGGTCACCCACGCGGTTGAGTCCGGCCTTCTCGGCCTCCCACCGCGCGTTGAGGGCATCCAGCTCGGCCTCCTTGTCCGCCTTGTCCTGGCGCAGAGCGGCCAGACGTTCGACGGACGCGGGGTCTGTCTCCCCGTCCAGGGCCAGTTCCTCCATGGTCAAGCGGTCCACGGAGCGGCGCAGCTCGTCGATCTCCTCCGGGGCGGAATCGATCTCCATGCGCAACCGGGACGCGGCCTCGTCAATCAGGTCGATGGCCTTGTCCGGGAGCTGACGGCTGGGGATGTAACGCTGGGACAGTTGAGCGGCGGCAACGAGGGCCGAGTCCGCGATCTGCACCTTGTGGTGCGCCTCGTAACGCTCCTTCAACCCGCGCAGGATCGCCACGGTGTCCTCGACCGAGGGCTCCCCCACGTAGACCTGCTGGAACCGACGCTCCAGGGCGGCGTCCTTCTCGATGTTCTCGCGGTACTCGTCCAGCGTGGTGGCACCGATCAGGCGCAGCTCACCGCGGGCCAGCATGGGCTTGAGCATGTTGCCCGCGTCCATGGACCCCTCGGACGCACCCGCGCCCACGACCGTGTGGATCTCGTCGATGAACGTGACGATCTGACCCTCGGACTTCTTGATCTCGTCCAGGACGGCCTTGAGGCGTTCCTCGAACTCCCCGCGGTACTTGGCGCCGGCCACCATGGACCCCAGGTCCAGGGAGATCAAGGTCTTGCCGCGCAGCGACTCGGGTACGTCCCCGGCCACCATGCGCTGGGCGAGGCCCTCGACCACGGCGGTCTTACCCACACCGGGCTCACCGATCAGCACGGGGTTGTTCTTGGTCCGGCGCGAGAGCACCTGGACCACGCGGCGGATCTCCGAGTCACGCCCGATCACGGGATCGAGCTTCCCCTCGCGGGCGATTGCCGTGAGGTCCGTGCCGAACTTCTCGAGGGATTGGAAGGTCCCCTCCGGGTCCGGGCTGGTGACCCGGCGGTCACCGCGCACCTGCGGGATGGCCTGTGCGAGCGCCTCCGTGGTCACGCCCGCAGACTGCAGCGCCTCGGCGGTCTTGTCGCGTCCCGCGGCCAGACCGTAGAGCAGGTGCTCGGTGGAGACGTACTCGTCCTTGAGTTCACGCGCGTAGTTCTCCGCAGCCTGCAGTGCCTGCAGCGCGGTGCGGCTCAGCTGGGGCTGGGCCGTAGAGGTCCCGGATGCGCTGGGCATCTCGTGGATGATGTTGCTCGCCTTGATGGACACGGCGTCCGCGTTGGCACCGGTGGCCTGTAGGACGGCGACGGCCACGCCGTCGCGCTGGTCCATGAGCGCCTTGAGGACGTGGGCGGGCTCGATGTTGGGGTTGCCCGCGGTCGCGGCGTTCGACGCTGCAGCGCTCAGGGCTTCTTGGGACTTGGTCGTGAACTTGGTGTCCACGGCGGCTCCTTCCGACAGTAGTGATGACGTTGACTTCAGTTAACTTGAGTCTACTACGCTCAACCTAATACGGGAAGCCCGATATTCCGCTCAGCGCGAAATGATTTGTCAATTCATTTTCCACTCCGCATTTTCGGCCCACTCGGGTGGAAATAGATTATCGAATGCTCTATACCAATCCCCCGATAATATGTAGCCTTATTAAATCCACCACATGCTGTAGGAAAGGTGCCACTATGAGCAACAACAACGATCAGCGTCGAGCTGGTCAACAGACCCACTCCCAGGGTTCCACCGAGGTCCCGTCCAAGAAGGACGTCGCCGCGGAATCCGGCAAGGTCGAGGCGCAGCAGCTCAAGAACGAGGCGGCTGGATCCGGCCGCCGCGTGAAAGAGACCGCCAAGGAGCAGGCCGTCGCCGCCAAGGACGAGGCCATGGGCCAGGCGCACGACCTGTGGGGCCGCCTCAAGGAAGACCTACAGGGCTACGTGGGCCCGCAGCAGGAGCGCCTCGCATCGACCGTCCGCTCCGTGAGCGACGAGGTGGACGCCATCTCCCAGGGCAAGAAGCCGGAAACCGAGTACGTCAGTGGCCTGCTCGGCAACGCCTCGGGCACCGTGAACTCCCTCGCGTCCTCGCTGGAGAACAAGGACCCGCAGCAGCTACTCGGTGACGTACGCCGCTTCGCCGCCCGCCGTCCCGGGACCTTCCTGGCCATCGCGGCCGGCATCGGTCTGCTCGCCGGGCGCGCCACGCGCAGCGCCAAGGACAGCGACGAGATCGGCAACGACCACCACGACACCGTCGCCCGCACCCAGGCACCCGCGTACGGCACCCCCAGCACGGGTGACACGTACGCGTACCGCAACGACACCCGTGGCGAGGGCACCCGCACCTACACCGACCGGGTTCCCGGCACGGTCTACCCGGATCAGCGCGACGCGCAGGTTCCCGGCACCACGTACCCCGGTCAGGGCGACACCCAGGTCCCCGGCACCACCTACCCCGGACAAGGCAGTGAGCGTCGATGAGTCACCCCATTCCCCCGTCGGAACCCGAAGAGCGGGCGGAGCACGAGTCGCTCGGTGAGATGTTCAAGTCTCTGAGCACCAACCTGACCACCCTGATCCAGCAGGAGATCGCGCTGGCCAAGGCCGAGGCGAACGTGGCGATCCAGAAGGCCACGGACTCCGTAAAGGTCACCGGTAAGGGCGCGGGACTGTTGGGAGGCGCCGGTGTGGCCGGCCACTTCGTGCTCCTGTTCCTATCCCTGGCCCTCATGTGGGCCCTGGGCAACCTGGTGGGTCTTGGCTGGTCGGCCGTGATCGTGGCGGTCATCTGGGCGATCATCGCCGCGATCCTCGCCGCGGTGGGCAAGAAGAACCTGGACCGCGGCAAGCGCAAGATGGCCCAGGCAACCAAGGACCCGCTGCCCCGAACCCGCGAAACCGTCAGCGAAATTCCGGATACCGTGAAGCCTTCCAAGGAGACCCGATGAGCCAGCAGAACCCCGATCAGATCCGCGCCGACATCGAAGCCACCCGTGCACGCCTGAATGCGGACGTGGACGCCGTGGCGGAGAAGGTCACCCCGGAAAAGGTGGTCGACCGTCAGAAGAGCAAGGCCCGCCACAAGATCCAGGACGTCCGCGAGTCCATCATGGGCTCCGCCGAGGACGCCCGGGACACAGGCCGCGACCTTCGTGACGAGGCCTCCCACCGCATGGACCAGGCCGGCGAGGCCATCAGCAGCGCCCCGGCGACCGCCCGGGCCAAGACCCGTGGCAACCCCATGGCCGCGGGTCTGATCGCCCTCGGTGCCGGTTGGTTGATCGGTTCCCTGCTGCCCTCGAGCCAGAAGGAGCAGGAGCTCGTGGCCGAGGCCGCCGACCGCGTCCAGCCGCACCTGCAGAGCGCCATGGATTCCACCAAGGAAGCCGCGCAGGAGATCGCGGACGACCTGAAAAAACCGGCCAAGGAGGCTGCGGAGTCGGTCAAGCAGACCGCGCAGTCCGGCGCCCAGGAGGTCAAGGAGCAGGGTCAGCAGGAAGCCGGCCAGCTCAAGGGCTCCGCGCAGGAGCACGCCAAAAACGTCAAGGACGACACGCAGCGGGCCTGATCCGCTCGTGATCGTACCCGAGGGCCCCTGACCGGGAACGGTCAGGGGCCCTCGGGCCTTTCTCACCCCTGCGTCGGGCATAATGGAGGTGGGACGCGCGTGCGCTCCCCAGAGTTCTCTCCCCACCCGCAGTCTCCGAAGGAACCCGCCGTGGACACCGATTCACCGTCCGATGAGACCACCCCGCGCAAGCCGAGTCGGCTGCAGCGTTTCAACAAGGTGGTGATGCGCTTCGTGGGACCGGCCAACCGCAGCTCCATGAACCTGCGGGGCAACACCGAGATGACCCCCGAGGCCCAGGACTGGTACCGCGACCTCCAGGACGACTACGAGATGGTCAGGGATTCAGACGGCCGCAGCTATCTGCGCCGTCGTGATCGCTAGCGCCCGCGGCACCCGGTCTCACGCCCAGACCCCGGAGGTCCCGCGGCGGTGACTGCCCACCAAGTGGGTGTCCACCATCCCGATCGCTTCCATGAGTGCGTACATGGTCGTGGGACCCACGAACACGAACCCGCGCCGTTTCAGTTCGCGGGACAGGGCCCTGCTCTCATCCGAGGTGGTCGGGACGTCCGCGAAGCGATCGGGATGCGGGGTGCTGCTCGGCATGAAGGACCACACGAGGTCCGCCAGACCGCCGTCCTCGCGCAGAGCCACGGTGGCTCGCGCGTTCGTCACGGTCGCCTCGATCTTGCGCCGGTTGCGGATGATCCGCGCGTCCCCCAGGAGCCGCTCGACGTCCCGTTCGTCCATGGCCGCCACGGCCTCCGGGTCGAAGCCGTGAAAGACCTCCCGGAACGCCGGCCGTTTCGCGAGCACCGTGCGCCATGACAGCCCGGATTGGAACGCCTCGAGCGTCACGCGCTCGAACAGCCCGTTCTCGTCCCGCACCGGCACGCCCCACTCGTGGTCGTAGTACTCCCTAAGCAGCGGGTCCGAGGCCGCCCATCTGGGCCGGGCGAGACCGTCCGCACCGATCACGAGATCGGGATCACTCATGCTGCCTCCCCTTCGTGCGCGGTGGGTGCCCGGAGCTCGAAGAGTGCGCACTCGGCGTCGTAGTACGCTCGGCTGAGACCGCGGTGGGTCATGCCCAGGCGATGACACACGGCCTGCGACGCCCGGTTGGCTGGGTGCGTCACGGCGACCACCCGGTCCTGACCGTGCTCGAAGGCGTGGGCCAGCACGGCACGGGCCGCCTCCGTGGCGTATCCGCGTCCCCACGCGCGCGGGTGCAGGTGCCACCCGACCTCCACGTCGGTCGCGGTGTTCGTGCCGGAATCGGGGATGGGCTTGAGCAGCAGGGTCCCCGCGAGGGCGTCGACCGGGTCGACGATGGCCCACACACCGAGCACCGGCTCGTGCGCGTAGCCCTGGTCCCAGCCCCGGATCTTCTCCCGGGCCTGCCCGTCCGAGCTCACGCGCTGCGTGCCGTCCCCGATGTAGCGCTGCACCTCGGCGCGCGCATACAGGTCACGCACGAACGCGGCGTCGTCCGCGCGGTAGGCACGCAGCATGAGTCGCGGCGTGCGCAGCGGCACCGTCACAGTCGTTCCCGGGACGACGACGTCGCGCTCGCCGGCGCGGGCCCGGCACCGGCGGCGTCGGAGGCAGCGTCGAGACCGCGGGGGTGCGCCTCAAGGCGGTCCAGGCGCTCGTCCTCCGTGAGGGGCTCACCGCGCAGCCGGCGCGCCGTGACGCGCAGATCCGTGAGCGCGAGCAGCACCAGGGCGACCGCGAGCGCCACGGACAGCACGCCGAAGATGTTGACAAACCCGTAACTCAACTCCACGTACTCGGCGCCGACCGCATGGGTGAACAGGGACTGCATACCGTGGGCGGTGGAATCCGGGAGGAAGAACCCGAAGCACAGCGTGATCACCCATGAGGCCACCGCGGTGAGCATGCCCCGCCGGCTCATGGCGTGGGACGGGTAGCTGAGTGCGTCCCGACGGAACAGCGCCGCCGCGATGACGTGTAACAGCAGGATGGGCAGCCCGATCGCCGCCGCGTAGACCGGGGTGAGGGAGCCGAGCAGACCCGCGACGCCCCGGCCGAAGCCGACCCACAGGGCCAACGCCGCGGCCACCGCGATCATGATTACCGGGAAGGCGCCGGACAGCGCGGATCCCGGTCTGTGATGGGCGGACGCGGGATCGGAAGCACTCATACGTCCATCGTAGGGCGCGGTCCGTGTCGGGGCGGGCACGTACCGTGGAGTCATGAGCACCCACGACTTCCCGCAGGCCGTCCTCTTCGACCATGACGGCACCCTGGTGGACACCGAACCGCTGTGGGAACTGGGCAAACAGCGGATCGTGGCCGCGCACGGGGGTGAGTGGACCGAGCGGGACACCCAGGACACCCTGGGCAGGCCGCTCGCGACCACCGTGGAGCGGTTGAGCGCGCTGGGCGTACCGGGGTCGCTGGACGAGGTCTACCGCGAGTTCTACGGGGTGCTGCAAGCGGTGTTGGAGGAGAACCCGCCCACGTTCATTCCCGGGGTCGTACCTCTCCTGGAGGACCTGGAGCGTGCCGGGATCCCCGCGGCGATCGTCACGAACGCGACCTCCGAGGTGGCCCGCTACACCGCGTCCCGGGCCCCGGACAACCTGTTCCGGGTGATCATCGGGGACCAGGAGGTGGCCCAGGGTGTCAGGCCCAAACCGGATCCGGACGCGTACCTCGAGGCCGCCAGGCGTCTGGGCGTGGCGCCCGGGGCGTGCGTGGTCGTGGAGGATTCGCCCTCCGGCGCGGCGTCCGGCGTGGCCGCGGGGATCACCACGGTCGTGGTCCCGGGGGTGCAGCAGGTCCTGCCCGGACCCGGCATCGTGCACGTGGCCGATCACGCGGCGCTCACCCTGGACTTCCTGCGCGGTCTGGCTCCTGCATAGCGCGGCGGCATCCCGACGACGCCGCCTCCGGCCCCGGGGTTCGCCGGTAAACTGGGGTCCTATATCCCACCCCCGATGCTTCCGAAAGGTGGCCATGACCTACCCCCTGGCTGTGCTCTTCGACCACGACGGCACCCTCGTGGACACGGAGCCCCAATGGGCGGCCGCCAAGCGCAAGGTCGCGCAGCGGTACGACCAGAGCTGGACCGTGGAGGACGATCACGCGACCCTCGGGGGGACCGTGCCGGATGCGGCCCGCAAGTTCGTGGAACGCGGGGCCACCGATTCCGTCGAGGACATCACGCAGCAACTCGCCGAGCACGTGATCGACAGCATGGACGACCGTGTACCCTTCCTGCCCGGCATGCGCTCGCTGTTGAGCGAACTGAGCGAGGCCGGTATCCCGGCGGCGATCGTCACGAACGCGCTGAGCTCGGTCGCGGGGACCACCGCCGCTGGTGCCCCGGACGTGCTCACCCGGATCGTCTCCCAGGACGACGTGACCCGTCCCAAGCCGGATCCCGAACCGTACCTCACGGGTGCCGAACTGCTCGGGGTCGCCCCGCGGAATTGCGTGGCCATCGAGGACTCGGAACCGGGGGTGCGCAGTGCGGTTGCCGCGGGCATGACCGTGGTGGTCGTCCCGGGTGACAAGCCCGTCCCTGACGGCCCGCACCGGGTGTTCGTCAACGCGCACGAGGACGTCACCCTGGACTTCCTGCGCTCGCTCACTCCTCCGGAGTAGGCCCGCGGGCATGATGCCGGAACCGCCCCGGCCCGAACCAGCAATAGAGAACTCCCGGTCCGATGACTCATCGGACCGGGAGTTCTCCACTGGGAAGCGCAGTTCCGCGAGCACCGTTCCACCCCGGGGTCGAGGTGGGACAGCGCTCGCGGCGACCCTCGCCGAGCGATCAGCGAGTGGGCTGACCCGCCCGGTTGTTCTCACGACGCCGCTGCGCCGCCGCCGTGGCGCGGTCCGGAACCCGGTCCGCCCCGTGACCGCGCTGGGCGGAACCGCCGCGGGCGGAGCGGGACGCGCCGGTGCGTGCGCTACCGGAGGCCGCGCCATCGACGCTGCCACCGCGGCGTCGTTCGCTGGAGCGAGCCTGCGAACGCCCGTTCGAGGGACCGCGCCCGGCACCGGCGTCGCCGGAACGAGTACCGTTGCCGCGTCCGGCGGCCTGAGCGGAACCGCGACCGCGGCCCCGGCCCGAACCGCCACGGCCACCGCGGCGGGCCCTGGAGGCACCCCCGCCGGAACGGGAAGCGGAAGGCGAGCCACCGGTCGCGCCGGCCGGGGTGGCACCCGGCGCAACGCGCTCGGCGCGCTCGCCCACGAGGTCCTTCACGACCTCGGAACCGGGTGCGACCTGGTCCACGCGGGGCGTGACACCGGCCTTCTTCATGAGCTTGTTGACGTCCGAGCGCTCCTCGGTGGTCGCGATCGTGATCACGGACCCGGAGGCGCCGGCCCGCGCCGTGCGGCCGGAACGGTGCAGGTAGGACTTGTGCTCGGCGGGCGGGTCGATGTGCACGACGAGTTCGACGTCGTCCACGTGGACACCGCGCGCGGCCACGTCCGTGGCCACGAGGACCCGCACGTCACCCGCGGAGAACGCGGCGAGATTGCGGTCCCGCGCGCCCTGGGACAGGTTACCCTGCAGGTCCACCGCGGGGATCCCGGCCTGACTGAGCTTCTTGGCCATCTTCTTGGCGCGGTACTTGGTGCGGGTGAACATCATCCGCCGACCGGTGCCCGACGCGAGGGTCTCGATCAGTGCTTGCTTGTGATCGCTGTCGGTGACCAGGACGTGGTGGTCCATGGTGGTCACCGCGGCCTGGGCGTTGTCCGCCGAGTGCAGCACCGGGTCCTTGAGGAACTTCTTGACCAGGATGTCCACGCCGTTGTCCAGGGTCGCGGAGAACAGCAACCGCTGGGAGCCCTTGGGGGTGCGGGACAGGATCCGGGTGACCACGGGCAGGAAGCCCATGTCGGCCATGTGGTCGGCCTCGTCCAGGACGGTCACGCGGACGTCGTCGAGCGTGAGCAGACCTTGCTTGATGAGGTCCTCGAGCCGGCCCGGGCAGGCCACCACGATGTCCACACCGCCCGCGAGCGCCTTCTCCTGGTGCTTCTGGGAGACACCGCCGAAGATCACGGTGGTGTTCAGCCCCGCGGCCTTGGCCAGGGGCGCCACGGTGCGATCGATCTGGGTCGCGAGCTCACGCGTGGGAGCCAGCACCAGGCCGGTGGGGCGGTTCGCCCGGCGGGCCACGCGGGACGAGCCGGGGGCGAGTCCCGCGAGCCGGGACACGAGCGGCAGCGCGAACGCGACCGTCTTGCCCGAGCCGGTGCGGCCGCGGCCGAGCACGTCACGCCCGGACAGCGAATCGGGGAGAGTTTTCTCTTGGATGGGGAAAGCTTCCGTGATGCCCACGCGGGCGAGGTCAGCGGAAAGCGCCTCGGATACACCGAGGTCTTCGAAGGAATGAGACAAAGAACGTCTTTCAGGTTGGTCCGCGCGAAACGATTCCGCGCGCACGCGCCATGTTGGGGCGCGAACTGCGCGCCTCGGACCGGCGCGCCTCTACCCCGCAATGTGTACGGGGGAACCTGATCATTCTACACGCGTGCCGGAACACCCGTGACCCGCGGGTGTCGCCGCTACTCAGACCGCCGTGTACCCGCCGTCCACCAGGAAGTAGCCCCCGGTGATGAAGGACGCGCCGTCCGAGAGCAGGAACGTGGTCAGCTGAGCCACTTCCTGCGAGGTGCCCAGCCGCCCCATGGGGTGCTTGTCGATCAGTTCCGACAGCGTCTGCGGGGGCAGGTTCTTGAGCAGCGGGGTGTCGATGTAGGCAGGACCCACCGCGTTCACGCGTACGCCGCGTCGGGCGTAGTCCACGCCCGTCTGCTTGGTGAGACCCACGAGACCGTGCTTGGCCGCGGTGTACGCGCTGTTGCCCACGGCGGTGGCCACGGTGGAATGGATGGAGCCGATGTTCACGATGGCCCCTCCCCCGTGCTGTTCGATCACGGGCAGCTGGGCGTGCATCCCGTAGGCCACGCCGATGAGATCGATCGCGAGCGTGCGCTCCCACGCCTCGATATCGGTCTCCCCGAGGGCCTCCATCTGCCCGCCCACGCCGGCATTGTTCACGGCGTAGTGCAGTCCGCCGTAGGTCTGCACCGCGAAGTCGACGGCGGCCACGGCGTCCTCGCGCTTGGAGACGTCCTGGTGGATCCCGGCGGCGTCCCCGCCGTCCGCCATGATGGCCTGGACCACGTCGTCGATCCCGGTGGAATCGATGTCCGTGACCACCACCTTGGCGCCCTGCCGGGCCAGGTGTTTGGCAATGGCCTCACCGATACCGGAGGCGGCGCCGGTGACCAGCGCGACACGGGACGTGAACTCTGGCATGACAACTCCTGGCGTCGAATCCATGGGGACCGCTTCCAGTCTCACCCGTGTCGCCGCCGACCACCAGGGCGTGCGGCAATGAGTCAGGACGCCGTCACTCGTCATCCTCCGCGGCCTTCTCCGCGTCCCGCTCCGCACGCAGCTTCTGGGCGGCCTCTTCCTCCTCCGCCTTCTGTTCGCGCACGACCTCGGTGAGCAGCTTGGTCATCTCCTTGGCCACACCCGCGGCGGACTGGGGGTTCTGCCCCGTGACGAGGCGCTCGTCCACCTGGACGTTCTCCTCCCAGTTGTCGGCGAGCTTGACCGTGGCGCCCTGTTCCTCGAGCTTGTCCTGGAGCAGGTACGGCACCACGTCCTGCTTGCCCACGGCTTTCTCTTCCGCATTGGTGAACGCGGCCACCTTGCGCCCGGACAGCAACGCCACGCCCGTGCCGAGCTCCACGTCCACGAGGCCCGAGGGGCCGTGGCACACCGCGCCCACCACGCCACCGGAGTCGTAGACGGACGCGATGAGCTTCTGCAGGTCCGCGTCCCCGGTGAAGTCCCACATGGTGCCGTGCCCGCCCACGAGGTAGACGGCGTCGTACTGGGAGGGGTCCACCACGGAGACCCGCGGCGTGTTGTAGAGGGACGCCTTGACGGTCTCATCCTGCGTGAACTCCACCTGGACGGGGTCGTCCTCCTGGACCTCGTCACGCGGGGGCTGACCCCCGGCGATCGAGGCGAAGTCCACGAAATAGCCTGCGTCCCGGAAGACCTTCCACGGGTGGGACGCCTCGGCCACGTTGTAACCGGTGGCCTCCCCCGTGTCTCCCAGGGTGTCCTGGCTGGTCAGCACCAGGAGGATCTTCTTCATGGTCTCGATGTCCATGGTTCTCCTTTCCGAGGGCGCGCGGTGCGCGCGACGTGGCACCACAGTAGACATCGCACCGTGGGCGGCGTCCGTGCGTTCACTGTCGGCATGTTGCACCCACCCCGCCGCCGTGAAAAGGCCCGCTGTTAGGATGAACAGCGATCCCCGGTGGGTACCCAGGGCCCTGCTCCGCCCCACCGCACTTCCCGACGAAAGGCTCAGTCATGCGCATTTCCAACGCCATCCTGCGCGGTGTCCCCGGCGCGTTCCTGCTCCAGTCCGGCTACGGCAAGCTCGGCATGGACGCCGAGTCCGCCGAGGGCCTCAAGCAGTTCGCCTCCACCGGTGTCCCCCAGTTCGCGGACTGGGACTCCCAGACCTTCACCAAGTTCATCGCCGGCACCGAACTGGCCCTGGGCACCGCCCTGCTGACCCCGTTCGTGTCCAAGCGCCTGGCCGGCGCGGGCCTGCTCGCCTTCAGCGCCGGGCTGCTGAGCATGTACTTCCGCAACTCGGACATGACCCAGGAGGACGGCATCCGCCCGTCCGAGCAGGGCCTGACGCTGTCCAAGGACGCGTTCCTGGCCGCCATCGGCGCGGCCCTCGTGCTGCAGAAGTAGCGCAAGCACCACGCTTTCCCGACGACGCCGCAGTGGTCCGCCACTGCGGCGTCGTCGTCTTCCCTGCCGGGACCGCGCCCCCGGGACGCGCGCCGAGCTGCTACGTTAGTCAGCAATTCGCACCGTTGCTCACGGAAAGCTCCGTACCCCCATGGAAACCCTCCAACACAATCTGGACTTCGTTCGTGACCTGATCTGGGGACCGTGGCTCCTGATCCCCCTGCTGCTGGGAACGGGGATCTTCCTCACGTTCCGCTTGCGCGGCATCCAGTTCCGACTCTTCACCAAGGCCATGAGCCTGGGATTCGGGCGCCGTTCCCGGGCCACCGGGGAGAAGGGCGACATCTCCTCCTTCGCAGCGATGTCCACGGCGCTGGCCGCCACGGTGGGGACGGGCAACATCGTGGGTGTGGCAGCGGCCATGTCCATCGGCGGCCCCGGCGCCCTGTTCTGGATGTGGATCACCGCGCTGTTCGGCATGGCGTCCAAGTACGCGGAGTGCTTCCTGGGCGTGCGCTTCCGCACCCGGGACACCGCCGGTCAGCTCACCGGCGGACCGCAGGTGTACCTGGCCCGCGGCATCCCCAACAAGTTCGGCCGCTTCCTGTCCGTGATGTTCGCGGTGTGCTGTGTAGTGGCCACGTTCGGGATCGGCAACATGACCCAGGGCAACGCGATCGCGTCCAACCTGGAACACACCTTCAACGTCTCCCCCGTGATCACCGCCGTGGTCCTGGCCGTGGGCACCGGGCTCGCCCTGCTGGGCGGGATCCAGTCGATCGCCAAGGTCACCACATACATGGTCCCGCTCATGATCGTGCTCTACATCGGTTCGGGGCTGTACATCATCGGCGTGAACTTCCAGGGGATCCCCGAGGCGCTGCGCCTCATCTTCACCGGCGCGTTCACCCCCATGGGTGCCACCGGCGGTTTCGTGGGCTCCACGGTGCTCATGGCCATCCAGATGGGTGCCGCCCGCTCCCTGTTCTCCAACGAGTCCGGCATGGGCACCGCCTCGATCGCCGCGTCCGTGGCGCAGACGAGCCACCCCGTGCGTCAGGGTCTCGTGTCCATGACCCAGACCTTCGTGGACACCCTGGTGGTCATCTCCATCACCGGTTTCGTGATCCTCACGACCGGAGTGTGGAACGGCGCGGACACCGCGACCATGACCTCCGTGGCGTTCTCCACGGGCCTGCCCGGTTCGTGGGGCGGGATCGTGGTCACCATCTGCCTGGTGCTGCTGGGTTACTCCACCGTCCTGGGGTGGGCGTATTACGGCGAGCGCAACGTGGAACGCCTCGCGGGGGCCCGAGCGGCCATCGTGTACCGCGTGATCTTCTCCCTCGCGGCCGGCCTGGGCGCCCTCGCCCCGCTCACGCTCGTGTGGTCCTTCTCGGACATCATGAACGGGCTCATGGCCATCCCCAACCTGATCGGGCTGATCATCCTCTCCGGCCTGGTGGTCCGGGAGACCAACCTGTATCTGAAGAACGATCCCAAGTTCAACGCCACGACCGATCAGATCGACGCGTTCATGGGCACCCACCCCGGTGCCCTGGACGCCCAGATCCACCACACGGTGGACCTCTCCTCGGCCAACCCGGCGCTGTCGGAGACGGGTACGCTGCCCGTGGCCCCGCCCGCCGAGTCCCCGCGCGCCGGGGCCGCTACCGGTGCGGCACCGGGGGGCGACGCCGCGGCGTCGTCAGCCGAGCGCGACTGACGGTCCCGCACCCCGGGGCTTTCGCCCCGGGGCATTCCCACACCGGGGCGTTCCCCGCGGGGTGCGGGCCGGGCCGAGCGGCGGTCTCCCCGGCGCTCTCGCCGGGCGCCAGCGACGTCGCGTGGCGAGAGCGCGCTCAGGTGTCGTGGGCGACGGGTGCCCGCTCAGGCGTCGTGGGCGGCGGGATCCTGTGCCGTGAGCTCCTGCACCTCGATGCTCTGCACGAGGGTGTGTGACTCGCCGGCGGCGAGCCGGACCGGGGAGCCCATCACGTTGCCCGCTTCCACGCACAGCATCTGCTGCCACTCGTCGTCCGCGAAGTCCGCCATGGCCACGGACTTGTCCGCCCAGGGGTTCCACACCACGGTGCTGTCCGAGCCCTCCTTGGTGATCACGAGGGTGCGACCGAGCTCGGGGTCGGAAACCCGCACCTCGCCGCGATGGGCAAATACGGCGTCGGTCTCGCCCGTGATCGTGAGTTCCCCGCTCTGGCGCCGCTGCTCCTTGGCCACCTTGTCGTAGTAGGAGACACCGTCGAGGCCGGTCACGCTCACGCGCCGGGAATCGCCCACGTGGAGGTAGCTGTGCAACGCCTCCTCGAAGTCGAAGGTCCCGGTGCCGGTGTTCGTCACGGTGAACGCCATACGCAAGCGGGCGCCCACGGTGACCCGGAACCGGGCCTCGAACTCGTGGGGGAACGTCTTGCGCAGGTGCTCGGCCACGTCCGCGGGCGTGAGGGTGAACTCGGCGTAGGCGTGACCCTCGGTGTCCTCCCCCTGCTCGGCGAGCTGCCACTCGGTGATCCGCGCGAACCCGTGCGCGGGGTCCATGTCCCCCGTGCGCCCGGGGCCGAACCACGGGAAGCAGATGGGGACACCGCCGCGGACCGCTCTGCCCGTCTCGTTGTAGGAGCGGGAGGAGACCCACAGCACGGGCTCGTGATCCTCCGGTGCCCACGACACCACGTGCGCGCCGTAGCTCAGGACGGATCCCGAGCCGTCGGCGCAGGACAGGGACAGGGGTTCCGGCAGTCGAGTCATGTCCCCAGCTTAAGCATGGGGTGCGTGCTGAACAGGGGCCAGGCGTGTTCTATCGGGACGGGTGTTCGTGCTCCACGGGGCGGGCCATCTCCTGCTTGAACCACTCGAAGGTCTGCCGGTGGGACTCCGTGCGGCGTACGAAGGCCCACGAGATTCCCAGCACCACGAGCCACGCGGCCACCGCGACCAGCCCCGTGGCGGTCTGGGGATCCGTGCTCAGCGCCCACGCCACGAACACGAAGAACGCGAGCACCACAGCGCACATCACCACGCCGCCGGGCATCTTGTACTCGGAGGTGGCGTGGCGCTCGGGGAACTTCATGCGGTAGCGGATGTAGGAGATCAGGATCATGGACCACACGAACACGAACAAGAGGGACGCCACGGACGTGATCAGCGTGAACGCCTCGATGATCGAGTCCCCCGCGTAGAGCACGGGGATGGTCAGCAGCAGGATGCCCGCCGTGAGGTACAGGGCCCGCACGGGTACGCCCACACGGTTGAGCCCCTTGAAGATCCCGGGCGCGCTGCCCTCCGCGGAGAGACCGAACATCATCCGGGACGTGGAGAACACCCCGGAGTTGGACGAGGACATCGCGGAGGTCAGCACCACGAAGTTCACCACGGACGCGGCGCCCGCGAGCCCGGCCAGCGCGAACATGGCCACGAACGGGGACTGCTCGGGGTTGATCGAGCGCCACGGGGTGACCACCAGGATGGCCAGGAGGGATCCCACGTAGAAGATGAGGATGCGCACCGGGACGGAGTTGATCGCCCGGGGAAGGGTCGTGCGGGGATCACGGGCCTCGGCCGCGGTGGTGCCCACGAGCTCGATGCCCACGAACGCGAAGACCGCGATCTGGAACCCCGCGACCACGCCCATGGCGCCGTTCGGGAACCACCCGCCGTCGTTCCACAGGTTCGCGAGCTGGGCGGTGTACCCGTCCGGGGATGCGAAGTGGGTCAGCGCCATGATCGCACCCACCACGATCAGGGCCAGGATGGCCACGATCTTGATGAGCGCGAACCAGAACTCCATCTCCCCGAAGTTCTTCACGCTCACGGCGTTGAGCAGGAACACGATGAGGACCACGAGGACGGTGGGCAGCCACAGCGGGACGGCCGCCCACCAGAACTGGACGTAGCCCGTGATGGCCACGAGCTCGGCGATCGCCGTGACGATCCAGCAGAACCAGTAGGACCAACCCACGAAGAACCCCGCCCACGGGCCGATCAGATCGGCGGCGAAGTCCGCGAAGGTCTTGTAGCGCAGATTGGACAGCAACAGCTCGCCCATGGCGCGCATCATGAAGAAGAGGAAGAAACCGATCACCACGTAGATGAACACCACGGCCGGGCCCGCCAGGGAGATGGTGCGCCCCGATCCCATGAACAACCCGGTGCCGATCGCACCGCCGATCGCGATCAGTTGGATGTGTCGATTGCTCAGGCCCCTGCTGGGCTCGGAGTGCGTGTGCGGTGGCGACACCGCGGTGGAGCTGTTCGTCATGGAGTCAGAGGGTACTCCCGGGCGGGCGCCCAACTGTAGCGGGGCCTGCGCCCGGGTGTCGGGAACAGCTGAGGCCCGAAACGGCATGTGATCCGCGGATCACCTGCCGTTTCGGGCCTTCGCTGTTCAGCGCCGTCGGGACCGAGGGCCCCGACAAGCTCGATGAGCGGGCGGAGCGGCGGTCAGCGCACGCGCTGCGCCCGGTCCGGGCGTCCGGAGTCGGTGGAGACGTAGCTGTCGATGGCCCCGGGGCGGCCCTCCATGAACCCGTCGATCTGCAGCTTGTCCGCGCGCAACTGCGGGTCGTTGCGCAGGTAGTGCTTGGTCTCGCGGGCGATCAGCCCGGAGAGGATGAGCAGACCCAGCAGGTTGGGCAGCGCCATGAGCCCGTTCATGAGGTCCGCGAAGGACCACACGATGGCCAACGGCACGCTGCAGCCCACGAACACGATCAGCGAGAAGAACACGCGGTACGGCATCACGGACCTGCGGCCGAACAGGCGCTCCATGCAGCGCTCGCCGTAGTAGGCCCAGCCCAGGATCGTGGAGTACGCGAAGAGGATCAGGCCCAGGGTCACGATCAGGTGGCCCCAACCGCCGGGCAGACCATGGCTGAAGGCGTCCCCGGTCATGGTGGCCGCGAAGTCCTTGCCCTGGTCCCACACGCCGGTGGTCACGATCACGAGGCCCGTGCAGGTCACCACGATGATGGTGTCGATGAACGTCTGGGTCATGGACACCAGGCCCTGACGGACGGGGTGAGTGGTCTGCGCGGCCGCTGCGGCGATGGCCGCGGACCCCATGCCGGACTCGTTGGAGAAGATGCCGCGGGCCACACCCATCTGCACCACCAGGATGATCGCGGATCCGGCGAAGCCGCCCACCGCGGAGTGCCCCGTGAAGGCCGTGCTGAAGATGCTCCCGAACGCCGCGGGAACGGACTCGATGTTGACCGCCAGGATGTAGAGCGCGCCCAGGACGTAGAAGACAATCATAATAGGCACGAGCGCGGCGGTGACCTTGCCGATGGACTTGATCCCGCCCACGAGTACGAGCAGCGTCAGCGCCGCGAGCACGAGGCCCGTGACCCACACGGGCACGCCGAAGGAGGACTCCACGTTCGCGGAGATGGAGTTGCCCTGGGTCATGTTGCCGATCCCGAAGGACGCGAGCACCGCGGCGATCGCGAAGAACAGGGAGAGGAACTTGCCGAAACCGTTGGGGATCCCGCGGAACAGGTAGTACTGCGGACCGCCGGAGATCTCGCCCTTGGCGTCCCGGGTGCGGAACCGCACGCCCAGGAAGGCCTCCGAGTACTTGGACGCCATGCCCAGCACGCCCGTGACCCACATCCAGAACAGGGCGCCGGGGCCGCCGATCGAGATGGCCGTGGCCACGCCCACGATGTTGCCGGTACCCACGGTCGCGGCGAGCGCCGTGGTCAATGCCTGGAACTGGGAGACGTCACCGCCGGGGGCGTCCTTGTCCTTGCGTTCGAACAACGCGAGGCGCAGTGCGGGGATCAACTTGGTGATCTGCAGTCCGGACAGCCGGATGGTCAGGTAGATGCCCGTTCCGAGCAGCAGCGGGATCAGGAGGAACGGCCCCCACACGAACCCGCCGATCGTGTCGAGAATGGATTGGAGCGAATCGAGCATGAAGGTGTCCCTCGTTCAACTGGGGCAGGATGCCACGGACGGTGTGTGAACAATGTCACTGTCCCGGACAGTGAACCACATCCCGCGCGGTTCCGGGCCCCTCGGCGTGCGGAGCGGGGGCCATGTCGCACAGCTCGCGGGACGACGCCGCCGGGTCCGGGCATTCACCCGACGGGCGTCCCCTGCCGGCGCGCCGTGAGGACCAGCCCCACGGAGATCACGGCGCATGCCGCCATGCTCAGCACCATGGGCACCGCGGTGTACTCCCCGCCGAGGCCCGTGAGGGGCGTGACGAGCCCGGCCAGGATGAACTGGGCCATGCCCACCACGGCAGAACCTGTGCCGGAGAGGTGCAGCCGTTGGGCCTGGCGCTGGGCCATGGCCACGGCGTTGCCCAGGACGAGTCCCATGCAGGACTGGGCCAGGAACAACAGCACCAGGGTGATCGCTCCGACCACGCCCAGCACCACCAGGACCATGTTGAGCACGGAGAAGGTTGCGAGTCCCGTGACCCCCACGAGCAACAGGGAGGAGGGGTCCCGACTGCCCACGAGCTTGGTGTTGACCACTCCCATGGTGATCGAACCGCACGCGTTGATCGCGAAGATCACGGAGTAGACCAGGGCGCTGAAGCCCAGCACGTTCTGGATCACGAACGAGGACGCGGAGATGTAGGAGAACAGCGCACCGAACGCGAAGGCGAAGCTCAGGGCGTAGAGCGTGAAGTGTCGATCACTGATCATCTGCCGGGCGTTGCGCAGGATGCGCCCCAGCCCGCCCCGCGAGCGTTGCCCCGGCGGGAGGGTCTCCGGCACGATGAACACGGAGCCCGCGAGCATCACGGCCCCGAAGATCGCGAGCACCCAGAACACCACGCGCCAGTCGGCCACGGTCGCGATCACACCGCCCGCGAGCGGTGCGACCACGGGTGCCAGGGACGTGATGAGTGCGAGCACCGAGTACAGCTGGGCCGCGCGGTGGCCGTGGGCGATGTCCGAGACCACGGCCCGGGCGATCACCACGCCCGCCGCCCCGGCGAGACCCTGCACGAACCGCAGGGCGAGCACCCAGTGGATGTCCGGGGCCACGATGATTCCCACGGACGCGAGCAGGAAGATCAGGTTCCCCGTGACCATGAGTCTGTGCCGCCCCAGCACGTCCGAGAGCGGGCCCAGCAGGAATTGCCCCAGCGCCATGCCCACCATGTACGCGGTGAGGGTCAGCTGGATCATGCTGGCCGGGGAGCCGAACCACTCGCCCATCTCCGGCATGGACGCGAGGTACATGTCCGTGGCCAGCGGGCTCACGGCGGAGAGGATGCCCAGGGCGCCCACGAGCACGATCCAGTCCAGGCGCGGGCTCAATCCCAGCCTGCTGCGACCGGGCTCGGGGAACGCGGGGTTCTGGGTCATGCGGGCTCTCCTGGCACGCGCCTGGGCGCTGAGGGGTCGGCGGGCTGTTCAAATAGTAGGTGCCGCGGGTCACCCGATCCCCTCCTGTAACGCCCCCGCGCCTAGGATGATCCACGATGGAATCCAGCGATCGCACCCCTGACACGTCCGCGCACGACGCGGCCCTCCCGGACTCCGCGGGCAGCGCCCCGGAGTCGTCCCCGGCCCCCGAACACCGCACCGAACAGCCCGCCGAGGCCCGTGCGGCCGGTGCCGCGCCGTCGTCATCCGAGCACACCGACGCCGATGCCACCCCGACGAACGACGGCGCACCGACTGACGCCGGCGCTCCGACGGGTCCCGCCGCGGCGACCGGCGGTGCCCCCGCGGGCGTGGCGTTCCCGCGGCAGCCGTACTCGTTTGTGCGCCGCGGTGACCGGTTGTCCCCCAAGCGCCAGAAGGCGTGGGACGAGCATGCGGACGAGTGGGTCCTGGACATCCCCCGCGTCATGACCGACACCTCCGTGGATCCGGCCTACCGACTGGACCGGGAGGCCGTGTTCGGCCGTGTGGCACCGGTCGTCGTGGAGGTGGGCTCGGGCCTGGGCGAGGCCATCGTGGCCCATGCGGCGGCCCACCCGGAGCTGGACCACCTGGCCGTGGAGGTCTACAAGCCCGGTGTGGCGGATCTACTCATGAAGGCCGCCCAGGCCGGCGTGACCAATGTGCGCGTGGCGCAGGCCAACGCCCCCGAGGTGCTCGAGCACATGCTGGAACCCGGTTCCGTGCACGAACTGTGGGTCTTCTTCCCGGACCCGTGGCACAAGACCCGCCACCACAAGCGGCGCCTGGTCTCCCCCGGTTTCGCCGAACTGGCCGCCCGCGTCCTGGAACCGGGTGGACTGTGGCGGTTGGCCACGGACTGGCAGGAGTACGCGGTGGTGATGCGCGAGGTCCTGGACGGCGCGGACGCGGACTTCGAGAACGTGCATCCGGGTCCGCTCGCGGACGACGAGCACCCGGACGCCGGGTGGGCCCCGCGCTGGGAGGGCCGGATCCTCACGAGTTTCGAACGCAAGGCCACGGAAGCCGGGCGGATCCCGCGGGACCTGACCTACCGCCGTCGTTAGCCGGACCCGGGGCGAACCGGTCCGGGGGCCTACTGTGGGAAGGTCACTGACCGACCGACCCGAAGGAGTCCCGGTGTCCTCCAGTACACGACCGCCCCACCCGTCGGACGCGGAGCCCGAGCCCTCGTCACGCGAGGGCGCCCGCAAACCGGCGAACCGCAAGGACGCCACGCGCTCGTTCCTCGACGAGATCAACTACCCCCACAACATCCACCCGGCCGTGGTACCGGGCGTGTCTGTGGAGGACCAAAAGGTGCGCTACGGAATCGACAAGATCGTGGTGGGCGTGGCCGGCGGGTTGATCGTCGCGTTCATCGGGTGGGGTGTCGTGGACACCGCGTCACTCACGGCCGTGTCCGGTGCGGCGCTGAACTGGACGATGCTCAACATGGGGTGGGCGTTCAACGTCCTGGCGATCGGGCTGTTGCTCTACCTGCTGTACATCGCGGTGTCCCGCTACGGGCGGATCCCGCTGGGCCTGGACGGGGACCGGCCCGAGTACTCCACGGCGTCGTGGGCGGCCATGCTGTTCGCGGCGGGGATCGGGATCGGGATCATCTTCTTCGGCCCTTTCGAGCCCATGACCTACTTCCTGTCCCCGCGCCCGGGTTCCGCGGACCCCGGCACGGTGGACGCCATGAAGAAGGCCTCCGCGCAGGCCGCGCTGCACTGGGGGCTCAACGCGTGGGCCATCTACGGTCTCGTGGGCGTGGCGGTGGCCTACACGTCCTACCGGCGCGGACGCGTTCCACTCATGAGTTCCGTGTTCGCACCGTTCTTCCACAACGGCAACACCGACAACCTGGCCGGCCGGATCATCGACATCCTGGCGATCCTGGCCACCCTGTTCGGCACCGCGGCGTCCCTGGGCATCGGTGCCCTGCAGATCGGGCGCGGTGTGGAGATCTTCACGGGTCTGGGCCCCTCGGGCAACGCCGCGGCGGTCGTCATCATCGCGGTGCTCACCGCGGGGTTCATCGCCTCGGCGGTCTCGGGCGTGGCCCGCGGGATCCGATGGTTGTCCAACATCAACATGGTCCTCGCCGTGGGTCTGGCACTGTTCTTCTTCGTCCTGGGACCCACCGCGTTCCTGCTCAACTTCGTGCCCTCCGTGATCGTCACGTACTTCGCCGAGCTGCCCACCATGCTGTCCGCGTCCATGTCGGACGGCCCCGAGATGCAGGCGTTCCTGTCCTCGTGGACCACGTTCTACTGGGCCTGGTGGGTCTCCTGGGCACCCTTCGTGGGGGTCTTCGTGGCCAAGATCTCCCGGGGCCGCACCATCCGCCAGTTCATCCTGGGGGTGCTGTTCATCCCCTCGTCCATCGTGGTGATGGCCTTCACGGTGCTCGGCGGGACCGCCATCCACCAGCAGATGCAGGACCACGCGATCGCCCCGGACGGCACCGCGCAGACCCTGCCGGCCCCGGAAGAGATCTTCTTCACCGTCCTGGACGGCATGCCCGCGGCGGGCATCATGGCGGGAATCGTGGTGCTCATGCTGGCCATCTTCTTCATCACCACCGCGGACTCTGCCTCCGTGGTGACGTCCCAGATGTCCCAGCGGGGCAACCCGAACCCCAAGCGGCGGATCACCGTGTTCTGGGGACTGTGCATGGCCGGGATCGCCGTGGTGATGTTGTTGATCGGGGGACAGAACGCGCTCACGGGTCTGCAGAACCTGATCACCGTCACGGCCCTGCCGTTCACCCTGATCATGTTCGCCATGGCCGTGGCCTTCCACAAGGACCTGCGCCGGGACCCCATGGTCATCCGCGAGCAGTACTCGCGCTGGGCGGTGGACAAGTCCGTACGCCACGGCATCGACGAGCACGGGGACGACTTCACGTTCTCGGTGGAACGCGCCCCGGACAGCAAGTGGGCGGCGGGCGCGGACTTCGACTCGAGCGCCCCGGAGGTCACCGAGTGGTACCGGCGCACGGACGAGGACGGCAACCCCGTGGCCTACGACTACGAGACGGGCGAGTTCACCGGTTCGCACGACGTCGTACACCCCGGCGAGCGCGCGGCAGCGCCTAGGGTGGAACCCGACGCACCCTCCACGGACCCCGAGAGAAAGTAGCCCCGCATGTTGTTCCTGGCCCGCATGGACGTGGTCTTCCCGGAATCGATGACCGACGAGACCAAGGCTGATTTCCAGCACCGCGAGAAGGCCTACTCGGGTGAACTCCAGCGCACGGGTGTCTTGAAGGGCATCTGGCGCGTGGTGGGCGAGTACGCCAACTACTCGATCTACGACGTCGAGGACAACGACGAGCTGCAGACCGTCCTGTCCGGGTTCCCCATGTTCGCGTACATGAACGTCAAGGTGACCCCGTTGGCCAAGCACCCCAACGCCACCACGGACGACTTCTTCGACGGCAACACGATCCAGGAGTAGTCCTTCGCGGTACCCCCGGATGACGAGATCCCTGCGGCCCTTCCCGAGAGGAGCCGCGGGGATCTCGCCATTCGCGGGTCGTCTACTTCTGCGAGCCGCGCCGCTTCGTGGTCGACGACGACGTCGCATCCCGCCGCGCGGACGCCGCGTCCCGGCCCGGGGCCGTGTCCCGGCCCAGTATGGCGTCCCGGCCGGTGGCCGCAGCCTCGGGCTTGGCCGGGCGGTAGAGCATGAGCGCCTGGGACACCTTGCGGGGTGAGCGCCGGGTGCCACGGGCCATGCGCACCACATCCCCGGCGGAACCGGCGGTGAAAATCATGTCCCGCTCCTGCCGCGCCCGGCGCTCCCGTTCGAGTTCCTCGGACAGTTCCGTGACCCGGGTCTGCAGCGCCTGCACCTGGTTCTCGAGCTGGATGATGCGCTTGATCCCTTCGAGGGACACGCCCTCCTGGGAGAGCTCCTGGATCTGACGCAGTTTCTGCACGTCCAGCTGGGAGTACCGGCGGGCCCGCCCGGAGGCCCGGGACGGGGTCACGAGACCCATGCGGTCGTACTGGCGCAGGGTCTGGGGGTGCATGTCCGCGAGCTCCGCGGCCACCGAGATCACGAACACTGGCTGGGTGAAGTCGATGGCCATGTCAGAGCGCCGCCTCCTCGCTCAGGTTCGCGCGGGGGTCGAAGTCCTCGGTGGCCCGCGCGAACTCCTGCAGGGCTTCCCGTGCGGCATCGTCCAGGTCTTCCGGGAACTGGATCTGCACCGTCACGATCATGTTGCCCGTGGTGGACCCGGACGTGAAGCCCTTGCCCTTGACACGCATCCGGTGCCCGGACGACGTCCCCGCGGGGACCCGCACGGTCACATGGCCCTCGTCCAGCGTGGGTACCTGCACGGTGGTCCCGAGTCCGGCCTCCGCAGCGGTCACCGGGATGTCCACGTGCACGTCCTGGCCCTCGCGGGTGAAGAACGGGTGCTCCTTGACCTTGACGGTCACGAACAGGTCCCCGTGGCCACCGGGCCCCGAGTGTCCCTTGCCCGCGATCTTCAACCGCTGTCCATCCTTGACGCCCTTGGGCACGCGCACCGTGGTGGACTGGCCGTTGCCCCGGCGCAGTTTCACCGTGGTGCCGTTGTACGCGGAACGTAGCGGGATCGTGGTCGTGGTGTGGATGTCCTCACCCTTGGCGGGCGGTGCCTGGTAGCCACCGAATCCGCCCTGACCCCCGCCGAATCCACCCTGGCCGCCACCGAAGCCCCCTCCGAACCGCGAATTGCCGCCCTGGCCGCCGAACTGCGCGAACAGGTCCTCGAACCCGCCACCCCCGGAGGTGGAGTAGCTCCTGCGGCCACCGCCGCCGTTGAACAGACCCCCGAAGAGGTCCTCGAACCCGGCGCCGCCAGTGTTGCTCGCGCCACCGGGGCCACCGGCGGTGAACCGCGCCCCGGAACCCATGGCCCGGATCGCATCGTACTGTTTGCGTTCCTCGGGGTCCGACAGCACCGAATTGGCCTCGGTGATGTCCTTGAACTTCTTCTCCGCGGCCGCATCCCCCGGGTTCTGGTCCGGGTGGTACTTGCGGGCCAGCTTGCGGTAAGCCTTCTTGATGTCCGCCTGGGATGCGTCCTTGGAGACGCCCAGGACAGTGTAGAAATCTTTGTCGATCCAGTCCTGACTGGCCATGACGCCTCCTTCCTCCTGGTACTTCCCTGTGTGACTCGGGGCGGGTCCCGTCATGCGGACCCGCCCCGAGGAATTTCTTGCGTTACGGCTTCGTGGCCACGGCCACCTGGGCCGCCCGGACCACTCGAGCGCCCACCCGGAAGCCCGAGCGCAGCACCATGGACACGTGGTCCGGTTCCACCTCGTCGGTGGGTTGCTGCAGCACGGCCTCGTGGACGGTGGGGTCGAAGACCTCCCCCACCTCCCCGATCCGGGTGAGGCCCTTCTTGCCCAGGGCGTCCTCGAGCTTGGTCGCGATCGCGGCGAACGGGCCGTCCTCGAGGTCCCCGGCCTTGCGAGCGGCGTCGATGTCGTCCAGGACCGGCAGCAGCGCGGTGATCATCTCGCCGGAGACGAAGTCCCGCAGCTGATCCTTCTCCCGCGCGGTGCGGTTCTTGAAGTTCACGAACTCCGCCTGCAGCCGACGCAGGTCCTCGAGGCGCTCGTCCGCGAGCTTCTGCGCGGCGGACTCGCCCGCCGGGGCGGCGTCGTCCTGCGACGACGCCGCGTCCGCGGCCTGCGTGTCCCCGGCCTGGGCGTCCTGGGACTGAGGGGTGTCCAGGATGTCGTCCACGGTCAGCCCCTCACCGCCCTCGGAACGCTCGGTGCCGGTGGAGTCCTGAGCTGAATGATCCGGGTCCTCCGGCACGGACTCGCCGTGACCCTTGGTGTTCTCGGAATCGCTCATGCTCACTTCCTCCCGTTCTTACCGTCTTCGTCGTCCACGACCTCGGCGTCGACGATGTCGTCGTCGTCCTTGGCCTGCGCACCCTGAGCGCCCTCGGCGCCCGGCTGGGCACCGGCGGCACCCTCGCTCTGGGCCTGGGCGTACAGCGCCTCACCGATCTTGGTCTGGGAGGCTTGCAACTTCTCGAACGCGGTCTTCACGGCGTCGTCGTCGTCGCCCTCGAGGGCGGACTTCACGGCGTCGACGTCGGCCTGGACCTCGGTCTTGACGTCCTCGGGGATCTTGCCCTCGTCGTCGTTGAGCAGCTTCTCCACGGAGTACGCCTGCTGTTCCGCGTTGTTGCGACGGTCGGCGGCCTCACGGCGCTGCTTGTCCGCGTCGGCGTTCGCCTCGGCGTCCTTGACCATGCGGTCGATGTCCTCCTTGGACAGCGAGGTACCGCCCGTGATGGTCATGGACTGTTCCTTGCCCGTGCCCTTGTCCTTGGCGGACACGTGCACGATGCCGTTCGCGTCGATGTCGAACGTGACCTCGATCTGCGGCATGCCGCGCGGGGCCGGGGCGATGCCCGTGAGCTCGAACGTGCCCAGGTTCTTGTTGTCCCGGGTGAACTCGCGCTCGCCCTGGAAGACCTGGATGGACACGGACGGCTGGTTGTCCTCCGCGGTGGTGAAGGTCTCGGACCGCTTGGTGGGGATGGCCGTGTTGCGCTCGATGAGCTTGGTCATCACGCCGCCCTTGGTCTCGATGCCCAGCGACAGCGGGGTCACGTCGATCAGCAGCACGTCCTTGCGGTCGCCCTTGAGCACACCGGCCTGGATCGCGGCGCCGATGGCCACGACCTCGTCCGGGTTCACGCCCTTGTTGGGGGCCTTACCCGCGAGCTCGGTGACCTTCTCGACCACGGCGGGCATACGGGTGGAACCACCCACGAGCACCACGTGATCGATGTCGGAGACGTTGATCCCGGCCTCGGAGATGACGTCCTTGAACGGCTTCTCGGTGCGGGCCAGCAGGTCCTTGGTGAGGTCCTCGAACTTGGCACGGGAGAGCTTCTCGTCCAGGTGCACGGGGCCCTCGGGGGTCACGGACAGGTACTGCAGGGAGATGGTCGTGGACGTCGCGGAGGACAGTTCCTTCTTGGCCTGCTCGGCCGCCTCCTTCAAGCGCTGCAGGGCAATCTTGTCCTTGGACAGGTCCGCACCGGTCTTGGACTTCACCTGCTCCAGCAGCCAGTCCACGATGCGCTGGTCCCAGTCGTCGCCACCGAGGCGGTTGTCACCGGCGGTGGCGCGAACCTGGATGGTGGAGAAGTCGTCCTCGTCCTTGCCGACCTCCAGCAGGGAGACGTCGAACGTGCCGCCACCGAGGTCGAAGACCAGGATGAGCTCGTCCTCCTTGCCCTTCTCCAGACCGTATGCCAGGGCCGCGGCGGTGGGCTCGTTGACGATGCGCAGCACGTTCATGCCGGCGATCTCACCGGCCTCCTTGGTGGCCTGGCGCTCGGCGTCGTTGAAGTACGCGGGAACAGTGATCACGGCATCCGTGACCGTGTCGCCCAGGTAGGACTCGGCGTCCGCCTTGAGCTTCATGAGCGTACGGGCGGAGATCTCCTGCGGAGTGTACTTCTTGCCATCGATCTCGGTGGTCCAGTCCGTGCCCATGTGGCGCTTCACGGAGGCCACGGTGCGGTCCACGTTGGTCACGGCCTGGCGCTTGGCCACGTCGCCCACGAGGGTCTCGCCGTCCTTGGAGAAGGCGACAACGGACGGGGTGGTGCGGTTGCCCTCGGCGTTCGCAATGACGACGGGCTCGCCGCCTTCCAGTACGGATACCACGGAGTTAGTGGTACCGAGGTCGATTCCTACTGCACGAGACATGTTCTATCCCTTCGTTGTTCCGATGCGGTCCGGGACGGGCACCGACGCGACCCGTCCGTGAACCTTCAAGACTTGAGCTTTCGGGACTCAAGTTTACACCTTGAGCTACTCTTGTCAACCTAAGTTGAGTCGCAACGGCTCAAGTATCTACACACCGCGTCTCGCCCGAGCTGCCGGGAATTCCACAGCAATTCGGGGGTGGACACTTAGCCGCGTTACACTGATGGGTTTGTACGCCCAGGGCGAAACGTGCCGGGCCCGCACTGCCCCCGACCCCTCCAGGAGCGCCACCGCACCACACGAGCTCACCGATCACCCACCGCCGAAGTCAGGAGAACTGTCTTGAGCACGCCACCGCATTCCACGGACCGAGAACCATCGACCACCCCGCCCCACGACCACGCCACCCAGGGATCGACCGCCCGCAGCCGCCCCCGGAAGATCATCGACGAGCTCACCTACCCCCACGGCATCCACCCGGCACTGGTGCCGGGCGTCGGCGTGGAGGACCGCAAGGTCAAGTTCGGCACCGACAAGGTGGTCTTCGCCATCACCGCGGTCCTCGTGGTGGGCTTCATCGCATGGGGTGTCCTCAGCACGGACAGCCTCTCCACGGTCTCCGCCACCGCGCTCGCGTGGGTCACGGACAACACCGGCTGGTTCTTCATCCTGTTGTCCACCGCGGCGGTGCTGTTCATGCTGTTCATCGGTTTCACGCGCACCGGGCGGATCAAGCTCGGCCGTGACGACGAGGAACCCGAGTACTCGTTCTTCTCGTGGCTCGCGATGCTCTTCGCCGCGGGCATGGGCATCGGCCTGATGTTCTACGGGGCGTTCGAGCCCATGTCCTACTTCGAGGGCGGCATCCCCGGCTTCTCGCACGTCTCCGAGCCGGGCCAGGACTCCATGGTGGTCTACTCCCTGGTGCAGTCCGCGTTCCACTGGGCCCTGAACCCGTGGGCGATCTACGCCGTCGTCGGTGTCTCCGTGGCCTACGGCGCCTACCGCCGCGGCCGCGCACCCCTGATCTCGCGGGTGTTCACCTCGTTGCTCGGCCACAAGCGCGTGGACGGCACCATGGGCAAGCTCATCGACGTCTTCGCGATCTTCGCAACCCTCTTCGGCACCGCCGCCTCGCTTGGCGTGGGCGCCATGCAGATCGGTTCGGGCATCACGATCTTGGGCGGGGTCGGCCCGCTGGGCAACAACGCCCTAATCGGGATCATCGCCGCGCTGTCCGTGTGCTTCGTCATATCGGCCGTGTCCGGGGTCTCCCGGGGTATCCGTTACCTCTCGAACATCAACCTGACGCTGGCCTTCGTGCTCGCGCTGTTCGTGTTCTTCGTGGGCCCCACCGTCTTCCTGCTCACGCTGATCCCCTCCACGTTCTCCACCTATATCTCCGAGTACCTCTTCATGACCGGACAGTCGGCCGCGTGGGGTCCTGACAGCGCCGAGTTCTCCAACACCTGGACCGTGTACTACTGGGCGTGGTGGCTTTCCTGGTCCCCGTTCGTGGGCATGTTCATCGCCAAGATCTCGCGCGGGCGTTCCATCCGCCAGTTCGTGACCGTGGTCCTCGTGGTCCCGGCCTCCGTGTGCATCCTGTGGTTCATCGTCTTCGGCGGCGCCGCAATGTACTTCTCCAAGAACGGCGCGGACCTCTCCGTGGCGGACGGCGCCGAGTCCATGCTGTTCGCACTGTTCGACCAGCTTCCGCTGACCGGTGTCACCTCGGTGCTGGGCATGATCGTGATCGGCATCTTCTTCGTGACCAGCGCGGACTCCGCGTCCGTGGTCATGGGCACCATGACCCAGCGCGGGCGGCCCAGCCCCAGCAAGTGGATCGTGATCTTCTGGGGTGCGTGCCTCGCGGGCATCGCGATTGTGATGCTCCTCGTGGGTGGCGACGACGCCCTGGCCGGCATGCAGAACCTCGTGATCGTCTCCGCGCTGCCGTTCGCGGTGATCGTGGCCATGATGATGGTCGCCCTCTACCGGGACCTGCGCAACGACCCGGCCACCCTGCGCACCCGCTTCGCGGTGTCCGCCGTGGAGAAGGCCGTGTCCGCGGGTCTCGCCGAGCACGGCGACAACTTCGCCCTGCAGGTGGAGCACGCCGAGGGTCATCGCGCCGCGGGCAACACTTTCAACTCCCACGATCCGGCGATCACCGAGTGGTACCGCCAGACGGACGAGAACGGGGACGAGACCGATTTCACGTACAAGTCGGCGTGGGTCTCCTCGGCCGCCGACGACATCGCGGACGGCACCCCCGAGGGCGAGGCCCCGTGGGAACAGACCACGCCGAAGCACCGCAACGACCAGTGACACCGATGGCCCGCTGAACCGGGCCCCCTCCCGAACGCGGGGTGCACGTCATTGGACGCGCACCCCGCGTTCGCGTACCGGGACACCGTTTGGTCCCGCACGGCCACGCTGCGTACGTTGGTGCGCATGAACGACGGCCCACCACGATCCCCCGATCCGGATCCCGATTCCCGGCCCCGGCCCATGAGCCCATCGGGAGATGGGCCCGGGGGCGCCGCGCGCGAGCACGTGCCCGGCGCCCCCGACACGGGCGGGGCGAGCGGGAAGGGGGCCCAGCGGCGTCGTGCGTCGCTGTCCCTGGAGACGATCGTGGACACCTCGATCGCGGTACTGGACCGCGAGGGGTCGCGGCGCCTGACCCTGCGCGGGCTCGCGACCGATCTCAACAGCGGCGTGGCGAGTCTCTACTGGTACACCACCGGCAAGGACGACCTCATGGCCCTGGTCACGAGCGAGGTCCTGGGCCGCGCGCTGGGCCAGTTCCACGCGCTGTGCGGGGCCGGCGAGCCGGGGCCGGAGGAGTTCGAGGCCTTCCCGGCACCCAGGGCGGATCCCCGTACGAGCGCGGCCACGGCGCAGGCCCTCGAGGAACTGCGGTGCCTGTGCCTGTGCTTGTTCTCCCAGATGTGCGAGCACCCGTGGCTCGCCGGGCAGCTGCCCAGCACCGCCCGCAGCGAGGAGAACGCGTTGCGCACGTGGGAATGCACGGGACAGTTGCTGCAGCGCATGGAGCTCGACGCCGAACAGCGGTTCTACGCATCCCTCGCCGTGGCCAACTACGCGTTCGGAACGGGCGCGGGAATCGCCCACCGTCACAACCGGCCCGCCGCGGAGGAATCCGCCCGGCAGGTGCACGAAAAACTGGAACGGGCGGGCCGTTCGGGGCCGGGGATGCTCCCGGTGGTGCGTACCATGCTGGGCTCGTTCGGTGACCACGACGACCGCTCGGAATACATCGCGGGCCTGGAACTGCTGCTCGCGGGCATCGAACGTCAGACGTGGGGTGGCTCCTCGACACCTTGAGGCCACTCACGGGGAACGGATTTTTCGTACAGTGGAGGTCATGTTCTCCATCGTCACGGTTTGCACCGGCAACATCTGCCGCTCGCCCATGGCCGAGGCCCTGCTGCGATCCGAGCTCACCGACGCCGGTCTCGCGCAGCGCGTCCGCGTCAGCTCGGCGGGCGTGAGTGACGAGGAACACGGCAACCCCGTGGATCCCCGCGCCCGCACCGTCTTGAACAGGAACCACCTGGAACTGCCCGAGCATCAGGCACACAAGATCACGGACGCCGAGCTCGCGGACGCGGACCTGATCCTCGCCATGACCCGGTCCCACAGGGACCAGCTCCAGCGCCGACTGCCCACGGACGACGCCCGGAAGGTCCGGCTCATTCGCAGCTTCGACCCGGCCGTGGCCGACTCACAGGCGGGCCTCGACATCGCCGACCCGTGGTACGGCGGTTCGGACGACTTCGACACCGCGTGGGAACAGATTACGGCCGCCACCCCGGGCGTGGTCTCGTGGGTCGAGGATCGGATCGACGCGCGGTGATCTCCCCGGACGAGGGTTTCCAGGACGACGAGATCGCCCAGTACCCGGAAGGCGTCAACCTCGCACGGTTGCTGCCCCCACCCACGCGCAAGCCGTTCATCGTGGGCATCGACGGCCGTTCCGGAGCGGGCAAGACCACGCTGACCGAGCAACTCTCGCGGGTGCTGGAGCGCTCGCACGACGTCGTGAGCTTCCACCTCGAGGACATCTACCCTGGGTGGAACGGACTGCTCGAGGGCATGGAACGGTATCGCGGTGAGATCCTCGAACCGCTGCGCCGCGAGGAGGACGCCCACTGGACCGCGTGGGACTGGCTGACCAACGAGCCCGGCACCCCGCGTCTGACCCGCACCGCTCAGATCGTGCTCGTGGAGGGCGTCGGGGCGTGCCACCGCGAGGCCCGGGCGTTGTTGGACGTCTCCGTGTGGGTCGAACTTCCCGCCTCACAGCGCAAACAGCGCGCCCTGGACCGGGACGGCGCCACGTACGAAAAGTACTGGGACGTGTGGGCGGAGCAGGAGGAGCAGTACCTCGGTGAGGACCCCGTGTGGGAGTCCGCCGAGATCCTCCACCCCGGACCCTCACCCCAGGAACCGGGCACGGAACAGCGGGGCACCCCGTGATTTCGCCCGGTGCCGGGACACCCGCTCCGTCCCCCGCAGCACCCGGACCCGCCGCGGCCGTGCTGATCTCCCCGATCGGTGCCCCGCCGCGGCTCGTGGACCCGCATGAGGCCCACGTGAGCCTCGAGGACCAGGGACTCACCCGCGGGGACGGCGTCTTCGAGACCCTCCACGTCCTGGACGGCACCGCGTACAAGCTCGACGCCCACCTGGTCAGGCTGGAGCATTCCGCGGCGACCGCCCAATTGCCCGCACCGTCCGCGGATACATGGCGCGAGGCCCTGACGACGGCGCTCGCGGCGGCCGGTCCCGGTGCCCGCGACCCCTCGGCCGATCTCGGGGCGGAGCACACGGTCAAGTTGAGCATCAGCCGCGGTGTCCCCGGTGATCAGCCGTGGGCGTGGCTCACGGTCGCGCCCGTCCCCAAGCGGACGTTCGCCGCCCGGCGCACGGGGGTGTCCGTGGTGTTGCTCGAGCGAGGCCACGACCCCGCGGAGGACACCGGATTGCCGTGGCTGCTCCCCGGGGTCAAGACCCTGTCCTACGCGGTCAACATGGCCGCGGTGCGCTACGCCCACGCCCACGGCGCGCAGGACGCCGTGTTCATGACCTCCACGGACCACAGGATCCTGGAGGGCGCCACGTCCTCGGTGGTGTGCGCACGGCACGACGACGGCGCTGCGCCCACCCTGCTCACGCCCGAACCGTCCCGCGGGGTCCTGCCGGGGACCTCGCAAGCCCGGATCTTCGACGCCGCCCGCGAGCGCGGCTGGGCCGTGGACTACGGACCGCTGTACCCCGAGGACCTCTTCGCAGCGAGCGCCGTGTGGCTCACGTCCTCGGTGCGGCTCGCGGTCCCGGTGACGAGCGTGGACGGGCGGCCCGTGGCCTCGGACCCGCAACTCACCCGCACCCTCACGGATTTCCTGCTGGGCCGCCCGGGGCGCTGAGCGCGTCACGGGTGGTCGCGCCCGTACCGCCCGTCCCATCTCGACATGCCCGGGCGCGAGTGCTCCCCCGTCACCTTCGGCGCATCACTGCCAGATGAAGCGGTGCGCCCCCGTGAGCAGGGACAGCGTCACCGCGGCGACCGCGATGAGCACGGTGGCACACCCCACGACCACGTCCACGCGGCCGAAACGGGGCACGCGCGCCCATGTGCGCGGACCCGCCCCGAAACCGCGCGCCTCCATGGTCATGGCCAGGCGCGTGGCCCGGCGCAAGGACTGCACGAGCAACGTGAACGCGAGACCGGCGAACTCGGTGAGAGCGGCCCACGGGCCCCGCGCTCCCCCCGCACCGCGGGCGCGCCGGGCCGCCGCGAGCACACCCCACTCGGTGACCATGACCTCCACGAGCCGCAGGGCTGCGAGCGCCGCGAGCACGAAGCGTGCCGGCAGCTTGAGGGTTTGGGCGAGACCGTCCGCGAGGTCCGTGGGGTCGGTCGTGAGCAGCACGGTGATCCCGGGCAGCGCGGTCGCGAGACCACGCAGGGCGATCGCCCCACCGGCCGCGAGCGACCCCGTGGTGATCGTGATCCACCCCAGGTGTAGCAGGACGGGACCGCCCTCCGGGGAGAGCACCGCGGTCCCCCACCCGCTGATCAGGGCGGCCACCACGATCGGCCATAGGGTCGTGAGCAGCCGCCACGGACCGATCCCGGCGGCAGCGAGCAGGAGCAGTTGGCCCCCGAGCGCCACGCCGCTCGTCACGGGGTCCGCGCTGACCACGAGCACCGCCGTGATCACGAGAGCCCCGAGCAGTTTCACCACGGCATTCGTCCGGGCGAGCAATCCCGCGCGGGCCACGGCGGGCAGCACGCTCGCGACCGTGCTCATGAGCCGAGCCTCAGCTCGTGCGCACCCAGGGCCGCGACCAGATCCCGGTCGTGGGTCACGACCACCACGGCCGTACCCCCGTCCAGCTCCTCGACCAACAGGTCCACGAGCTCCTTCCAGGTCCGGGCGTCCTGACCGAACGTGGGTTCGTCCAGGATCAGCACGCGCGGGGACGCCGCCAGGACGGTGCCCACGGACAGCCGCCGCTTCTGCCCGCCGGACAGGGTGAACGGGTTGGCCTCGGCGAGCTCCTCGAGGCGCAGCCGTCGCAGCAGCTCGGCCACCCGGGCGTCGTCCGCGTCCGCCATCGCGTCGGTGACGCGCGCATCGCGACGGCCCACGCGGCGTCGTCGTTGCCGGGGACCGAACTCGAGTTCCTCGCGCACGGTGGGGCGCAGGAACTGGTGTTCGGGATGCTGGAACACGGTGCCCACGCGGGAGACCAGTTCCGCGCCGTCCCACAGGGAGGGATCAGCGGGCGCGTCGGTCGCGAGGGCGTCCGTGGCCCACACGGTACCGCGCACGGGCAGCAGCAGTCCGGCGAGGGTCAGCGCGAGGGTGGACTTCCCCGCGCCGTTGACGCCTGTGACGGCCAGCGCCTGCCCCGCGCGGACGTCCACGGTGATGTTCTCGGCCGCCGGCGCCGCCCCCGTGCGCACGTCCGGTTCCGGGTACGCTTCCCCGCGCCGCCACGCGGCGAGCGCCCGACGACGCCGCCGCGCGAGCGCCCGCCGTCCCGGTTGGCTCCGGGACACGGCGAGATCGCGGGCGCTCAACAAGGTGGTGCCCGGTGCGGCGGCGGCGGGCACGGTGGTGAAACCACCCGTATCCTGCGCAGACTCCGCGACATCCGAAGCCCTCATGGGCGACGCGGCCGGCGCATTCTCCGTAGGCACAGCGGGCGGCGTGATGCCGTGTGGCGCCGCGGAGGCAGCCGTCTGCCGTACCGCGGGATCCATACCATTCGAGGCATGCACGGGAGTGCGAGTGCGCGGCACCCAGCCGGGGACCCACGTACCCTGGTGCTGCAGCAGGTCCCGGGCGTCCTGCAGGGTCTGCTGCGCGGGGCCGTCGAAGGCCACCCGACCGTCGTCGCCCAGCACGATCACACGGTCCACAACCGGTTCCCACAGGGCCACCCTGTGCTCCACGACCACAAGGGTGGTCCCGTCCTCGCGCACCGCATCGGCCACGGCGCGGCACAGCTGCTGCGCCCCCTCGTGGTCCACGCTCGCCGTGGGTTCGTCCAGCAACAGCAGCCGCGGGCACATGGCCAGGGTCCCGGCGAGCGCGAGACGTTGTTTCTGCCCCCCGGACAGTGCCGTGGTGGGGTGGTCGAGCGGGAGCTCCAGACCCGTGCGCGCGAGCGCTTCCCGCACGCGCGGCCAGATCCGCTCGCGGGGGACGGCGAGGTTCTCGAGGCCGAACGCGACGTCGTCCCCCACGCGCGAGAGGACCACCTGCGTCTCGGGGTCCTGGTGCATGAAGCCCACCGTGCCGCGGGCGTCGCGCGGGTCGACACCCCCGACGCTCAACCCGCCCGATGCGGAACGGCCGTCAGGGTCCTGGTCCACACCGGCCAGTGCCTGCAGGAGCGTAGACTTGCCCGCCCCGGACGGGCCCAGGAGCAGGACGCGTTCGCCGGGCTCGATGATCAGGTCCAGGTCCACCAGACTGGGCGTCTCGCGGCCGGGGTGATGCCATCCGAACCCCTCCAGGACCACCCGCGCGCCCGTGAGCTGCACGGTCGGTTCCGCGGTCATCGGCGCACGGCGCCGGAGGCCAGTGCTCCGAGGACACCCGTGGCCTGCAGGGCCTTCATCACGGCCCACATGAGCAACCCTGCGATCACGGCCCCGGAGAGCGTGGTCAGCGCCGCGTAGACGACCTGCTGATCCAGGGCCCACTCGAAGTTGTACATGATGTTCTCGCTCACGCCCAGGAACAGCCCGGATACAGCCCCACCGATCGCCGCGGTCACGGGACCGAACCGGCGGTAACGGGTCAGGAGGAACACGACCTCCACACCGAGGCCCTGCACCAGACCGGAGAGCACCACGAGCCACCCGAAATGCGTTCCCAGGAAGCCCTCGATCACGGCCGCGAGCAACTCGCAGAACAGGGCCGCGCCCGGTTTGCGGATGATCAGGGCGCCCAGGGTACCCGCCACGAGCCAGCCCCCCGCGATGAGCCCCGCGGACGGCGGGTAGGCCACCGTGCCCGCCGAGACCGCCGGGTACAGGAGGTTGGACCACATCCAGAAGATCACGGCGCACACCGCGGCCAATACGGCGGTGACCACGATGTCCACGACCCGCCACGACGAGCTGCGGTTGCCGCTTGCGCGAGGTGTACGGGTGGGGGTGTTACCGACCTGCGTCATGCTGAATCCTCCTGAAGATCCCAGGAGGGGAAGAACACCACCCGCCGTTGCGAGCGGGTCCTTGAGATACTCGACTCCCTAGCGCCGGTACGAGCCGGATCAGGTTCGAGGGTCTGCGCTCACGCGCACTCTCAGCGCCGCGGTGGCGCTCCCCTGTCGTTGAGACGCCAGTCTAGCCCACGACGGCGGGTGGCCGGGCATCTCGCGTGCCCAGCCACCCGCCGTCGTGCGTACGTCCTACGCGGCCCCGGCCCACCCGTACAGGGGGGCGCGGGACCCGCCGGCTCAGATCTCGCTCTGGGAGCTGCGGGAGGGATCGGAGTCCTTGGACTCGAACTTGGCCACCTGGCGGGAGATCCCCACCTTGATGACGGTGCCCACCACACCGGTGATCACGGCCCAGATGATGATGTCGGTCCAGGCCTCGTCCGGGTCCGGGTTCTTGGCTGGGGGCTCGTTGCCCGTGACCTGCTTCCACACCGCGGACAGGCCCTTGTTGGCCAGGGCCACGCCACCCAGGGACGCCACCGTGCCGAAAATGTCCATTACCTTGTTCATGAGGTTCTCCTTGTCTTGTGGGTGCCGACGGCACCGGGCGGCCGACGACGTCGTGCTCGTTGCCCAGCATACGAAGCGCCGGGCGCGACGGGGCGGAAGGAACCCGGTCCCACCGAGAATTACGTCCTCAGCGAGATTCTTCCTCGCCGACGCGAGCGACGACCTCGCGCAGCTCGTCCTCCACGAGGTTCTTCTGGTTCAGGTGCTTGGAGCGGTAGGCGGCGCGGCCCACCATGTGCGCGGACACGGGCACCGTGAGCAGCTGGAACAGCCACGCGAGGATCATCAGCGGGATCATGCCGGGATTGCCGCTCTCGATCGCCACGGCCGTGAGCAGCAGGAGCAACCCCAGGACCTGGGGTTTGGTGCCGGCGTGCATGCGCGAGAGCAGATCGGGGAAGCGCACCAGACCCACCGCCGCGGCCAGGGACATGAGGGACCCCCCCACGAGGCACAGCAGCGCGATGACGTCCAGGACGGTGTGCCAGTTCATGAGCGCTCCAACCCCACATTGCGCGCGACCGTCACAGACCCCAGGAAGCCCACCAGGGAGATGATCACGAGCAGGATGATGTTGCTGGAGTGGTGGTTGTACACCATCTCGATGGCGAGACCCGCACCCACGATCGCGAGCAACACGTCCGTGGCGATCACCCGGTCCAACAGGGACGGGCCCTTGGCCAGCCGGTAGATCGTGCCCGCGGCCGCCACGGTGAGAATCGCACCGCACACCCACACGGCGACGTCTAACATGGTCATGGCCGCTCCTCCCCACGGCCGTCCAGGGCCTTGTTCATCTTGGTGGTCGGCGACGCGACGGCGCCGGAGGCGTCCGCGCCACCCGCGCCACCCGAGGCCTCCAGTCTCGCGAGGTCCTTCTTGGAGCCCATGATCTTGATCCACGCCGCCTCGATATTAAGCGCGGACTCCCGGAACGACTCCGCTTCCTCCGGCGTGGAGACGTCCAGCACGTGGAAGTACAGGATCCCGTTGCCGCGATCCACCTCCACCACGAGCGAGCCCGGGATCAGCGCCATGGTGTGACCCACGGCCGTCATGAGCAGGTCATTGTTCTGCCGCAGCTTCACCCGCAGCACTGCGTTGTGCACCTTGGGGCCCTGCATGAGCGCGACACCGAACACGTGGATGCTGGCCCGGGCCACCTGCCAGATGAATGTGACCACGAACAGCGCGAAATGCAGGACGTTGAACCGCCCGGACAACCGCACCGGGGGCAGCGTGAGCGTGCGGGTCACGAACACCGCGAGGATCAACCCGAAGACCAGGTTGCCCACGCTCCAGTCACCCCACAGGGCACCCCACACGACCACGAGCCACAGGATCAGGGGCAGCTCGGCCCGCAAGGAGTTCCGGGAGCGTCGCTGCATCGGGGACGTACTCATCGGCCCTCCTCGCTCACACCACCGGGACCCACGGGGGCCAGCACGGCATTGACGTATCGATCCGGATTGTTCAGGTTCTCGGACGCGTTGTCCGCGAGATCGAACAGCGGCCCGGCGAAGACTGTGAGTGCCACACCCACCGCCACGAGCGCGGTGGTCGCGCCCACCATGGTCCCGGGCAGCAGCACCACGGGGGACCGGCCGGAGAAGCGGCTGCCGGACTTGCCCGCCACCGCGCGGGACGTGCGGGGGCGGCGGCCCTCCGCGGTGGTGGCGCGCAGCACGGGGTCCGGGTACTCGGCGTCGTCCACGTTGCGCAGGAACACGCGGTTCCACACGCGGATCAGGGCCATGAGCGTGAGCAGCGAGACGAACACGGACACGCCCACGAGTAGGTAGCTCAGCCACGTCCCGGCCTCGACACCGGCCTCCAGGAGGGCCACCTTGCCCAGGAAGCCCGAGAACGGCGGGATGCCGCCCAGGTTCAGGGCCGGGATCATGTACAGCACCCCCAGCAGCGGAGAGATCTTGAGCATCCCGGCGAGGCGGTCCACGTTGGTGGAGCCACCGCGGCGCTCGATCAGCCCGGCGACCAGGAACAGGCTGGTCTGGATCACGATGTGATGCGCGATGTAGTAGACCACCGCGGCCAGGGCGGCCTGCGTGCCCAGTGCGATGCCAAAGATCATGTAGCCGATGTGACTGATCAGCGTGAACGAGAGCATACGTTTGATGTCGATCTGGGCGAGCGCGCCCAGGATGCCCACGATCATGGTCAGCAACGCGACCCACATCAGCAGGTCTTTGATCTGCGTCCCGGGGAACAACAGGGTCTCGGTGCGGATGATCGAGTAGACGCCCACCTTGGTCAACAGGCCCGCGAACACCGCGGTCACCGGTGCGGACGCGGTCGGGTAGGAGTCGGGCAGCCAGAAGGACAGCGGGAAGATCGCGGCCTTGACACCGAACGCGATCAGCAGCATCAGGTGCAACTGCATCTGGGTGCCCTGCGGCAGGTCCGCGAGCTTCACGGACAGGTCCGCCATGTTCACGGTGGCGGTGGCGCCGTAGATCATCCCCAGGGAGATCAGGAACAGGATCGAGGAGATCACCGAGACGACCACGTAGGTCACGCCCGCGCGGATCCGCTGCGCCGTGCCACCCATGGTGAGCAGGACGTAGGAGGCGGTCAACAGGATCTCGAAGCCCACGTAGAGGTTGAAGAGGTCACCCGCGAGGAACGCGTGGGACACACCCGCGACCAGCAACAGGAACGTGGGGTAGAAGATGGAGATGGGGCCCTCGTCGTCCCCGCTGGCCACACCCTCGCTGACCGCATAGATCAACACCGCGAGGGACACCACCACGGAGACCACGAGCATGAGCGCGGACAACTGGTCCACGACCATCACGATGCCGTACGGGGCGGCCCAGTCCCCCAGGTGCACGACCTGCGGACCCTGGTTCCATACGTTCGCGAGCATGAACGCGTTCAGGATCAGCGTGAGCACCATGGCGCCCACGGTCACCCCGCGCTGCAGCCGGTTGCGGTGGACGATGATGAAGTTCAGGGCGGCGCCGAGGAACGGGATCAGGACCGCGAGCGGCGCGAACTGTGCCAGATCAGTGGTCATGCGGGCTCCTCCCTCGCGCCTCGGAGAACTTCTCGGCCCTGTAGTGACCAGGCGATTCGGCGGCCTCTTCCTCGTTGTGACGCGACGGTGCGAACCGGGCGTCCGCGTGGTTGAACTCGGAGGTGTCCTGCGGCAGGGCGTCGTCGTCCTCGGCGTCGTACGAGGACTGCTGCGCCACGCGGCGGTCCTGGAGGTCGTCCTGGATCTCGTCCCGGCGGGCCAGGATCCACGAACGCCAGATCATGCTGAGGATGAAGGCGGTCGTGGCGAGCGAGATCACGATCGAGGTGAGCACGAGCGCCTGCGGCAGCGGGTCCGAGTACTCCGAGGGGCCGCGGGCGGCGTCGTACAACGGCGCGATGCCGGGCGTGCCGCTCGTGTGCAGGATCAGCAGGTTGGCCCCGTTGGTGAGCAGCATGATGCCCAGCAGTACGCGGGTGAGCGAGCGTTCCAGCAGGAGGTAGACCCCCACGGAGAACAGCACGCCCATGATTACCAGGAGTGTGAGATTCACGGTCATCGCTGTGCCTCCTGGGGCTCGTCCCCGGAGACCAAGGAGCCCTCGGGAGCGTCAGGGTCGTCCGCCCTGTGCGCGGTGACCTCGGGGCCGTTACGGGTCAGGCGGATCCGGGCGCCGCGGCCCGCGCGCTTCTTCCGGGACTCCACGGCGGAACGCTCGATCCGTTCATCGATCCGCCCGCCCAGGGAGCGCAGGATGTCCAGTACCAGGCCCACCACGATCAGGTAGACACCGATGTCGAAGATCACGGCGGTGACGAACTTGACGTGACCGAAGACGAGCATGTCCCACTCGAACGTGTAGCTCTCCATCACGGCCCCGCCGAAGAACACGGGGACGATCGCGTACAGGGAGGCGATCGCCAGGCCCGCGCCGAGCATCCAGCCCGCGTTGACCGGGGTCGCGCGCTCGAGCTCGAAGCGTCCGCCCGCGAGGTAGCGCAGGGTCAGGGCGAGGGAGGCCATCAGGCCGCCGGCGAAGCCACCACCGGGGATGTTGTGCCCCGCGATGAGCAGGTAGAAGGACACGAGCATGAAGGTGTGGAACAGCAGCCGGGCCACGACCTCGAAGATGATCGAGCGCCGCTCCGGGGCGAGCGTGCGCCCCGCGAGCAGGAACGGGTCCACGTCCGGGCGGGAGGTGAACCGGCGGGCGACCTCGAGCTGTTGGGTGTTCGCGTGCGGGAAGTGCGCTGCGGAGTCCGCGCCACGCACGATCTTCAGCTGCTGGGTGTCCAGCTCGTGACGGTCGCTGCGCAAGCGGTCCCCGCGTCCCTTGACGAAGATCAGGGACGCGATGCCCGTGGCGGCCACCGCGAGCACGGTGATCTCGCCCATGGTGTCCCACGCGCGGATGTCCACGAGCAGGACGTTGACCACGTTGGCGCCGTCGCCCATCTCGTAGGCCATCCGCGGCAGTTCCAGGGAGATCCGTTCCGCCGACCGCGAGGACATGGAAAACACCGCGAGCGCCATCATGAACAGTCCGAACACCACGGCGAAGACCGCGCGCAACACGCGGTGCCCGGTGGGCCGGCGGTTCCACAGCGGGCCGGGCAGGGAACGCAGGGCCAGGACGAACGCCACGAGGGAGATCGTCTCCACGAGCGTCTGGGTCAGGGCGAGGTCCGGCGCGCCGTGGAGGGCGAAGGTCAGGGCAAGGCCGTAGCCCGTGACCGAGACCAGCAGGACGGCCAGGAACCGCTTGCCCGCGGTGAGCACGAGCAGTGCCGCCACGATCATGGCGACCCCGGTGACCAGCTGGGCCGGGGAATCCGCGTAGCGGAACCCGGCGAGCGGCGGGGTCTCGTTCCAGAACAGGGCCACGAGCGGCACCACGATCGCGGTTACGAGAATCACGGACAGGTAGAACATCAGCGAACCACGCTGGGTCCGGCCGGTGAGCCACACCGCGACCATGTCCAGCACGTTGATGATCTTGCGGTAGACGAAGTCACCGGTGGGCAGTTCCGGCAACCGGTCCTGAAACGAGCCCACGGGCCGACGCGCGACGTACAACAGAGCGCCCACACCGATGATCAGCGCGGAAAGTCCCAGTGCCGGGGTCAGCCCGTGCCACAGCACCAGGTGCACGTGGGATTCGGCGACGTCCGGGAACTGTTCCTGGTAGCGCACGATCCCGGCCTCCACGGGAGCGGGCCACAGGCCGAACACCACCGTGAGCAGGGCCAGCACCGCAGGCGCCACGAGGAAGGCCCACGGCACCGGGGTGAACTCGCCGATGACCGACTGACCGTCCTCGGCGGCGTCGAGATCGGAGAACTGCGCGGGCTTGCGCGCGAAGCCGCCCCACAGGAACCGCGCGCTGTACGCAAAGGTGAGGATGGAGCCGAGCACCACGCACACGAGCGCGATCATGGCGAGCGGGTCCGAGGCGTGGTCCACGAACGCGGTGAGGACGGCTTCCTTGGTCACGAAGCCGAGCAGCGGCGGGATCCCGGCCATGGACGCCGCACCGATCATGGCCACCACGAACAGCATGGGTGCCGTCCGACCCACACCGGAGAGCCTGCGGATGTCACGGGTCCCGGCCTGGTGGTCGATGATGCCCACGCTCAGGAACAGGGTGGCCTTGAACAGACCGTGCGCGATGACCATGCCCATGCCGGCCATCGCGGTGTCCGCGGTGCCGAACGCCACGACCGCGGTGATGAAGCCCAACTGGCTCACCGTGCCGTACGCGAGGATCAGCTTGAGGTCGAACTGGCGCAGCGCGACCCAGCCGCCGAAGATCATGGTGCCCAGGCCCAGGGTCAGGGTGACGGGCAGCCACCACTGGGTGTCCACGAACCCGGGAGCGAGCCGCGCCACGAGGTAGATCCCGGCCTTAACCATGGCCGCGGCGTGCAGGTAGGCGGAGACCGGGGTGGGCGCCGCCATGGCGGCGGGCAGCCAGAAGTGGGTGGGGAACAGCGCGGACTTGGAGACTGCGCCGGCCAGGATCAGCACGAGCGCCACGTCCACCGTGGTGGAGCCCAGGAGCTCGGGGGCCGCCTCCAGGACCCGGGAGATCCGGAAGGTCCCGGCGGCGTTGCCGAGCATCACCAGGCCCACGAGCATTGCCAGACCGCCCGCGGTGGTGATGATGAGCGCCTGCAGGGCCGCTCGACGCGCGGCGAGCTTGGTGCGCGAATAGGAGATCAACAGGAAGGAGAGCACCGAGGTGATCTCCCAGAACACGAACAGCACCATGAGGTCGTCCGCGGTGACCAGACCGAACATGGCGCCCGCGAAGGCCACGAGCTGAGCGGCGAACGGGCCGATGCCCTGGGCGTCCGACTTGAAGTAGCGCGCACAGTACGCGAGGACGAGTGCTCCCACGCCCAGCACCAGCAGGCACATCATGTACGCGAGGGAATCCATCCGAAAGGACAGCGAGATCCCCAGCTGGGGGATCCATTCCACGGTGGTGGTCCACCCGTCCACGTCCGCGTGGGCGCGGGATGTCTGGGTGAAAAGCCAGATCAGACTCGCGAGCGGGACGAGAGCCACGAGGTAGAAGCCGGAGCGTCCGGTGCGCTTGAGGATCGCGGGTGCACACAGGGCCGCGAGCCCGTGGACAAGCAGCACCGCGATCATAGGACCTTACCTCTCGAGCCACGGATTACCCACGAGTACCTGTGAATGGGCCCACGGGGATCCGGGCGGAAATGGGGTGTCAGTTTCGGGTTCCCCAGCATAACAAAGCAGGGTGACTGCCCGTTTCGCCGCACGTCACGGGCCCCTCGCCGCGGCGCCCCCACTGCCCAGGTGCGCCGGGCCCTGGGCGGGAGGGCACAGGGCCCGTAGGGTGAGCCCATGACCGGTCAGCACCCGTCCACGGCGGCCCCTGGACGTCCCCCGCGCGCCCCACGCCCTGGCGAGGACAGTTCGCGCGCCCGCGTGCTCATGTGGTGCCTGTGGGACACCGGCACGTCCGCGTACAACGCCGTGATGCTCACGTTCGTGTTCACCGTGTACCTCACGAGCCCGGCGTTCGGGTCGAGCGAGTACACGTCCACGGTGCTGAGCGTTGCCATGACCGTTGCGGGTTTCGCGATCGCGTTGACGGCGCCGCTGATCGGCCAGCGCAGCGATTCCCGGCGGTCCCGCGCCACGTTCCTCACCGGCAACACCGTGGTGCTCGTCCTGTGCACGGGTCTCGCGTTCCTCGCCCGACCCGATCCCGCCTTCCTGTTCCTGGGCGTGGGGCTCGTGGCCGTGGGCAGCGTGGCCCAGGAGTTCGCCACGGTCAGTTACAACGCCATGCTCCCCGCGCTGGCCGGTCCCCAGCACATGGGTAAGGTCTCCGGGTGGGGCTGGGGCGCGGGGTACGTGGGCGGGATCTTCGCCCTCGCTTTCGTCCTGTTCGGTTTCGTCACACCCGGGTTCCTGGGCATCCCCACCGACGACGCCCTCAACTACCGCGCCGTGGCACTGTTCAGCGCGGCATGGATTCTCGTGTTCTGCCTGCCCCTCATGCTCAAGGCGCGAAGTATGCCGTTCAGAGCATCCATCAACGACGCCGCTGCGGTCCCCGCACAGCCTCGCCACCGCGGCATCCTGGGCGCTTACGTCGAGCTCTTCCGCACCATCGCGGCCCTGTGGCGGGTCTCGCGTGCCACGGTCGTCTTCCTGCTCAGTTCCGCGGTCTACCGGGACGGACTGGCCGGGGTCTTCACATTCGGCGGGGTCCTGGCCGCGGGTAGCTTCGGGTTCTCGCTCACCGAGGTCGTCATGTTCGCGGTTGCGGCCAATCTCATCGCGGCGCTGGGTGCGTTCGTGGGCGGCGCCCTCGACGACGCCGTGGGCCCGCGCGCGGTGATCACCGCGTCCCTCGTGGGTGTGCTCGTAGCGGGAACGGCCCTGCTGTTTTGGCACGGCAAGATCGCGTTCTGGGTGTGCGGGCTGGCACTGTGCCTGTTCGTGGGACCCGCACAGGCGGCGTCGCGCACGTACCTGGGACGGCTCATCCCCCCGGGCCGTGACGGGGAGATCTACGGTCTGTACACCACCACGGGCCGCGCGGTGAGCTTCATGGCCCCCGGGTTGTTCGGGGTGTTCGTGACCCTGATGGGCGCCCAGATCTGGGGCATCCTGGGGATCCTGGTGGTCGTGGCCGGGGGACTCGTGCTGTTGTTGCTCACGCCCCGCCCTCCCGAGGGGTTCACCACGGCCCGCGTGTGAGCCGCACCCACGCGCAGGCTCACTCCATGCGCGAACTCACTCGATGATCGTGCGGTGGAAGTTCAGGTGGCTGCGCGACGCGGTGGGGCCCCGCTGGCCCTGGTAGCGGTTACCGTAGGCGCCGCTGCCGTACGGGTGCTCGGTCGCGGAGGAGAGCTGGAAGAAGCACAACTGCCCCACCTTGGAACCTGGCCACAGTTTGATGGGCAGCGTGGCCATGTTGGACAGCTCGAGCGTCACGTGCCCGCTGAACCCCGGGTCGATGAACCCGGCGGTCGAGTGCGTGAGCAGGCCCAGCCGTCCCAGGGAGGACTTGCCCTCGAGGCGCGCCGCGACGTCGTCCGGCAGGGTGACCTTCTCGTACGTGGCCCCCAGCACGAATTCCCCCGGGTGCAGCACGAACGGCTCGTCCGGGGCCACCTCCACGAGCCGCGTGAGATCGGGCTGCTCCTGGGAGGGGTCGATGTGCGCGTACTTGTGGTTATCGAACAGCCGGAACCAGCGGTCCAGGCGCACGTCCACGCTCGCGGGTTGGACCATCGCGGGATCGTGCGGTTCCAGGTGCACGCGCCCGGAATCCAGGTGGCGGCGGATGTCGCGATCTGAGATGAGCACGTGTCCACGGTAGCCCACGGCCCCGCCCGCTCCCCGGTCACGACGCCTCGGAACAACCACGCACCGAAACGTGTTGTAGAGTGGTGGGCGTTCAAACGTGGACCACACGGTCCCGCACGAACGATGCGGCTGTAGCTCAATGGTAGAGCGCACGCTTCCCAAGCCTGATACGCGGGTTCGATTCCCGTCAGCCGCTCCGCACGAATCGTGAAACGCCCCGGGACCCATCTGGTTCCGGGGCGTTTCGCGCCGAGGACCCGCCCCGAACACCGCCCCGGCCCTCACGGCGGGCGGCCGGCGGGTCTGGACCGCGAACCACACCACCCATCGCATCAGGAGCGATCATGCTGCGCACCATGTTCACCGGGAAGATCCACCGGGCCACCGTGACCCAGGCGGACCTGCATTACGTGGGGTCCGTGACGGTGGACCAGGATCTGCTGGACGCCGCGAACATCCTGCCCGGCGAGCTCGTGGCGATCGTGGACGTCACCAACGGTGCGCGGCTCGAGACGTACACGATCGCGGGCGAGCGCGGTAGCGGCGTCGTGGGCATCAACGGCGCCGCGGCGCACCTGGTGCACCCGGGTGACCTGGTAATCCTGATCGCGTACGGTCTCATGGACACCGCCGAGGCGCAGAACTACGAACCCCACGTGGTACACGTGGACGAGCACAACAGGATCGTGGCGCTCGGTTCGGACCCCGCGGATGCCGTGGTGGGGGACATGCTCCGCCCGCCGCACGCCCGCGCCCACCTGCAGGCCCAGGAGGACGCGGCCGTCGCGGGCCTGTGACCCTGCCGCGCTCCCGGTGCGCCCGGGCGCGCGGACCCGCCGACGCGAGGAGATGAGCTCATGAGCGGAGTCGTCTCCGGGTTCTTCATCGTATGGGCCGTGATCGGGCTGGGTTACGTGATCGGGCGCGCAGGGGTGCTCGGCCCGGACGGCCAGCGGGTGCTGTCCAAACTCGCGTTCTACGTGGCGTCCCCGCCGCTATTGTTCACCACCATCTCCGAAGCGGACATCCACCACATCTTCTCCGCGCCGCTGCTCGTGGCGGCCGCGTCCGCGTGGCTCACCATGATCGCGTACGCACTGCTCTCCCGGTTCGTGTTCTCCCGGGACGCCGCCACCGTGGTGATGGGCGCGCAGGCCGCCGGGCAGGTCAACGCCGCCAACCTGGGGATCCCCATCGCCTTGTTCGTCCTGGGGGACGCGTCCCAGGTGGCCCCGGTGATGCTGTTTCAGCTGGCGATCAACACGCCGCTGTACCTCACGATCATGGACACCCTCACTGGCGGGCGGCGCCCCACGGCCGGCTCGGTGCTCAAGAACATCGTGACGAACCCGCTCATCATGGGCTCCGCCCTGGGCATCATGTCCGCGGCCACGGGGATCCGCCTGCCCGACCTCGCGATGGAGCCCGTGCGCATCGTGGCGGGTGCGGCCGTTCCCGCGATGCTGCTCGCCTTCGGTCTCTCGCTGGTGGGCTCCCGCCCCCTGGCCTCCCCCGGCACCCGGGTCGACACGCTGCTCGCGACCGGGGCCAAGGTCGTCGTGCACCCCGGGCTCGCGCTGTTGCTCGCGTGGGCTCTCGGGCTCACCGGGCACGCCCTGTACGCCGCCGTGATCATGGCCGCGCTGCCCACCGCGCAGAATCTCTACGTAGCGGCCGTGCGCTACGACCGGGCCACCACGGTGTGCCGGGACACCGTCCTGCTCACCACGGTCGTGTCCATGGCCACGATGGCGGTGGCCGCGGTCTTCCTCTCCTGACACACCGGCCGCCACGCCACCATCCCCGAAAGCGGGTAACACTCGGTCCGTGACGCATGCCACGCCTACACTGAGCAGATGCTGAAATGACCGGTATCCCTACGGGGAGCGCCGGACCCATTCCGTCAGTACAGGCGCTCATCAGGGGAGGAACCATTGTGAAGTCCACTCACCACTCTCGCAGGGCTGGCAAGCCTCGCACGGTCCGCAGCGTAGCGGCCGCTGCGGCGGCGTCCGCCATGCTGCTCACGGGGTGCAGCGGCGGGGAGTCCGGCCCGCCCACGCTCACGTGGTACATCAACCCGGATGACGGCGGCCAGGACGTCCTCGCCCAGCAGTGCTCGGACGCGTCCGGCGGCAAGTACAAGATCCAGACGTCGCTCCTCCCGCGTGACGCGGCGTCCCAGCGCGAACAGCTGGCCCGCCGCCTCGCCGCGGGCGACACGTCCATGGACATCATGAGCCTGGACCCGCCCTACGTCCCAGAGCTCGCGGAACCCGGCTTCCTCGCCAAGCCCCCGCACGACGTCGTCGAGGCGACCACCAAGGACACCCTCGAGGGCCCGCTGGAGGGCGCCAAATGGAACGGCGAGATCGTGGCCATCCCGTTCTGGGCCAACACGCAGCTGCTGTGGTACCGCGAGTCGGTGGCCAAGGCGGCGGGTCTGGACATGTCCGAGCCCGTCACGTGGGACCAGCTCATCAAGGCGGCCACGTCCCAGGACAAGTACCTGGGCGTGCAGGGCGTGCGCGGTGAGGCCATGTCCGTGTGGGTCAACGGCCTCGTGGAGTCGGCTGGCGGCCAGGTGGTCTCGGACGGACAGGACGGTCAGGACGCCAAGATCACGCTAGACTCCGACGCCGGCAAGAAGGCCGCGGAGATCATCGGCACCATCGGCAAGGAGGGCCTCGGCGGACCCGGCCTAGCCACCCAGGACGAGAACGCCTCCATGATCCAGTTCCAGGGGGACAAGGGCTCGTTCATGGTCAACTGGCCGTTCATCTACTCGGCCACGAAGGCCTCCGTGGACGAGGGCACCCTCGACAAGTCGGTGCTGGACGACATCAAGTGGACCACGTGGCCCCGTGTCGACGCGGACACCGAGGCGCACCCGCCGCTGGGCGGCATCAACCTGGGCGTGGGCGCCAGGTCCGAGAACCAGGACCTCGCGTGGGAGGCCGTGCAGTGCATCGTCTCCCCCGAGCACCAGGCCCAGTACTTCGCGACCAACGGCAACCCGCCGTCCTCCATGAAGGCCTTCGACGACCCCGAGGTCAAGAAGGCGTACCCCATGGCCGACACCATCCGGAAGTCCCTCGACGCCGCGAAGCCCCGCGCGCAGACCCCGTACTACAACGAGATCTCCACGGCCATCCAGCAGAACTGGACCCCGCCGGCGGAAGTCACCGAGGACACTCCGCGTGAGACCACCGAATTCATCCAGGAAGTCCTGAAGGGAGATGCGCTGTTGTGAGTAGCACCGTCGATTCGCTCGCTCGCGCGTCCACGCCGGAGGAGTCCCGCCGTAGAGGCCATCTCTCGGACCGGGCCCGTTCGGAGCGGAAACTGGGGTGGCTGCTCGCCGGCCCCGCGTTCGTGATCATGCTCCTGGTCACGCTGTACCCCATCGTCCAGGCGTTGTGGGACTCGCTGTTCTCCTTCCGGCTCACCGCACCCGGTGACAAGGAGTTCGTGTTCCTGGGCAACTACTCCACGGCCCTGTCGGATATCGTGTTCTGGCGGGACCTGGGCGTGACCCTGCTGATCACCGTGGTCACGGTGGTCGTGGAACTCGTCCTAGGCCTCGCCCTCGCGCTCGTGATGCACAGCGCGATCAAGGCCACGCGCGGCCTGCTGCGCACCGCTATCCTGGTGCCCTACGGCATCATCACGGTGGTCTCCGCGTTCGCGTGGTTCTACGCCTTCGACATCACCACCGGCTACGTGAACAACTGGCTCTCGTGGCTGCCCATGATCGGTCCGGACTTCAACTGGTTTGCCTCTGCGGGCCCGTCCCTGTTCGTGATCATGGCCTCGGAGATCTGGAAGACCACCCCGTTCATCTCGCTGCTGCTGCTCTCCGGGCTCGCACAGGTCCCCGGTGAGCTCACCGAGGCCGCCCGTGTGGACGGCGCCTCGGCATGGCAACGCCTGAGCAAGGTGGTCCTGCCGAACATGAAGGCCGCCATCATGGTGGCCGTGGTGTTCCGTGCCCTGGACGCCTTCCGCATCTTCGACAACGTCTTCATCATGACCAAGGGCCAGTACGGCACCGAGACGCTCTCGCTGCTCGCCTACCGCACGTCCATTGGTCGTCTGGAAATCGGCCTTGGTTCGGCCATCTCGGTGATCCTGTTCATCTGCGTGATGCTGATCGCGCTGGTGGCCATCAAGGTCTTCAAGGTGGACCTCACCGGTGGCTCTGGGAAGGGGAAGTAACCGCCATGTTGAGCACCAAGCAGAAAATCGGCTGGACCGTCATCAGCATCGCGGTGCTGGTCTACGCGCTTTTCCCCGTCCTGTCCATCTTGATGACGTCCTTCAAGTCCTCCTCGGACCTGAACTCGGGCAAGTTCATCCCCACGAAGTTCGTCACGAGCAACTACGAGCAGATCTTCGTGGGCGATGCCAAGGACCTGTTCCTGCCGGCCCTGTGGAACTCGATCGGCATCTCACTGATCTCCACGTTCGTGGCCGTCGTGCTCGCGACACTGTGCGCCTACGCGATCGCACGCCTGGACTTCCCGGGCAAGAAGATCGTGCTGACCACCGCGCTGATGGTCTCGATGTTCCCGGTGATCTCCATCGTCACGCCGCTGTTCAACCTGTGGCGCCAGGTGGGGCTCTACGACACGTGGCTCGGCCTGATCATCCCCTACCTGTCCCTGACCCTGCCGATCTCCATCTGGACCCTGGCGGCGTTCTTCCAGCAGATCCCCTGGGACCTGGACCGCGCGGCCCAGGTGGACGGCGCCACCACGTGGCAGGCGTTCCGCAAGGTGATCGTGCCGCTCACGCTGCCGGGTGTCTTCACCACGGCGATCATCGCGTTCTTCATCGCGTGGAACGACTTCGTGTACGGCATCGGCCTGACCTCGACCTCCGCGGCGCGTCCCGTCCCGGCGGCACTCGCGTTCTTCACCGGCGCCTCGCAGTTCGAGGCCCCTGCGGGCGCGATTTCCGCGGCGGCGATCATCGTGACCATCCCTGTGGTGCTGCTCGTTCTGGCGTTCCAGCGCCAGATCGTCTCAGGCCTGACCCAGGGCGCGGTCAAGGGCTGAGCCCGCCGCACCATCCACGCTTAGACATAGATAGGACTGAGTAGACATGGCAGCAATCACCATGGAACACCTCGTCAAGAAGTACGACGACGGTTTCCCCGCGGTCAACGACATCTCCATCGACGTCGCCGACGGCGAGTTCCTGATCCTCGTGGGCCCCTCCGGCTGCGGAAAGTCCACGCTCCTGCGCATGGTCGTGGGCCTCGAGGACATCACCTCCGGGGACCTGAACATCAACGGGGTGCGCGTCAACGACAAGCAGCCGCGTGATCGCAACCTCTCAATGGTGTTCCAGAACTACGCGCTGTACCCGCACCTGTCGGTGTACGAGAACATCGCCTTCCCGCTGCGCCTGTCCAAGGGGCAGTTCAGCGAGGAGGAGATCGACCGCAAGGTGCGCGAGGCGGCGGACACCCTGGACCTCAACGAGCACCTCGAACGCAAGCCGGCGAACCTCTCCGGCGGTCAGCGCCAGCGCGTGGCCATGGGGCGCGCGATCGTGCGTGACGCGGACGCTTTCCTCTTCGACGAACCCCTGTCCAACCTGGACGCCAAGCTGCGCGGCCAGATGCGCACGGAGATCGCGCAGCTGCAGCGCCGCATGGGCATCACGTCGCTGTACGTGACCCACGACCAGACCGAGGCCATGACCCTCGGTGACCGTGTGGCCGTGCTCAAGCGTGGTCAGCTCCAGCAGATCGCGTCCCCGCGGGAGCTCTACGAACAGCCCGTCAACCTGTTCGTGGCGGGGTTCATCGGCGCTCCGTCCATGAACTTCATCCCGGCGCGCGTGAACGGCTCGGTGTTCCACACCCCGATCGGGGACATCGAGGTTCCGGAGCGCGTGCAGGGCAAGCTCACGAACGCCCCCGAGATCGTGCTGCTGGGCCTGCGCCCGGAGCACTTCGAGGACGCGAAGTTCGTGGACGAGACGAAAATCCCCCACGGGACCGTCTTCGACTCCGAGTTCACGCACACCGAGTGGCTGGGCAACCAGCAGTACGGCTACATCCACTACCAGCAGGATGCCGCCGTGCAGCACAAGCTCAACGAGCTGGCCCAAGAGCTGGACGCTGACGAGATGCCCGCCCAGGTGGTCGTCTCCCTGGACGCGTCCTCCCGCATCCGCGGTGGCTCCACGGCAAAGATCTGGCTGGACGGCCGCAAGATGCACGTGTTCAACCCGGAGACGGGCGAGAACCTCACGCGTGACGCGGAGGCCGGTGCGGAGCTGACCCGCGAGGCCAACGAGGAGCGCAAGGCGGAGATCGAGCGTTCGCGTCGGCACGTGGGCTCGGCGGGTTCCACCGAACGGTCCGACGGCGCGGTCACCGGCAACCACATGGACGGCAGCACCGCTGCTCGCTGAGCGTCCGGCACGGGCCGCGGCATATCGCGGCCCGCCGACCGTACGACGGCCGGTTCCCGAGAAGGGGACCGGCCGTCGTCGTACCCGGAGCCGCCCAGGCCCGCTCGGGCGCTTCGGTCCGCGGCCGGGCCGGAAGTCGGAGGGTGCGGGGCACGTCTCCGCCCGACCCCCGAAAGGAACCGAGCGTCGTTGTGGTCCAGGGCAGCGCTGGAGGCGCCACGGCCCGCGGTGGGACCCGAAGCCGGGGGTCAGGGCCCCGCCTGGCCCCTGCGTGGGAACCGAGCGCCGTCGCACCCGGACGGCTCTGCTGCCGACTGGGGCGGGTGCATCAGGCGGGGCCCCGTGTGAAAGCCCACCAGGCGAACAGGGCGACCGCCGCGATCAGCGCGCACGACGTCGCGACGTAGCGCACACGCGGGTAGCGCACCCGCCATGCGACGAGCCGGGGCCAGTGCTCCGTGAGTTGCGCCGGCGTGGCCCGCTGGAAGTTGACGTGCTGGGCGCCGCTCGCCCGGGCCAGCTCGTCCAGGGTGCGCGCGTCCCAGACCGTCCCGTCCAGGAAGAGCGCCGAGCGCCCGGCCGGGGTGACGAACCAGAGGCAGGGTCGACCGCGGGACCCGCCGCTGCGCGGGCGCGCCGCGAGCAGCGTCCGGACCGTGACCACCTGGGCGATCCGCTCGCGGGGCACGGCCCGGAAACCGACCCAGCGGGAGAGCAGGACGTGGTGCGCGGTGAGCACCACGAGCGCGGGGCGCAGGTAAGCGTAGGCCGTCACGAGGCCCACGAGGGCGAGCAGGAGCAGCACGCCCATCGCGGGGCCGGCCGGGCGGCGGTACCCGATCACGAACACCGCGACGACCACGAGCAACAGCGGGGGAAGTGCCGCGCCGAGCCGGCGGCCGTACGACCCCATTCGGGGGTGGAACACGTGTTCCGGTGCCCCGTACTTCGCCGGGATCTGTCGGATGGTTTCCGCCATGAGCCGCCCTCGTGCCTGCCGTCCTCGGGGATCACACCGGAGTGGGCGATCGCGCCGTCCGGGGGCGGTGCCCCCCGGGCCGCCCGGTTCAGCCTAGCGGCCTGGCAGCGGGCGGGTCATCGCCGGGACACGCGGGGCCCGCTCCCCGGGACGTCCACTAACGTGGGGACTCATGGAACGCAGTGAACGCATCGTCAGGGCCGTGGGGGCATGGTTCGTCCTGATTCTGCTGGCGCTCGCAGGTGCGGCTGTGACCATTGCGCTCGTGAACAAGTACGCGTACGGGCCTGAGACGGACGTGCGCGATTACTTCCAGGCCCTCCGGGCCGGCGACGGCGGCAAGGCCCTGGGGTTGCTCAACGCCCAGGTCCCGGACTCCAACGCGGCCCTGTTGGACGGCGAACCCCTGGCCGAGGCAAGCAAGGGACTTGAGAACGTATCCGTGCGCACCGTCGCGTTGTCCGGGGACCGGGCGGTGGTGCGGGCGAGCTACACGCTGAACGGTCATGAGGCGTCCTCCGAGTTCACGCTCCACCCCGCGGAGACGCAATGGGGGTTCTTCACGGTGTGGGACTTCGATCCCTCCACGCTGCCCACCATGAACGTGGCCATGCCGGGTTCCACCGCGGTGGACATCAACGGCGCGTCCGTGGCGCTCCCCGGGTCCTCCCGTGAGTTCGCGGTCTTCTACCCCGGGATCTACACGGGCTCCTACACCTCCCCCATGGTGCGCGCCGAGCCGCAGGAGGCGGCCGTGAGCGACGCCCGGGAGAACACCACCATGAAGCTCGAGGCCGAGCCGTCCGAACGCCTCACTCACCAGGTGGACAAACAGATCCACGAGCACCTGGACGAGTGTGCCACGCAGGACAGCCTCTACCCCGCGGGATGCCCCTTCTCCTACCAGTTCGACGGGCGCATCCAGGGCCGCGTCTCCTGGAGCATCAAGGATTACCCCACGCCCTACGTCTCCCTGGACGACGCCGCCGCGGGCCGCTGGCACGTGTCCGACAGTCGGGGGATCGCGCGCATCGAGTTCACCGCGGTGGACCTCTATGACGGCACCACATCCCAGGTCACCGATGAGGTCCCGTTCCTGCTGAGCGCGGACGTGAGGGTCACCGGGGGCGAGGTGACCCTCACGCCGCGCTGACGGGCGGGCGCCGCGCTGACGGGTGTGCCCGGGGTGCATGTGCGCCCGGGGCGGGGCGTGGGAGAAGGGTGGGCCGTGGTGCCCGTGGGCCCCGCTCAGTCCGTTCCGCGCAGGTCCAGCGTGAGTCCTGCCGGGGCCTGCGGGTCCACCGTGAACGGGATCCCCCAGTCCTGCTGGTACAGGTGGCACGCCGCGTGCTCCGGGATCTCCCCGTCCGGGGAGCCGTCGCACGCCGCCGCGCGGGCCGTGATGTGCAGGACCCCCTCCGTGACACCGTCCGCGATCCGCAGGGAGCGGGTCAGCCCCTGGGCCGTCCCGTCACCCTGCACGAGTGCATCCTCCGGGGACGAGGACACCTTCAGCTGCGTGGGATCACCCCACCGGGTGTCGAGCTTCTGACCCGTGGGGGCCGAGAACCGCACCGTGAGCTCGAGCTCCCCGGGGGCCACCGGCGTGCGCTTACGCTGCATGCTGGCCGCACCCTCGTCCACGGTCTGGGCCTGCTTGGGCACCGCCACCCGCACGAGGCGGTGGGCATTGGTCTCCACGACCACCAGGACGGGCTCGTCGTGGCTCGTGTCGAGCAGGACGTCGGAGGGTTCAGCGAGTCCGCGGGTCAGCGTGGAGACCTCACCGGTTGCGGGGTCGAACCGGCGCACCGCACCGTTGTAGGTGTCGGCCACGGCCACGGATCCGTCCGGGAGCACGCACACCCCCAGGCAGTGCTGGAACCGTGCCTGATCGGCCGGCCCGTCCCGGAACCCGAAGTCGAACAGTCCGAGTCCCACGGCGGATTCCACCGATGTGGACCCGTCCTCGCCGAAGCGCACACGGCGCAGCGCGGAGGACTCGGAGTCCGCGACCCACACGACCCCGTGGGCGTCCTGAGCCAGGCCGGAGGGCTGGGCGAACCAGCTCTCGGGCGCGGAACCGTCGCGCAGTCCCTCGTCCCCGGTCCCGGCCAGCACGGCGAGCGCCCCGGTGCGCGGGTCGAACGAGAACAGTTGGTGCGTCCCGGCCATCGCGACCACCAGGGTGTCCGCGGCGTCGGACCACGTCACGTCCCACGGGGAGGACAGCGCCACGGACGTGGCCGAGGCGTCGTGCGGGATCTCGTTGGGGTCCACGCCGCGCGCGCGGGCGTCGTCGAGCAGGCGCTGGACGCCGTTGCCCGCCAGAGTGCGCACCGCGCCGGTGCCCAGTTCCACGCCGCGCAGCCGGTGGTTGACGGTGTCCGCGACCACGAGGTCGTAGCCGACGTCGGCACGCACGCGTTCGGGGAGCACCGCGATGCCCTGGGGTTCGTTGAACCGCGCGGCGTCCCGGGGGCCGTCCGCCCAGCCCTTGGTGCCGGAACCGATGGCTCGACGAACCGTGGTGAGGTCCTCCTCGAGATGGACCAGGCGGTGGTGACCGGTGTCGCTGACCATGAAGGAACCGTCCGGAAGGGCCACGACCTTGCCGGGGAAGCGCAGGTCCCCCTCGGGCTGCGGGCGCGGGACGTAGGGGCCGTCCCCGCGGTGCAGGGTGCCCTTGGCGTCGTGCTCGGCCACGAGTTCGGACACGAGGGATTCCAGCCCCTGGACGTGGCCCTCACCCGAGAGGTGCGCCACGATGTACCCCTCGGGGTCCACGACCACCAGGGTGGGCCACGCGCGCGCCGTGTAGACGTCCCACGTGCTCAACCGGGGGTCGTCGAGCACCGGGTGGGTGATCTCGTAGCGGTCCACCGCCGCGGCCAGTGCATCCGGGTCCGCCTCGTGCTCGAACTTGGGGGAATGCACGCCCACGGTCACGAGCACGTCCGCGTACTTCTCCTCGAGGGGGCGCAGCTCGTCCAGCACGTGCAGGCAGTTGATGCAGCAGAAGGACCAGAAGTCCAGGATCACGATCTTGCCCCGTAGCGCCTGCAGGTCCAGTCGCTCACCGCCGGTGTTCAGCCAGGCTCTGCCCTCAAGTTCCGAGGCGCGGACGGGTGTGTTCATGCGTGCGGAGGTCACGGTGTCTGGGTCCTTCCACCGGGGGTCAAGGGTTTCTTCCTGGGACAACGTTATCCGCGGGGCAGAGCTTCCCGTGCGTTACGTGACGCTCCCGCACACCCCGCGGACCCGTCCGCCAACCGCCCGGCCTCGCCGGCGCCCGTCCCGGCGGACGTCAACGACGCCGCTCGTCCCGCTCCGCGAGCTCGGCCATCATCTCGTTGTAGGCGCGCAGTTCGGCGTCGTCCGTGCGATCGGCCTGCCGGTCCACCCGGCGGTTCTCCTTGGCGCCCTCCATGGCCCACAGCACGGCCACGATGACGGCGAGCAGGAACGTGGGGAACTCGCCGATCCCCCACATGAGCATGCCGCCGAGCTGCTGGTCGTCCAGGGCGCTGGGACCCCACGGGCGGCCCATGTTGCCGAACCACGAGGCCTGCAGCACCGTGGTCAGGCTCATGATGCTGATGCCGATGAACGCGTGCGCGGCCATGGTCGCGAGCAGCAGCACGAGACGCATGGGGTAGCTGGGCCGGCGCGGGATGGGGTCGATGCCGATCAGCACGAGCGCGAACATGTACCCCGTGAACAGGAAGTGCACCATCATGAACTCGTGGCCCACGTGGTAGCGCAGCGTGAAGCGGAACAGGTCCGTGAAGTAGAACAGCACGATCGAGAACGCAAAGTTCGCGGCCGCGAAGATCGGGTGCGTCACGATCCTGCCCCACGTGGAGTGCACGAGACGCAGGATCCACTCACGCGGACCGCGGGTACCGTCCCCTCGTGGTTCGAGGGCCTTGAGCACCACGGTGACGGGTGCGCCCGAGACCAAGAACAACGGCACGATCATGGTCAGGCTCATGTGTTCGACCATGTGGGCGGAGAACAGCACGCGGGCGTAGACCGCCACCCCGCCGCTCGTCGCGTAGAGCAGTGCAGCCAGCCCGCTGAACCAGGACACGGTGCGCAGCACGGACCACGAGTCCCCGCGGCGCCACACCTTGATCGCGGCCCACAGGTACACCACGGCCATGAACACGACTACGGCCACCCAGAACCAGTCCAGGCGCCACGTGGTGAACCAGCGGGCGAACGTGGGCTCCGGGGGCAGTTCGTACCACGTGAGGATCCGCGCCGGGGAGGCGTCCGGTGCAAGCTCCTCCGGGACGGGCGGGGCGGTGCGGCTCAGGGCCGTGGCGATGCCCATGAGTAGCCCCATGAGCACGACTTCTACCACGAGCACGCGCCACATGGTGGCCGCGCGGGACCGGGAGCCGTCCGCGACCCCGGGGATCAGCCACTGCCGGTGCGCGAAACCCGCCAGCGCCAACAACAGGGTCAGCACGAGTTTGGTGAGCGCCAGGATCCCGTAGGAGGACGTCAGTTGCTCCCACGTTCCGATACGCACCGCGGCATTGATGATCCCGGAGAGCAACACCAGCAGGTAGCAACCCAGAGCCACCACGGAGTAGCGCCGCAGTACGACCGCGAGCAGGGGTTCGGTGTGGCGGGAGCCCCCGCGGCCGCTGACCGTGAACTCACGGGACAGCAACGGCCCCACCCAGATCAGCACCAGCAGCCCGCCGACCCACAGGCACACTCCCAGCAGGTGCAGCCCCAGGGAGTTCACCGCACCCATGTGGTCCGCACCCCCCGCGGCGTGACCGTTGAGTGCCAGCGCCACGATCGCCACGAAGGACAGCGCGAGGGTGCAGAACAGTCCCAGCAGCGCCCGCACGCCGAAAACCAGGGTCGTGACCACGGCGGCCACCATCACGATCACCGATTGGGACTGGCCCATGGAGATCCCGGTCATGTAGTGCAGCAACTGTTGGGTGTAGTTGCCCCCCGTGCCGATACCGGATCCGGAGACGTCCGAGTACGTGAAGATCAGCACGGCCACGGCCGCCACGGTCCACACCACGGCCGCCGCCTCGACGAGCTGCATGACGCTGCGGAAGACCGGGTGTTCCGGTTCGCCCGCCTGGTCCCTGCTGTTGCGCGGTGGCCGTTTCCGGGAGCGGTCCGCGAAACGGGGCACCACGCCGATCGCCAGCAGCAACCCGCCCATCACCACCGTCATCGCGATGTTGTGGACAGTCTCCACCACGGGCAGCCCCCAGCGCACGAGCGTTCCCGGGTCCGCGACCTGCCGGGGGGCCGCCGCTCCCCCGTAGACCAGGGCCGCGGTCATCCCGATCATGGCCGCGACGAGCACGACCGTGATGGTCCACGGGCTCACACTCACCGCTCCCGCGGGAGCGGTCCCGCCGTTCGGTGAACTCGCGCCGTTCGACGAGCTCGCGCCCTTCGATGAGCCGGCGCCGAGCGGGCGCCCGACATCCGGCGCGCTATCGCGCTCACGGCCGGGAGCGACGTCGCCCCGCGAACCGTCCCGGCGCGGGCCGGTGTCCCTGGTGCGTGCGCTGGTACTCATCGTGGCATTCCTCCGGCCCGTTGATTCTCTCGTTGTGCTGCTCCGCGCACGCGGGTCACGTGAACAACGTGTCCCCGATGAACCCACCCACTTCGCAGCCCGGCGGGATAGCGAACACGGCGGATCCGATGGGCACGGTCCACGTGTTCAGCATGTCCAACTGCGCCAGCCGCCGCTGGATGGGCACGAACTGTTTCACGGGGTCCGACTGGTAGGACGCGAAGATCAGCCCCGTGTTGGACACCCCGCCCCGGACGTCCCCGGAGCGGCTGTGCCCGGACGCATCACTCACCGCCAGATCGTAGTTGTACACCCTGCGGAAGATCTTCTCGTCCGGGTTGTCGCTGCGCGAACGCCGCATATGACTGTAGGACGAGATGACCGGGAATCCCAGGGAACCCTTGGCCTCGAAGTCCGGTTCGTCGTGCTCGGCGGCGCCCGTCAACGGTGCGCCGTTCGACAACCGGCGCCCCACCGAGTCCTCGCGCGCGGGGGTGTCGGCCTCGTCCCACGTGTCCAGGTTCATGTGGATCCGCCGGATCACCACGGATGTCCCGTTCTCGATCCACGGGGTGAACCCGCCCTGACCGTAGACGACCTTCTCGTGATCAGCCTCCCCCGGGTACGGGTTCACGGTGCCGTCCACCTGACCGAAGAGGTTGCGCGTGGTCTGACCGTCCGGGGTGGCGCCCACGGTGTTGCGGAACCCGTCCTGCACCCAGCGCACGGTCGCGAAGGACCGGGCGTCCTTGAGCAGCACCCGCTGGGCGTGGGCCAGGGTCAGCTTGTCGTCGCAGCACAGCTGCAGCAACAGGTCCCCCTGATTCCACCGGTCCTGCAGTTTGTCGATCGTGAAAGCGGGCAAGGGCTTGAGCCATTGCGGGGCCCGGCCGGCGTCGATCACGGCCATGGCCCGCGGCCCGAAACCCACCGTGACGGTCAGCCGCGAGGGGTTCTGGGCGAGCCAGGGTTCCTGGTCGTTGACGGGGGCGGTGCCCTGCGTGAGGGCCGCGGCGTCGTCCGTGAGCACGCGCAGCAACCGCCGAAGTGCGTCCCGGTCCACCTCCCGGTGCAGGTCCAGGGCGATGAACACGCAGAACGCCTGCGGCAGCGTGGCCACGCCCGCCTGTCGTGGGCCGTGGAAGGCCTCGGTCCGCAGCCCGGGCCGTTGGCTGTCCTGTCCCGCCGCCGCGAGCCGGGGGTCCACGGCGCCGAGGGCCGCAGCGGAAACCGCCCCCAGTCCCGTGGCGCCGGCGCCGGCGACCGCGCCCGTGAGCAACGATCGCCGGCTCCACCCCGAAGCGGAAGGGCCCCGATCAGTGGTCATGACACGTGGGCAGTGCGCTCGAGGATGGGCTCGTGCTCATGCCCTCGTGCGACCCGTGGTCGTGGGCGGCATCCGACGACGAGTGTCCGTCCCCCGAGCCGTGCTCGCCTCCGTGGCCCGCGTGCTCGTCCTCGCCGGGCGCGTACCGCTCCTTCGCGCCCGTGAAGTCGCGCACCGGGACGGTGACGTCCCGGGTCCCGCTGTCGGTGCGCAGCTGCAGCGTGAGGTCACTACCGGCCTTGAGCGAGCACGTGAGCCCCATGAGCATGATGTGATTGCCGCCCGGCTTCAGGTCCAGGCTCTCCCCCGGTACGAGGGTGAAGCCACCCTCCTTCTGCCGCATTTGCGTGGCGCCGGAGCCGCCGTCCGCCACGGTCTCGTGCAGCTCGACCGAGCGCGCGACGCCGTCCGCGCCCGCCCCGGTGAACGTGACCTCCTGCCCGGAGGTGTTCGTGAGCTTGCCGAACACGGCGGTCATCCCGGAGTCAGCCGCCTTGGCCCAGCCGTCGCTCAGTTCCAGGGGCGCGGCGGCGGTGCTGTGCGTCGCGGAGTCCGTCCCCGCGGGCGACGACGCCGCCTCCCCACCCTGCGCTGAGCACCCGCTCAGCGTAGCCAGGCCGAGGCCCACGACGGCCACAGCTGCCAGCGCACGGCGCGGGGCGGGAACGGACGTGGTGTTCAGGTTGTAGTTCATATGTGAGTCCTTAGGAGTGAATCTGCTCCGGCTCGCCCGTCCGCTGCGCGTGTCGTCGGACGCGGCGTCGAGTGACGCGGCACTGTGCCTACTCGACACCGGGACCATGCCCGCTCGACAGACGGGCTGTGCCCACTCGATGCCCGAGCCACGGGCCGCTCCCTGAGTACCGGGGCGCCAGAGCAGCCGGTGTCGTACGAACGGTGCTCGTCCGAGCGGCAGCGCGGTCACGTCCGTCGATCACATCGAGCCGGTATCGAGTCAGCGGTGGGCCGAGTCAGTGACGGGCCGCATCCGCGGCGCGCCGAGCGCTTGTCGGACCGCATCCGCGGCGTGCCGGAACGCGTGAGCGCGGCGGCGGGAGCCTGACGGGAAAGGATGATCCGGGCGGGCCGCCCGGGTCAGGGAATCAGCGCTGCTTGGGGCGGGTGGCGAAGGCCAGGATCACCAGCAGCAGGACCAGCGCGATGGCGCCACCGGCCACGGGCAGTACCCAACTCGGGATGCCCGTGCCGCTCACGTCCTCCTGGGACCCGTTCCCGTCCTGGGCCGCGCCCTGGGAGGCGTCCGCAGAGGCCACGGGGGCCGGGGACGCAGCGGTCGCGGCGCCGTCGCCCACGGTGTACGTGAACGTGCCCTCGATGGGGTGCCCGTCCTGGGAGACCACGCGCCACGTGACCGTGTAGGTCTCGTCCTCGCCCCCGCCCTCGCGCAGCGGCTGGGACACCGTGGTGTTCTGCGCGGCCAGCGTGCCGCGCGTCATGTCCGTGCCGTGGGAGTCGGTGACCCGGACCTCGCTGCCGATGTCCTGGATGTTCCCGGAGAACGTCAGTTCGAGCGCCGTGGGGGCCTTCTCGAGCTTCGCGCCGGCCTGCGGGTTGGTCCGCACAAGTTCGTCGTGGGCGCTCGCGGGCCCCGCCGTGGTGACGACCAGCGCGAGGGCCAGCAGCGCGGCGAACAGGGCCGCGAGCGACGTCGCCGAACGTTGCGAAAGGCGGGCGTGCGGCGCGGCCGACGACGCCGCGGTGTCACCCGTCCGCGCCGGGGTCCGCAGAGTGGGCCGTGGCTGATGTGGTGTTGAGTACGAAGGGTTCATGGGTGTTCTCTCCTGCGCCCTGGGGCGTGGGGGCCGCGAGGTGGGCTGCCGATGGATGCGATGGATGCTCGGGGCGGCATCGGATCCAGGGGTGTTCCCGCCGATGCCTAGGCGAGGGCGGGCGGTCCGCGGTATCCGCAGACGGAGGAGAGCAGGAGCTGATCGGCCAGTGCGCGCGGCGAGGTCCAGGAGGTCCGCCGCGGCACGGCCGTGGTGACCGGGCGCAGGGCCAGGACAAGGATGCGCAGCACGCGCAGGGACACAGCGTCCAGCAGGCGGAACGCCGCGGTCTCGCCGTGGCGCAGCAGAGCGTAGGTGGCCACGGCCGCCACGGCGTGGGCGGCGAGCATGCCGCACCCGTGATGCGCCGCGGGCGACACCGAGATCACCACGGCGGGACCGTCCGCCGTGGGGGCCGCGTGGTGGTGGGTGTAGTCGATCGCGTGGGCCATCCCACCGGACTGGGCGTACAGGGTGTGCAGCAGCGCCTGACTCAGCAGGACGCTACCGGCCACGCTCCAGCGTGAGAGCACCCGTCCCGCCAGCAGCATGCACAGCGGGGCCGCCAGACACATGGACAGCGCGATGATCAGCGGGGAGGGCCAGGTCCCGTCCACCGCGGCGTGCGAACCGGCCGCGAGTGTGGTGGCCACGAAGGCGGCCACCCAGCCCCGGGCAAGTCGGCGCGCGCGAGGGGACACCGAACACCTCCGGGACTCACGGGGAAAGGATGGAATTCCATTATGCGCCACCGCGCGGGGAACCACGAACCCGGCGGCCCCGCGGAAGGGGTGGGGTGGCGCACATGCCGAAGGGACCGTTCACGGAGTAAGTGAACGGTCCCTTCGAGCGCCGGGTCCTGGGACCCGCTGGTCTTACCTCACTTGGAGGAAACAGCAGCCTTCAGCTTGGAGCCCGCGGTGAGCTTGACACCGTGGCCAGCCGGGATCTGGATGGCCTCGCCGGTTTGCGGGTTGCGACCCTGACGTGCGGCGCGGTCGGTGCGCTCCACGGAGAGCCAGCCGGGGATGGTGATCTTCTCGCCCTTGGAAACGGAGCTCTCGAAAACCTGGAACAGGGAGTCGAGAACGCCGTTGACGGCGGCCTGGGTGCTACCGGACTTCTCGGCAACCTCTGCAACGAGTTCGCTGCGGTTCATAGCCATGTGCTTGTCCTCCTGGACTGGGTTGGCATTCGCTGGGGAAGGGGCGACCGGGGGTCGGGTCCTTCCGGTGCAGAAATTACCAGCTGGACTTGTAGATACCGGGCAATTCGCCGCGGTGAGCCATGTCGCGGAAGCGCACGCGGGAGATCCCGAAGCGCTGGAAGGTGCCGCGGGGGCGACCGTCGATCTGGTCGCGGTTGCGCACGCGCACGGGGGAAGCGTCACGGGGGAGCTTCTGCAGACCCAGGCGGGCCTCCTCGCGAGCCTCGGGGGACGCGTTCTCGTCCACGAGGGTCTTCTTCAGTTCAGCGCGCTTGGCGGCATAACGCTCGACGACGACCTTGCGCTGCTCGTTCTTGGCGATCTTTGACTTCTTGGCCATGTCTCAGCGCTCCTCGCGGAAATCGACGTGCTTGCGGACCACCGGGTCGTACTTCTTCATGACGAGGCGATCGGGGTTGTTGCGGCGGTTCTTACGGGTGACGTAGGTGAACCCGGTACCGGCCGTGGACTTGAGCTTGATGATGGGACGTACGTCCTTGTCCTTGGCCATCTCAGATCTTCTCCCCACGTGCGATGAGTTCGTTGACCACGGCGTCGATGCCGCGCGCATCGATGACCTTGATGCCCTTGGCGCTCAGGTTGAGCGTGACGTTGCGACGCAACGAGGGCACCCAGTAACGCTTCTTCTGGATGTTCGGGTTCCACCGACGCTTGGTGCGGCGGTGCGAGTGCGAGATGCTGTGGCCAAAGCCCGGCTGGGCCCCGGTCACCTGGCAGTGCGCTGCCATAGTGTTCTCCTCCAATGTCCAATGTCGACGAAATGACGGCACGCATGGTCGCCGCCGAGCGGTTTTCCGCCGGCAGCCATAGCCAAGAGTGGTCCGTCACCTCAAGAAAATGCCACCGTTCGCGCGCCGGGCGTGATGGGTTTACCCCGCGGCAGTACCGGTCAGGGCACTCGCTACGACGAAGACGGTGAAGATCAAGGCGCCGGTAGATGGACTCCACCACACGACAGCCTTAGATTCTAGGCTTCTACGGACTCGCTCGCAAATCCGAAGGCGGAAGCGGTGCGATTGCGCGCCCCTCGATCCTAGCCGCTGGTTCGCAACGGACCAACTCGTCCGCCCCGCCGTGACGGGCTCCACGAACGGCGCACCCAGGGGAGAATCCCTCCGGGAAGAGCCCCCGGAAAAGCCGCCGAAGAAGACAACGGGAAACACGCGAGGGTGGCGGTCCGTCCATGACCCGGTCCGCCACCCCGACACGTTTTCTTCGGCCCCATCCCCTCACCCAGGAGATTAGGTAAGGCAATTCTTGCCTAATCCCTCCGGCGGGGCAACCCCCTGACAGGATCGCGCCGGAGCGAGTGCTCAGAACTCGCCCGTGAACGGGTCCGCCACGTCCCAGTGTTCGGGCTGTTCCGGCGCCTTGGCCTTGGGATCCCGGCGATGCGTACCCAGCGCGCCGTTGACCACGTCCACGAGCGAATTGACCCGCTCGGACCCCGGGAGGGATTCGAGCATCACGGGCCGGCCATCCGAGTCCGCGAGCGGGACCCGCCAATTCGGGTACTCGTCGCTCGTGCCGGGCTGGTTCTGGATCCGCTTCTCCCCGACCGCGTCCACGAGGGAGACGTTGATCAACACGGACGGTGCGTCGCACAGGTAGCGGTGGATCGCCTCGATCCTGGCCTGCTCCCCCGGGTCCTCATCCCGGGGCAGATAGCCGGCATCCGCGACCGCGGTGAAGAAAGTGTCCAGCTGACGGCGTGCCTCCTCCCGTTCCTCCTCCGGCGAGCGCGCGAGCAGTCCCAGGTCCTCGCGCAGTTGCAGCTGCACGCCCTCGAGGTAGCCCGCCGTGGGCGGGAGGTCGTGGGTGTTCACGGAGGCCATGCACAGTTCGCGGTAGCGGGAGGGGTCCAGCGGGACGTCCCCGTCCATCTCGAACCACATGATGGAGGTTCCCAGCACGCCCTTGCGCTCCAGGAACTCGCGCACACTGTCCTCCACGGTGCCGAGGTCCTCACCCACGACCACCACGCCGGCGAGCTCGGCCTCGAGGGCCAGGATGCCCACCATGGCCTCGTGGTCGTAGTACACGTAGGTCCCGTCCGAGGCCTGGTTGCCATCGGGGATCCACCACAACCGGAAAAGTCCCGCCACGTGGTCGATCCGCACACCCCCGCCGTGACGGAAGATGTTGCCGAGCATCTGCCGCCACGGCCGGTACCCCGCCTCGGCGAGCTTGCGGGGATCCCACGGCGGCTGACTCCAGTCCTGGCCCAGCTGGTTGTACATGTCCGCGGGGGCACCCACACTCACCCCGGGGGCCAGGACGTCCTGCAACGCCCAAGCGTCCGCGCCTTGCTTGTGCACCCCCACCGCGAGATCGTGCACCACACCGATGTCCATCCCGGCCCGGTAAGCGGCACGCTGCGCGGCCTCGAGCTGCTCGTCGAGCAGCCACTGCAACCACACATGGAAACTGATCCGGTGGCGCAACCGGGTACGCGCCTCCTGGGCGTACGGCGCCTCCGGGGAACTCGCCTCGTCCCGCCACAGGGGTGAGTCCTCCCCGAGTTCCTCCCGCAGGGCGCACCACAGCGCGAAGTCCTGCAGGGGTTGCCCGGCATGCGCCACGAACGCCTCGAGCTGTTGCTGGCGGTAGGGCGAACGGCGCACGGTGAACAGCAGTTCGAGACTCTTCAGCTTCGCGGCGTAGGCGGAATCGCGGTCGATCGTGCTGGGGTCCAGCACGGCCTTGCGTTGCACCGCGGCGAGTTGGGCCACGACCTCACGGTCCCCGGGACGCAGGTACGGGAACTCCGCGACGTCGCTGATCCGCAGGTACAGCGGGTTGAAGAAGCGTCGGCTCGAGGGCAGGTACGGGGAGGGCTCCACGGGAGGCGTGGGTTCCGCGGCATGCAGGGGGTTGATGAGCACGTAGTCCGCGCCCTGCACACCGCTGATGGCGGCCAGGGACGCGAGGTCCGAGAGGTCCCCCACGCCCCACGAGCGGGAGGACATCACCGAGTACAGCTGGGCCATGTAGCCCCACCGGCGGCGCCCGCGCAGCCGGTCCGTGGTGCTGAGGCGCTGCGGGGTCACCGCCACGTCGATGCTATTGCGCTGCCCCGAGCCCGTCCGGGCCTCGAGACGGTACCAGCCCAGCGGGAGGTCTCGGGGCAGTTCGTAGGGCACGCGCTCGCGGACCGTGTCATCGACCTCGCGGGTCTCGGGAGCCACGTCGGGCGCCGGGTGCAGCTCGCGCACCGCGCCCGGATCGTCCTCGGGCCACAACCGCACCCGCACGGTGTCCCCCTGCGTGGTGGCCACGGGCACGATGGCCTCACACTGCTCCTCCGCGATCACCACGGGCGGCAGCAGCTCGCGCCACGGCGCCAGCTCGCGGTCGCGCAGACTGCGCCGCGCGGCGTCGTCGTCCGAGACGTCCGCGCCAAGTGCCGTGAGCACACGGCGCAGCGTCCGCTCCGGCACGGTCTCGACTCCCCCGTCGAAGCCCCGGTACTCGGTGGCCACCCCGTACTCGGTGGCCAAGCGCTGCACAGTCGTTTCCCCTGAAGTTCCTGCGTTCTCCGCCATGCCCCCACTCTAGCCAGCGGGGACGGGTCCCCTCGGTCGACGACGACGCCGCTGCCCACCGGGATCACGCCCGGAGCGCCGCGCGGACACGCCGGACGCGTCGGGGGCACGTGGTTGACTGGGGGCATGGATACCACCCTGCCCGGCCCGGGCCCGCACTGGCGCCCGCGCGCCGTCGTCTTCGACTGCGACGGCGTGCTCATGGACACCGAGAGCGCGTGGGCGCGTGTGCAGGCCCAGGTCGCCGAATCGTTCGGCGTGACGCTCGACGAGCGCGCAGGCACGTCCCTCATGGGGCTGTCCGCCGCGGACGTGGCCCGGGACATCTCGCAGCGCGCGGCAGCCGTGGCCGAGCAGCGGGACGAGCCCGCTCCCGGGTTCGACGCCGTGTACGAGCGGCTCGTGCGCACCGAGGAGGACGTGGTCGGTGAGGTCCTGGAACCGTTACCGGGCGCGATCGAGACCGTGCGGGCGTGCGCCCAGCGGGTCCCGATAGCCGTGGCGAGCAACTCCACCCGCGGGATCCTGGATCGGAAGATGCACGCGATCGGCCTCGCAGACGTCGTCGTGACGTGGGTCAGCGCGCAGGACGTACCCCGCGGCAAACCCGCCCCGGACATCTACGAGGAGGCCGCGCGGCGCCTGGGAGTGGAGCCCGCGGACGCGCTCGCGGTCGAGGACTCCCCCGCGGGCACCGCAGCCGCGGTCGCCGCGGGACTGTGGGTGCTGGGAGTGCCCCACGGCCACGACGAACCCATCACGTCCCACTTCCGGGCGGAGTCGCTGGCCGACCCCGCGGTCGGGGACATGCTGCGGGTGTGGGGACTGCCGCTGTAGGTGCGGGGAGTCCGCAGCTGGGCCCGCTGGACGGACCCCGCGGCGGATCAGCTGTTCCAGAGGCCGTAGGTCTCCGCGAGTTCCGAGACCTTCTTGGCGCGCGCGAGGCGCGGGAGGTAGGAACCGTCCGCACCGGCGTGACCGGACTCGGCCTGCTCGATCATCTCACGGGCCCAGCGGATCTCCTGATCGCTCGGGGCCAACGCGTGATTGATGCCGTCCGTCTGGTCCGGGTTCAGGCACAGCTTGCCCGTCATGCCCATGGACTGCGTGACCTTGCACGCGGCCTCGAGCTCCGCCCCGGACACCCCGTTGGTGGGGCCGTCGATGGGACCGGGCAGCTCACCCACCCGCGACGCCGTGACCAGGGTCGAGCGCGCGAACGCCAGGGCCATGGGGTCCCCCGAGGCACCGGTGTCACGGCGGAAGTCGCCCACACCGAACGCGAGCCGGAACACGCCCGGGGCGCGCGCGATGTCGTACGCGTTCATGAGGCCCACGGCGGACTCGATCAGTGCGACCACAGGGATTCCCGCGTGGCTCATCATGGCGGTCTTGGTGATGTGGTCCGGGTGCTCGGTCTTGGCGAGCACGATGCCCCGCAGGTTGTCGACCTCATTCAGCGCGGCCAGGTCCTTCTCCCAGTGCGGGGTGGTGATGTCGTTGATCCGCACCCATGCGCTCACGCCCTGGTGCATGGCCTCCATCATGTCCTCACGGGCGCGGTCCTTGTCCTCCTCCGGCACCGCGTCCTCGATGTCCAGGATCACGGAGTCCGCTTCCGAGGCCAGCGCAGGCGCGAACAGCGACGTGTCCGCCGCGGACGTCAGCAACCACGAGCGGGAGAGTCGCGCGGGAAGTGCAGCGGCGCGTTGGTTACGGTACGGGGCCATGGGTCTCCTGGGGAAGTGGGTGGGATCGGTCTGGGGGCGTTCGGGGCGGCTCGTCGCACCCCGCGGGACGACGGCGTCAGGGCGCGATTCGTAACCGTGGGATCGGGGTGTCGTCCGGGACCGCGACGAGCGCCCATCGGGTGCGGTACGGCGGCGGTGCCGCGCGGGTGAAGTCACCCGACACGCGACATCAACCCTAGTACGAGGGGCCATCGAGCGCCGTCGGGCCGGGGCACAAAAGCCCTTGCCGGGGGTTTGTGGGGATCCCACGAGGATGCGCGAACCACCCCGGCGTCGCACGATGAGAAGCGACCTCCATACGGCATGGCGTACCCCCGGTGAGGGTGCTCAACACCACACGGGCGCACGCGGCACCGCGCGGCCCCCGGACGGGTCCTGCGCATCGTCGGGGGGGCCGCGTGAGGTGATCAGGAGGCGAGCGGGGTGTGGTCCGGGTCCACTCGCTCGTCGTCCCGCACGGGACCCGATGCCGTGGCACCGGGGGCGAACGGGGAGCCGCCCAGCGACTCGCGACCGTGGGGGCTCGTCCAGTTCTCCAGGGACGGGCCGAGCGGCACGATGCCGGACGGGTTGATGTCCCGGTGCACGACGAAGTAGTGCTCCTTGATCTGCTGGAAGTCCACGGTGTCACCGAAGCCCGGGGTCTGGAACAGATCGCGCGCGTAACCCCACAGGTTGGGCATCTCCGTGAGCTTGTTCCGGGACGCCTTGAAGTGGCTCACGTACACCGGGTCGAAACGTGCGAGGGTGGTGAACAAGCGCACGTCCGCCTCGGTGATGTGATCGCCCATGAGATAGCGCTGGCCGGAGAGCCGTTCCTCGACCCAGTCCATGGCCGCCCACAACCGCTCGTACGCAGACTCGTAGGCCTCCTGCGAGCCCGCGAAACCGCAGCGGTACACACCGTTGTTGATCTCGGTGTAGATGCGGTGCATCACCTCGCGCATCTCGGGCACGAGCTCCTCGGGCCACAGATCGGGGGCGCCCTCCCTGTGGAACTGCTTCCACTCGGTGCTGAAGTCCTCGGTGATCTGCGGGAAGTTGTTGGTCACCACCTGGCCCGTGGGGATGTCCACGATGGCCGGCACGGTGATCCCCCGGGGGTAGTCCGGGAAGCGCTTGAAGTAGTTCTCCTGCAGCCGCTCGGTGCCCAGCACGGGGTCGCGCCCGTCCGGGTCCAGGTCGAAACGCCACGAACGGGAATCGTGCGTGGGTCCGGGCAGGCCCACCGAGATGGCGTCCTCCAGGCCCAGCAGGCGGCGCACGATCAGCGTGCGGTTGGCCCACGGACACGCCCGCGCGGCCACCAACCGGTACCGACCGGCCTCCACGGGCCACGCCCGGGCGCCTTCGGCCAGTTCCGCGTGCTCCGGGTCCGCCACGATGCGGTCCTCGATGTAGGTGGTGTCGCGGTTGTACTCCTCGCCCTCGTGGACGTAGGCCCCGGCGGTGGAGTAGCGCCCGTCCTCGGCCTGTTCGATGTTCTGGGTCGTGGAATCCGACATGCTGTACCTTCCGTGAATATATTTTGATGATACGTCACCAATCCTTGAGTGGGGTAGCCCCGGGGTGCCCTGGACCGCGCGGAGGACTCGCGCGGAGGGCTACAGTGGCCCTGTCGAAACACCCCGCGTGAGCCCGTTGTCCCCTCACCCGAGAACTTGTCCATGACTTCTGCCCAACACCCACGGGACGAGCACGACCCGTCCGATTCCCCCTCCCAGGACGCACCGTCACGCGGCGGCGCGCGGTCACCCGTGCCCGCTCCCCGCGAACGCCCGACCTACGGCATCCGCACCACGGGTCCCGGGGACGCGCAGGGTCCCGGGGGCCCGCAGGGTTCCGCTGACCGGGACACCCAGTCTGCTTCGGGCGGAACGACGGCGCCCGGCTCGGCCGCCTCCCCCGGCTCCCCGACCGCGGCGCCGTCCACTGGGTCCCCGTCCGCCGCGACCCCGCGCCTGGCTGCGTCCCCGTCAGCGGGGGCCCGCGCGGCGTCGTCGCGTGCGGCGCGGCGCATGGGCCGCGGGCTGTCCTTCACCGTGGTCCTGCTGGGGCTGCTCGTCGGCCTCGGTCTGATCGCGCAGGGCGCGTGGCTCGGCTGGGTCATCGGGGCGGTCCTCACGGTGGCCGGGGTCGCGGGGTACGCGCTCGTGCAGACCCGGGCGCTGCCGATCTTCCGGGATCCCACGCAACCCGTGCGCCGTGCGTGGTCCAAGCTGTGGCTGATCCCTGCGGCCCTGCTGCTCCTGGGCCTCGGCTGCATCGCCACAGCCTTCGTAGTCCCCTCGTGGCTCGGGCCCTCCGTGCCCGCGGACCTGCTGGACGACTACATCCTGGCGTTCATCGTGGGTGGGATGACCATGATCGTGGGTGCCGGGCTCGGTTTCGGCCTCGTGGCCACGTCCCGGCTCACCCGGCCCGACGACGACGATTCGCCCCTTCGTCCCACGGACTACGCCGAGCGACTGCGTGACCGGGACCGGCGAGACGAAGGCAACTATTACGATTCGGACTGGATCAGACACGACCCCCGGGACTGACCCCCCCGTCCACCCGCCAGCCCCCGCCCCGCGCGGCGCACCACGAGGAAACACCCATGGACAGCACGACCGGCACCCGGCACACGCCGTGGCTCAGCGACACCGAGGACCGGGTGTGGCGCAGCTTCCTGACCCTGTCCCGCAGCATGGAGCGCGCGGTGGACCGGCAGCTGCAACGTGACAGCAAACTGTCCGGATCCGAGTACGAGGTCCTCGTCCCGCTGTCCGAGAGCGACTCGGGGGAACTGCCTTCGCGTGAATTGCTCCGGGAACTGGGCTGGGAACGCTCGCGGTTGTCCCACATGCTCTCCCGTATGGAACGGCGGGACATGATCTGCCGCTCCCCCAGCCCCACCGATGCCCGCGGGCTCGTGGTGGGGATCACCGAGCACGGACGCGAGGTCATCGCGCGCGCGGCCCCCGCCCACCTGGACATGGTGCGTGCCGCGTTCATGGACCGGCTCAGCGAGGAGGAACAGACGGCCCTGGTGAGCATCGCGGACAAGGTGTTGCCGCGCTTGCGGTCCATGGATCTCGCCTGACGGACCTTCGAGCCGTGGTCCTCGCGGTGGACACCCGGGGATTGCCGCAGCCGACGGGTCCCGCGGGTTTTCGGGAAAAAGGCTCGTTAACAGGGGACGGGTCCTGCCACTTGGGGGATCGGCAGGACCCGTCGGACATCCCGAATCTGGGGGGAGATCGGGACGCCGGCCAGCCGGGGGATCATCCGGGCGCGTATTTGGGGGGGGATGCGCCCGGGCCACTTCGGCCGACAACATGATTTTATGCAGCAACTACATTGATACGCAAGTAAAGCTACTGATGATCCCGGGAATCGACGAGGACCCCCGGAAATCCGGGGGTCCGCTGCATCACAAGTAGACTTATTTCGTTATATTCACATGCTTTGTATTGTCCCCCGGTCAGGTGTGATCGTCTACACCTGTTTCCCTCCGAGGTTCGGCACCCTTGACCGGTGCAACTGACCGCTGCAGTCGACCGTTGCAATGACCCATCCTCGGCTGGCGCAGCTGTCCGCTGCCGGTGACCCACCTCCAGCCAGCATCGCTGACCGACGCCACCGGTGGGCACGCCAACGAAGGCACCCCACCGCCGTGCGCGAACACGGGGTCGGGGTGCGCCGTCGTAACGGGACCGAGCGAAAGACTCAGCGGCTCTCGCCTTCCTTGGCGAGCACGTAGTCGTACTGAACCTCGTTGCCGGAGCCGTCCGCGCGCTCCTGCACGTCCAGCATGAGCTCGGGCTTCACGGCCGAGGCGATGTCGTCCTCGTTGTGCGGGTCACCCGGGAAGTAGAGCTGCTGGGTGACCAGCTGGTAGCCGGGAGCGGAGACCTTGATGTGGATGTGCGCGGGGCGCCACGCGTGCCAACCGGCGGCGGCGATCAGCTGACCGCACGCACCGTCCGTGGGGATCTGGTACGGAGCGGGCTGCATGGTGTGGATCTCGAAGTGCCCGTTCTCGTCGGCCTTGACGGTGCCGCGGAAGAGCCACTCGGGCATGTCCGGCGCGTACTGGGAGTAGAACCCGGCGGCGTCGGCGTGCCAGATCTCCACCTGGGCGTCCTTGATGGGGTTGCCGTCGGTGTCGGTGAAGTCACCGTGGAACAGTAGCGGGGTGCCCTTCTCGTCCTCGCGCATCTCGAGCGTGGCAGGGGTCTGCAGTTCGGGGGCGTTCGGCACGTAGTAGGGGCCCTCGATGGTGCCCACGGTGCCCGGGCGCTCCTTGGAGTTGACGTCCTCCACGGTGTGCTCGAGCCACACGTCCAGGAACAGCGGCCACTCACCGTCCGTGCCCACCTTGATGAGCCAGGCCTTCAGGGCGTTGTACTCCTCGTAGGTGACCTCGTGCTCTTCCACGATGTCGTTGGCAGCCTTGATGAGCGCACCCGCGAGCAGCGAGACGCGCTCCTTGGGGACGTCGAGCTTGGACTTCTTGCCGGAAGCGGCGAAACGCTCGGTGGCCTTGGTACCGGCTTCGACGGCGGTGCCCTGGCTCTCCTTGAGGTGTGCGGCGAAAGGGTTGTCAGTCATGGTGACCTCCACGGTTCTCGTAGCAGATGGGGACGCCCGGGGGTGATGGCAGCTGCCCCTCGCTCCGCGCTCCGGACCCGTCGATCGGACCCCTGGCCGGATGGCGAACGTGAGGCACACAATTGCGATCCGTGACGTTCGTCTCAGATTAGTGCGGTGAATCTATATTCAACAAATATTTAATCGAGTATTACTCATTCTATAACGCGAAAAAATAACCCCCAGGTTCAGCCTAGGGTTCCCCCTGATGTGAGTGGGGTCACCTTCCACCAGTATGGGGGATACGCACCTGCTGGTTCACCTGCGGGATCGCGCCCCTCAGGCCCCCCGGTCCCGCATCTGCACCACCTCGTCGGCTGACGTCGGCGCCCAACGTTCAAGGAGTTACGCCATGACCGAGACCCTGAGCCGTTTGCACGAAGTCCTCGACGGCGCCGTCGAGGACGACCGTGCGGAAGGGATCATCCGCGCCAAGCGCGAGATCTTCACCGACGCCGAGATGAAGCACATCTTCGAGGGCAACTGGGTGTACCTGGCCCACGACTCGCAGATCCCCAACGTGGGCGACTACTTCACCACGTACATCGGCCGTCAGCCCATCGTGATCTCCCGGGACAAGAACGGTGAACCGCACGCCCTGATCAACGCGTGCGCCCACCGCGGTGTGTAGGAGGCCAGGACGGGGCCTGTACCCCGTCCAGCACGGCTACTGGAAGCAGGTCATGGACAAGGCCGTGAGTGAACTCGACGCCGAGGAAGCCGCGGCCGGGATCTATACCAAGTTCGGCATCTATTCCCGCAGCGAGCTCGCGGCCCTGTACCGGAGCAGGAATAACGGGCCCTGCTGGGCCGGGAATCGGGAGCCGGGACGACCCCGGTGTCGCCACCCGCCCACGACCGCACGCAGGATGCGGCCCGCCCACCCCGCCCCGCGCGAGGGACGGGGCGGGCCGCCTCAGCGGGCCCGGTAGTAGGCGAGCTTGTCCTCGTCGATCACGGTGCCGACCCCGGGGACGTCCCGCACGTGGATCTTCCCGTCCACGATCCGCAGGGGCTCGGTCAACAGGTCGTCCGCCATGTCCAGGAAGTTGGACAGCTCCCCCGCGCGCTTGGACGTGTGGGAGAAGGCCGCACCGAAGGTCACGGACGCGATGGTCCCCACCTGGGTGTCGATCTGGTTGCCCACGTAGACGTCCACGCCCAGGCCCTCCGCGAGACCCACTATCTTGGTGGCCTCGGTGAAGCCCGAGCGCGCGGTCTTGATCGCGAGCAGGTTCGCTCCCCCGCTCAACAGTTCCTTGGCCGCCGTGCCCAGGTTCGGGGCGGACTCGTCCGCGGCAATCGGGATGGGCGAAGTGCTTACGAGGCGACGTCGGCCCATGACTTCCCGAGCGTCGTCGGGCTCCTCGAGGAACTCCATGCCGAAGTCCGCGGTGAGGCGGAGGACCTCGGAGGCCTCGTTGGCGCTCCACCCGCGGTTGGCGTCCATGTAGATCCGGGCCTCGGGACCCAGGCCCTCGCGCAGTACGCGGGCGGCCTCGACGTCGAGCGAGACGGGGTGGCGCCCCGTCTTGAGCTTGAAGGTGGTGATCCCGTAGGTCTCCCGGAACTCCAGGGCAATCTCGAGCAGCTGTTCCGCGGGCTTGAACCCCAGCATGTGGGAGACGCTCATGTGGTCGGTGTACCCGCCCAGCAACGTGGACACGGGTTGTCCGAGCAGCTGGCCGATCGCGTCCCACACGGCGATGTCCACCGCGCCCTTGGCGGTCTGGTTGTGGAAGGTGCGGTCCATGACAGTCTGCATCCGCTCCCGGGCGAAGGCGTCCAGACCGCTGAGCTGCGGGGAGAAGATGTCCTCGATCACCGCCACGATGGACTTCTGGGTCTCACCGTAGGTGTACGGCCGGGGCGGGGTGTCCGCGGTGCCCACGATGCCCTCGTCCGTGTGCACCCGCACGAGGACGTGGTCCGCTTCCGTCACGGAACCCGAGGCGAAGTGCAGGGGGTGCACGTAGGGGATCGAGTAGGGGATCGCCTCGATGCGGGTGATGTTCATGGTCGCCTTTCTTGAGCGGGCGGTGCTCGGGTCAGTCGTGGTCGGTGACGTCCATGACGAGGTTCAGGAAATTGCCCAGCAGGGCCGAGCGGTCGTCCCGCCGCCAGGCCACGGCCATCTCGGTCACGGGGGAATCCTCGAGGCCCGCATAGAGCACGCCCTCGAGCTGCAGCGCCCGCACGGACTCGGGGACCACGGCGATCCCGCTGCTGGCCGCGACAAACGAGAGCATGGTGGAGGTCTCGTGGGTGACCTGCGCGATGCGCAGCTGGAAGCCCGCCCGGCGGCACATCTCGGACACGGTGCGGTACACGCCCGATCCCGGCGGGTAGGACACGAAGTTCTGCTCCTGCAGTTCGTTCGCCGCCACGGGCCGCCCGGACGCCAGGGGGCTGTCGCTGGGCATGGCCACCACGAGCTTCTCCCGGCCCACGATCCGGTACTCGATGTCCTGGGATGCCACGGGAGGGCGCAGGATCGCGGCGTCGAGCGTGTGGTCCCGCAGTCCTGCCTCCATGGCCGGCGTCAGCATCTCGCCCTGCAGGGTGAGGGAGACCCCGGGCAGCTGCTCCTTGGCGTGGCGCACGAGCCGCGGCATGACGCTGTAGGTGGCCGAGCCCGAGAAGCCCACGCGCAGCACCCCGGTGGCGCCGTTGCCCACCTGGTAGACGTCCGCCTTGAGCGTCTCCACCTCGTTGATGATCTGGCGTCCGCGGTCCAGCAGCTCCTGTCCGGCCGGGGTCAGGTCCACGCGCCGGGTCGTGCGGTCCAGCAGTTTGACGCCGAGCTGTTCCTCGAGCTGACGGATCTGTTGCGACAACGGCGGTTGCGCCATGTGCAATCGTTTGGCGGCACGGCCGAAGTGCCGCTCCTCCGCCACTGCGATGAAGTAGTTGAGTTGTCGAAGCTCCATGGTTCTCCCCGGTCCCCGTCCGCCACCTTGATATGGAGTTTAGCCATAATCACAGGGATTAGAAATAGATATTGTCAGAATTTGACGACGCCGAAGTGCACACCGGCGGAAGCCGGGATGCCCTGGAATACGCGCAGCAGGATGAGCAGGATCGCACCCCACGAACCGATGCTCGCGGAGGACTGGATCAGCCCGATCAGCGTGGAGCCGATACCCATGACGAACATGGGCAGGATGAGCATCTTCTTCCGGCCCAGTTCGTCCCCGAAGTGACCGAAGATCGCACCGCCCAGGGGCCGCGCGAGGTAACCCGCGGCGAACGTCCCGTAGGAGGCGATCACGCCGGCCACCGGGTCCAGGTCCTGGAAGAACACGTGCGGGAACACCAGCGCGGAGGCGGAGGCGTAGAGCAGGAAGTCGTAGTATTCGATGGTGGAGCCAAGGTAGCTGGAGAGGATCACGCGGCGCGCTTCCCTGTCCTGCGACCTGCGATCCATGGACCGTAGCTCGGTCCCCGGGGCGGTGGTTGATGACATGGTGGTTCCTCGGGATCAGGCGCGTTCGCGCAGGACGTTCTTCTGGATCTTGCCCGTGGTAGTGCGCGGCAGTTCGGCCACGACCTCCACCCGAGCGGGAAGCTTGTAGGTGGCCAGCCCCTCGCGCAGCCGGGTGAGGATCTCGTTCCCGCTCAGCTCGGGGGCGTCCTCGAACAGCACGACGAACGCGCGGCCGGTCTCGCCCCAACGCCCGTCCGGCACACCGATCACGGCCGCTTCCTGGATCTCCTCGAGACCCGGCAGGGCGTTCTCCACCTCCGCGGGGTACACGTACTCCCCGCCCGAGATGTACACGTCCTTCATGCGGTCCTTGAAGTAGAGGTACCCACCCGTGCTCGTCCTCCACGGCGATGCCCCCGGAGTCACCACGTCCGGGGTGCGGAACTGACGGTGGATGATAATGGTCCCGCCCAGCATGAATGTGGGCAGCGTCATCATGTTCAGCCCGGCAATGTGGAACAGGGGCGCCACGGCCAGGTGGTCCTCGTCCTGGCGCAGGTCCTGACAGATCAGGGTGTTGACGTACTGGTAGAAGAGGTTGTCTGGTGCGTGAGCGTGGCACCCTCGGGCCGGCCCGTGGTCCCGGACGTGTACATGATCAGGGCCAGGTCGTCCTGCTCCACCGGTTCGTCCACGAGCTCCTCGGAACCGGAGGCCAGGAACCGCTCGTACTCCTCCCCGGGTCCGCCGCCGTCCACACTCACCCAGGAGCGCACGCCGGTCAGTTCGGCCTCCAGGCCCGCAGCATTCTCGCGTTGGTCTTGCCCGAAGACCACGGTGGTGGCACCGCAGTCGCCCAGAATGTATTCCACTTCCGCCTGCCGCAGCCGGGGTTTCACCAGGACTGCGGCCGCCCCGATCGATTTCGCGGCGAAGAACGTCTCCAGCAGGGCGGGGTAGTTGAACCCCATGTAGGCCACCCGGCCCCCGTGGCGCACGCCCGTTCGGCAGGAGTTGTTCCGACCGAGCTGATCCCGGCCGATGAGGTGTCAGGAGTCCAACAGGTTGTTCTTGATGATGTCCTGCTTGACCGCTCGCCGCAGGGTCTTACCGAGCATCGTGCGGGGCAGGTCGTCCATGGCCACGATCCGGCGCGGCACCTTGTAGCGGGTGACCTTGTCGTAGCAGTGCTTGCGCAGGGCGTCCTCATCTAGGGTGACCCCGGGTTCCAGCACGACCGCCGCAACCACGGTCTCGTTGCCGTCGTCGTTGGGGATGCCCACCACGGCCGCGTCCGCGACACTGTCGTGTAGTTTCAGGGCGGTCTCCACCTCGGTGGGGGCCACGTTGAAGCCGCCGGTGATCACCACTTCCTTGATCCGGTCCACCACGCGCAGGAAGCCGTCCTGGTCCACCGTCACGATGTCACCGGTGCGCAGCCAGCCGTCCTCCGTGAACAGTTTCGCGGTCTCCTCGGGGCGCTTCCAGTAGCCCTGCGTGACCTGGGGGCCCTTGACCAGCAGCTCACCCTCCGCGTCCACGGGAACGTCCTCACCCGTCTCCGGATCCACCATGCGCACGTCCGTGCTGGGGAAGGGGATGCCGATCGAACCCGAACGGCGGTGCTCGTTGAGGGGGTTGCACGCGACCAACGGGGAGCACTCGGTGAGGCCGTAGCCTTCGATCAGCACCCCGCCCGTGGCGTCCTCCCACGTCTCGACCAGGGGCACGGGCAATGTCATGGCTCCGGACACCGCCACCCGGATGCCGGTGAGATCCTTCCCCTGCTCAGCGGCGGCGTCGAGCACCTTCTGGTACACGGGCGGGACGGCCGGCAGCACCGTGGGCATGCTCTTCTTCATGGCCCGCAGGATGAGGTCCGCGCGCACGGTGGGGAACAAGACGAGCTTGGCGCCCAGGGACATCGCGAACGTGACACCCAGGGTCAGCCCGAAGGCGTGGAACAGGGGCAGCACGCCGTAGACGACCTCGTCGGACGAGCTGTCCAACCAGTGCTGGCCCATCACGGCGTTGGACTCCAGATTGCGGTGGCTCAGCATGGCGCCCTTGGGCAGGCCCGTGGTCCCGGACGTGTACTGCAGCAGGGCGATGTCCGTGGCCGCGGGCCGGGGGTGGTCCTCACGGATCGGGTCGGAGTCCAGGAGGGACTTCCACGCGATGGTCCCCGGGGCCGGCTGGGTGAGCTCTCGGCGCTGCTCGGCGAGCTTCTTGAGGGGCATGCGCAGTCCCACGCGCATCATCGTGGGCATGCTCGCGGTGATGTCCACGGCCACGACGTGCTCGACGGCCAGGTCCTTGGGCATCCCGGTGATCCTCGCGGCGACCTTGTCCCACGCGATCACCACGCGCGCACCGTGATCCTCGAACTGGTGGCGCAGTTCCGGGGTCGTGTACAGCGGGTTGTGTTCCACCACGATGGCCCCGAGCCGCAGGGCGGCGTAGAAGGCCACGATGTGCTGGGGGCAGTTGGGCAGCACGATGGCCACGCGGTCCCCGGCCTGCACGCCCAGCCGCCGCAGTCCTTCCGCGACCCGTCGCACCTGGTCACCGAGCTGCGCGTACGTCATTCCCGCGCCGAAGAACTCGACCGCCGTCTTCGCGCCGTGGCGAGCCACCGATTTCTCGAGCATGTGCACCAGGGAGGTCTCGGGCAGCTCCAGGTCTCGGGGAACGCCGGGGTCGTAGCTCGCCGTCCACGGGCGGGTCGCCAGGAAGTCTCGGGAATTCGTCTCAGCCATGTCAGCGAGGCTACCGTCCCTCCCGTCCCGCCGTGGGACATTCGCCCGCGTCCCACGACCACGTCGCACCCGGCGCCCCGGACCCGTCCCATAGTCCCGGTCTCGATAGACTTCTGGGGACCCGCCACCGGAATCCCCGCCGAATCGAGGCCCTCCATGTCCCCCTCCACCGCTCGCGATCCTCTCGATGACGGCAACGCACCCTGGACCGAGCCGACCTCCCGGGTGAGCCCCGCTGGCGATGCCCAGGCCACGCGCCCCCTCCCCCGTCCCGGGGTCCGGCACGACGACGCCGCGGCCGGCGACACCGCCGCCCTGCCGTCGGTCTCCCCGTACGACGACGTCCGCTCCCCCACCCGGGACACGGCACCGCGCACGGGACGCACCGGCGTCGCCTCCGGACGCCTGCACCCGCGGGACGAGCGCTCCGGCAACACGGACCCCGTGGGCGACGACCACCTCACACCCCCGAGCGAGCGGATCTCGGCCGAGGCCGCGTGGGACTTCATGCGCCCCGCGGTGCGCTCGGAGGGCTCCACCGCCGCGGCCCGGCCCACGGTGGAGGAACTGCGGCGGCGGCAGCGCCAGCACTTCGGCGGTATGCAACTGATCCCCGGGGTGTTGGGACTGCTCACGGCCATCTCACTGGGTGGCCTGTTGCTCACGCTCGCCGGGCTGCTGGGACCCCAGCTGGGCCTGGACGTGACCCGGGGAGCGGGCGACACCCTGGCCCGGGCATGGCAGGCGCCGGGGGCGGCGCAGTCGTGGATCGCCGTCGCCGTCCTGGGCGTCGTGGAACTGCTCTCGATGATCGCGGGAGGGTACGTGGCCGGGCGCATGGCGCGCTTCTCGGGGGTCGCCCAGGGCGTGAGTGTGTGGCTGTGGTCCCTGCTGGCGCGCGCCGTCGCCTCGGTCGTGGTGTTGCTGTGGGCCGACGCCGCCACGGCGGCCGGTCCCCGCTGGGTCGCGCAGGAGCTGATCGGGAGCGATGTGGGAATGGGTCTCATCGCGCTCGGGGGTCTCGTGCTGCTGGGACTCGCGGGCGCGGTCCTGGGCGGGGTGTGGGGCATGCGCTACCACCGTAAAGTGGACGCCTGGACGGTTTCGAATGCAATAAGCTAGTAGACTTCCGTTCTGTCGAGGGCCTGGGCTGGGTCCTCACTGGGGAGTACGGAGGAACTTTCTATGCCTTCAACACTCGTCGCCGTAGTCGACGATCATGAAGTGGTCCGTGAAGGCGTGCGTCTGGTGTCCATGACATCGCTCGCGGACGTCAAGCTCGTGGGGTCATCGGATTCCGTGTCCACCCTGCTGGACCAGTTGGGCCGGGACCCGGAGAATCCCGCCCTCACCGCGCAGGGCTCGAAACGCATCGAGTGCGACGTCGTCCTGCTGGACCTGTCCCTGGCGGACAAGTCACGCCCGGCGGGCAACGTGGAACGGTTACGCAGCGCCGGGATGAAGGTGCTGATCTTCAGCATCGGCGAGAACGCCGGGTTGATCCGCGAGGCGCTGCGCGCCGGCGCCCTGGGGTTGGTGCGCAAATCGGACCCGCTCGAGCACGCCATCGAGGAGGCGCGGGCGATCGCGGACGGCAAACCCGTGATCACCAAGGAACTGGCCGCGGCCATCGACGGGGACGTCGAGTTCTCCCGCGCCGCCCTGTCCCCGCGCGAACGCGAGACCCTGCGCCTGTACGCCTCCGGGTTCGCCCAGGTGCAGGTCGCCCGCCGCATGGGGATCAAGCAGTCCGCGGTGAAGACCAACATCGACCGGATCCGTGAGAAGTACGCGCGGATCGGGCGCCCGGCCCCCACCAAGATCGACCTGCGGATCCGCGCGATCGAGGACGGTCTCGTGGACCCCGAGGACGACGTGGCGAGCGCCGAGAAGAAGCTGTGATTCCCCCACCGGACACACCGTGATCCTGCTGGGGAGGTCACCGGAGGGCCGGGCCCGCTCCTACCGGACGGTCAACACGCGGTTGCGGTGGAAGCGCTTCTTCGCGACCACCGCCCCGGACGAGCTCGGGCTGAACACCTACCGCGCCCACTGGTTCGCGATGATCGGCTTCGGCGTGTTCGCCGTGACCCATCTGATCGAGGCGCTGCCCATCTTCGCGCAACAGCAGCACTCCCTCCACGGGTGGTACACGATCTTCCTGTTGGCGCTCGCGGTGCTCACCGGCCTCACCCTGTTCTACGGGTTGCGTCATTCCGTGCGCCCCTGGGTGTTCCTGGCCTACACGGCCGTGGTCTCCGCGGCCATCCTGGCCCTGCCGTTCGCGTGGACGGGTGAGCCCATGCCCCAGAACCCCTGGATCTCGGGGTTCATCATCCTGGCGGTGGGAGCGGCGGCGGTGCTGTGGAGCCCCACGGCCGCCATCCTGTACATGATCATGAACGAGGGCGTGTACGCCCTGATCTCCGCCCTGCTCATCACCGCGGAGCCCATCCCGGAGTCATTGCTCACGGCGGGACTCTCCCGCATGGTGTTCAGCCTCATGCTCGTGGTGGTCCTCACCGCCGGCAAGCACGGTGTCGAGCGCATGGACATCGCCTACGCCGAGGCCTTGTCGCAGACGCTCGCGCTGCGGCGCAGCCGTTCGGAGACCGCCGACCAGGAGCGGATCGACCGGTTGATCCACGACAACGTGATGGCCGCCCTGCTGGACGCGTCCCGCACCCGGGGTGTCCTACCCAAGCGCACGCGCCAGCTCGCCGCACGGGCCCTGGACATCCTGGCCGAGGAGTCCGACCGCTCCTCCGCGAACCACACCGTGATGGTCCACGTGCTCATGGACGAGCTCATGGAGGCCCTCGCCCCGTGGCGCGCGCGCGTGCGATTCACCAACCTGCGGGCACCCATGCGGCCCGTGGGCGAACCGCGGGTATTCGTTCCCGCGGACGTGGCGCACGGTTTGACCCAGGCCGTGACGGAAGCGGTGTCCAACAGCGCCCGGCACTCGGGCAGTGAGTACACGACCGTGTCGATGGAGGGTGAGCTGTGCCCCGCCAGCGTGACCAATCCCGAGGGCTTCTTCCTGCGGTTCACGATCAGTGACGACGGCCGGGGCTTCAACTACCACGACGTCCCCAACCGGCGGCTCGGGGTGCGCGTGTCCATCGTGGAGAACCTTGAGTCCATCGGCGGACGAGTGTCCCTGGACACCGCACCGGGGCGTGGGACGCGTGTGACGCTGGTGTGGCCCAAGGACGTGACGGCATGAGCGGGTCCACGCGCGCGGTCTTCGCCCACCGCTACATGCGCTTCATCCTGCTGGCGGCATTCTGCGCACCCTTCGTGGCCGCCGTGGGCTACCTCCAGGATTCCATCCGACCCGAGCAGTTGGCCGTGTCCGTGGTGAACTACGCGCTGGCCGGGTCCATCATCGCGCTACCCCGCTGGGACGGTTCCCAGTTCCCCCTGCTCCCCACCGCGTTGACGTCCGTCCTGTTCCTGGTGGCCGCTCAGCAGGGCTACGCCGCGACCCCCGTGACGCTGCAGGCGGGACAGACCCCGTGGTTCCATCTCGGGTTTATCGCCCTGTTGTTCGGCTTGGGGATGCGACGCCGCCCCGGCTGGGCCTTCGCGGTGTGGCTCGGTGTCACGGTGTTGTCCGTGAGCCGGTGGCCCGTGGTCAACGGGGTGATCATGCCCATCGAGGCATATCACGTGGTAGGCATCGCCGTGGTGCTCGTGACGTGGATGGTCGAGCGGCAGTACGACTTCTTCATGCGGCGCAGACAGGACACCCAGCGCCTACTGGCCACCGCGCGCAGCCGCGACGAGGCCGAGAAGGGGATGCGCTACGCCTCCAACCGGCGGGTGGACGAGGTCCGCCGGTTGGCCGGTGGGCTGCTGGAGCAGATCGCCAAGGATTCCTCCGAGGTGACCGACTACGACGTCCAGCAGTTCCGCCTCACCGAGGCCCAACTGCGGGACAGCATCCGCGGTCGCTCCATCGCGACGCCCTACATCCTGGAGCTCACCCGCGCGGCACGTGCCCGGGGGATCACCGTGGACATCCTGGACGAGCGCGGCAGTGCTCCGTCGCCCGAGGTTCTGGAAGCCACCGCGCAGCAGCTCTCGGCGATCCTCGCGGACGCCCGCTCCGGCGCCGTGACCGTGCGGGCTCTGCCCCCGGGTGACCCCACCGCGGTGTTCATCGTCCACGACTCCCAGGACCCGGACGCCGATCCCGTGGCCGTGGAGATCGCAGACGGCACGGGGGCCGTTTCCGTTTTCTGAGCCCGGATGCCTCGAGCGTGCATTCCGCATGACGACGCCGCGGCGCTGCGTCTCCCGGTCAGGCCACGCAGAAGCTGATGCTGGGAATGGCGAGGAATTCCCACCCGCCCGCGACCGGCGCCGTATAGGTGAAGGTCAGGTACGAGAACCGCGATGTCGTATTCGTGCTCATGACGTTCCGTACCGTTTTCGTCTGTGAACTCACGTACTCCGCCGAACGAAAAAAGGTGGCGCCCGCAGCACCCCTCGTCGCGTTGGCGGACGGCGGGTTCCCCTGCGAGATGGCTGCGCCCGTCAGCTCGTTCGCGTCCGTACCCACCGCGAATTGGGAAAAGCTGTAGTTGTAGCACCCCCCTGACGGGACCGGACACCGCGTACCCGGGGGCCAGGGCACTCGTTATGATGACCGGCGTGCTCCACGCGATCCCTTTCGCAAGGGTTCGACGCGACAGGGTGTGGGGTGTGTTTTCGGCGGGGGGGGGAACCGACGCGGGTGACTCACCTTCTCGGTCGTGGCAGCCGGGGGCATCGAGGGGGCAGCCGTTCCACGCGAGAGATTACATCCTCCACCGACCAACATCCCGCCTGGTCACCGGAAGACATCCCGGGTGCAACTACCCGGCCGCGCCCGGAGCGGAGTGGGTTCGCAGGGAGGGACGGCGTGCCGCCCAGACCGTTTCCGGCCCTGAGGAGGACCCGTGACCGACCAGCAACCCGTTCTGATCAGCGATGCCCAGGTCTCGACGGGGCGAGTGACGAACTAGCCGCGCGGCTCCTGGTCACCGGGTCGAAGATCTGCGAGGCCTCCGAGGAACCGCCTACCGCGTCCGACGGCGCACGCCGGATCGACGCCGACGGCCGCGCTCTCATGCCCGGCATGTCGGATGCGCACTGGCACATGATCTTCGCCCCCAACAGGATGGACACCATGCTCGAGGCGGGCACGGGGCTGATGTACGCCCATGCCGTCGCCGAGGCCGACTCCACGCTCCTGCGGGGTTGCAACCACGGTGCGCGACGTCGGGGCCCACGTTCGGGCTGAGGAAGGCCATCGACGCGGGATCCCTCCCGGGGCCGAGGGTCTTCCCCCGCGGTGCGCTGATCTCCCAGACGGCGGGACACGGAGATGCCAGCCCCGCGTACGCCGCGCCGGTCACCCTGGGCGGGAGGCCTTCCCGTTTCTAGGAGATCAGTGCGGTCGTGCAGACCACAGCGGACTGGGGAACGTACGTGTGTGCGCACGTCGACAGCGTGGAAGGCATCCAGAGGGCCATCCGAGCCGGCGTGAGGTCCATCGAGCACGGTCACCTCGTGGACGAGGAGAGGTCGGACGAAATGGCACGCAAGAACGCGTGGTTGTCGCTGCAACCGTTCGATAAGGGGGACAACCCCTCCCGGAGGAACAGCTCAGAAGGCCGAACCCACGTCCCACTGGGGCCGTGTGGCGCAGTGGGCCAAGGAGCGCGGGGGCGCGTGGGCGGACCTGTTGGTGGTGGACGGCAACCCGCTCGAGAACATGGTTGCAAGCCTCGGTGCCGGAAGTTCCGAATCGGCACGCGGCATTTACAGTCCCAGCGCTGCCGTTGGCAGGAACGGTTTCGTTCGGGGTCAGCGTGTACCACGTATTGTTCGCCAACCGCGCGCGCGAAACACCACTTCGGTTGCCTCAGGTGAACGACGTGTTCCGGACCCCGCACGCCCGCGCTTCATCGCTGATCCGGAACCCGAATTCCAGGGCGATTTATGTATCGAGAACTAAACCCCGGGATTCGATGTTCACGTACATGTACGTGAGCGTGAAGGTCGAGGCTGGCAGCGCCCGTCCTGGCGTGTACAACGCTCACGGGGAAATGGCCATGGCGGGGGGCTGCTGCGGAGGCCAGGATCACGGGGGCACTCCACAGCGTTCCATGGACCACCAAGGCCCGCGCGGTTCGGATCGACCCCCCCGACGGCCGGACCCCACTATGGACCGGCCCGCCCACCATGTGCCCGCCTCATCCACGACGGTCCCGCCCCGCGGCAATCGCCCTGCACAGCGCGCCCGCCGGGCGGGTTCACACGCCGGTGATACCCGGGGGCCCGCGAGCGCGGATCACAGGACACAACGCGCCCTAGCGTGCTGCCATGACGACTTCATCGGACACCACCTCGGCAGATGCCCAGGACACCTCACATTCCACACCCCACACCGCCTTCCGGGTGGTGCACTGCGGGGACGGGTTGCGGCGCTGCCCGTGGGCCGTGAGCACACCCGGGGCGCTCGCGGATCACGATTACGACTGGGGGACGGCGCCTTCGAGCGCGGACGAGTACTTCGCCACGCTCACCCTGGAACTCGTGGACTCGGGGCTGGCCAGGTGGTCGCAGTCCGCGCGCCACGGTTCGTGGTACCTCCACATGGCCGATCTCGAACCCGCCCGCGTGTCCCTGTTCGACGAGGACGACGTGGACGACCTCCTCGTCAACGCCGAACTCATCCGCAACCGCGCCAAGATCGAGGCCGTGATCCACAACGCGGAGGTGTGCCGGGACTGGGACATGGACCGGTGGCTCGCGCTGCTCGAGGAGGCCGGGGTGCCCTTCCCGGGTGACGCCCCTGAAGCGGCGCCGGACAACGCGCTGGAACTCCCGGACAGTTCCACGGAGTCCCGCCGACTGTCCCAGGTGCTGCGATCCCACGGCATCGTGCTGGTGGGCCCGGTCACCGCCTACCGATGGTTGCAGCGCATCGGCCGGGCACCGGGCCACCTCGCCGGGTGCTTCCGCACGGAGCCGGGCGACGGCGGTTGAGCATCAGTCAAGCAGCAGAGCGGGTTCCTCGAGGATGCGGGCCACGTCCGCCATGAACCGCGCGGAGAGGTCACCGTCCACCACGCGGTGATCGAAGGAACCCCCCAGGGTCGTGATCCACCGCGGGATGACGTCCCCGTCCACGACCCACGGCTTCTGCTTGATGGTCCCGAAGGCCACGATGGCGGCTTCACCGGGGTTGATGATGGGGGTTCCCGTGTCGATGCCCAGCGCACCGATGTTCGTGATGGACAGCGTCCCACCCTGCATGTCCCCCGGCTGGGTGCGCCCGGCGCGTGCGGTCTGCGTCAGCTCGTGCAGCGCGATCGCCAGCTCCCGGAGGCTGAGGTCCTGCGCGTCCTTGATGTTGGGAACCAGCAGACCCCGGGGCGTGGCCGCGGCGATGCCCAGGTTCATGTAGCGCTTGATGATGATCTCGGTGTCGGTCCACGTGGCATTGACCTGCGGGTTGCGGGCGGCCGCCCAGATCACGGCCTTGGCCAGGATCAACAGCGGCGTGACCTTCACACCCTCGAAGTGCGGGGACTGCTTGAGCCGCTTGACGAACTCCATGGTCCGTGAGGCGTCCACCTCCACGAAGATCGACACGTGGGGCGCACTGAAGGCGGACTTGACCATGTTCTGGGCGGTGGCCTTGCGCACGCCCTTGACACGGATGCGTTCCTCCCGCGCGGTGGCCGGCTGGCCGGTGTGGGTCCAGAACGTGTCCGGGCCGTCCTCCACCTCGCGCAGGTGTGCCGCGTAGGCGAGCAGGTCGCGTTTGGTGACCTGGCCGCCGTCGCCGGTGGCCTGCACGTCCGCGAGATCGATGCCCATCTCCTTGGCCGCCTTGCGCACCGGGGGCTTGGCCAGGTTCGGACGGCGCGGGATCGACGCCGACGCGGGCCCCTGTTCGGCGCCCTCGTCCCGAGACTTCAACCAGGACTCCCCGCGGCCCCGGATCTTCCCGGCCTTCTCCGCGAGGTCCACGGCGGCACTTCCCAGTCCCGTGCGGGACAACCGGTCCGCCCAACCGTGCTTGCGCTCGTCGGCCGGCCCCGCGGCGTCGTCGGCGCGGGAGGTCGAGGCGCTCAGACCCTGGGGCGCCTCGGCGTCCGTGCGCATGCCCACGCGGGTACGACGCCGCCGACGCACCGGGTCCGCCTTGGGCCCCGAGCCCACGAGGGCCTTGCCCTGGGCGGAGTCCATGCTGCGCCCCGAACCGGACGTGGCGTCCTCACCGGTCGACGCGGCGGTGTCGGGCGCGGGGGCGTCGGCCAGACCGTCCTCCGGGGCGGAACCCGTGTAGCCGGGGTCAGTGGCACCGGCGGGAGCGTCGTCGGCGGAGCTCACGGAGATGATGGGCGTGCCCACCTCCACGGTGTCCCCCTCCGCGACGAGGATCTCCTGGACCGTGCCCTCGAACGGCGAGGGAAGCTCCACCACGGACTTGGCGGTCTCGATCTCCACGAGCACCTGGTTGACGGACACGGTGTCCCCCTCGGACACCTTCCAGGCCACGATGTCGGCCTCGGTCAGACCCTCACCCACGTCGGGCAGTGTGAATACCTGGGACATGACTTCTCCCTCCGGGCCACCGTGTCCGCGCCGGATCACGGTGGGGTGGATGCTCTAGTAGGCGAAGGACCGGTCGAGTGCTTCGAGCACCCGGTCCAGATCCGGAACGTAGTTCTCCTCCACGGCTGCGGGAGGATAGGGCAGATGGTAGGCGCCCACGCGCAGCACGGGAGCCTCGAGCGAGTAGAACGCACGCTCGGTGACGCGCGCGGCGATCTCCCCGCCCAAACCACCGAACGTGGGGGCCTCGTGGGCGATCACCAGGCGACCCGTCTTGCGCACGGACGCCGTGACGGTGTCGAAGTCGATGGGTGACAGGCTGCGCAGGTCGATGACCTCCACGCTGCGCCCGTCCTCCCGGGCGGCCTCGGCGGTGGCGAGCGCCACGGGCACGAGCGGTCCCCACGCCACGATCGTGGCTTCCTCACCCTCGCGGATCACGGAGGCCTTGAACGGGTCCCCCGGGGAAGTCTTCTCGTCCACCTCGCCCTTGAGCCAGTACCGGCGCTTGGGTTCGAAGATGATGACGGGGTCGTCGCACGCGATGGCCTGCTGCGACATCCAGTAGGCGTCCTGCGCGTTCGACGGCGCGAGCAAGCGCAGTCCCGCCGTGTGGGCGAACAGCGCCTCCGGGGATTCCGAGTGGTGTTCCACGGAGCCGATCACACCTCCGTACGGGATGCGGATCGTCACGGGAACCGTGAGCTGCCCGTCCGAGCGGGCGTGGATCTTGGCCAGCTGGGTCGTGATCTGGTTGAACGCCGGGAACGTGAACCCGTCGAATTGGATCTCGCACACGGGCCGGTACCCGCGTTCGGCGAGGCCCACCGCGGTGCCCACGATCCCCGCCTCACCGAGGGGTGTGTCCAGCACGCGGTGCGCACCGAACCTGGACTTTAGCCCCTCGGTCACGCGGTACACGCCGCCCAGGGAGCCGATGTCTTCCCCCATGAGCATGACCTTGGGGTTCTCCTCCATGGCCCGTGCGAGCCCGGCATTGATGGCCTTGGCCACGGTCAGCTGTGTCACGCGCCGGCTCCTCGGGTGTCGTGGTCGTCCATCTCGTCCTGGGGTGCGAAGCCCGCCTGGTAGTCCAGGTACTCGGCGCGTTCGTCGTCCACCAGTGAATGCTGCTCGGCGTACGCCTTGGCGAAAGAGTCCTCGAACCGGGGCGGGGTCATGGCCAGGACGTCCGCGCGCATGCGCTGTGCGATCTCGTCGTTCTCGCGCGCCACGGTCTCGAAGAACTCGTCCTCGACCCCGTGGGCGTCCCGCAAGTGGGCCCACAGCCGGTCCACGGGATCCAGGTGACCCCACTGCTCTTCCTCGTCCCGTTCGCGGTACTTGGTGGGATCATCCGCCGTGGTGTGGGCCCCCATGCGGTAGGTCTCCGCCTCGATCAGCACGGGCCCCTCTCCCGCGCGGATCTTCTCGAGCGCGTACCGCGTGGCCGCGACGACGCCCAGGATGTCGTTGCCGTCCACACGCAACCCCTCGAAGCCGTAACCGGCCGCGCGCGTGGCCAGGGGCACGCGGGACTGGGTCGCGAACGGGACCGAGATGGCCCACTGGTTGTTCTGGATGAAGAACAGCACGGGGGCGTCGTAGGACGCCGCGAAGACCATGGACTCGTGGATCTCACCCTCGGTGCTCGCACCGTCCCCGAAGTACGCGATGACGGCCTCCGGGTCGGTTTCCGGCGGAGTGCCCGCATCCTGGGCGGCCTTACGGTCCAGGGCGGTTCCCATGGCGTAACCCACCGCGTGCGGGACCTGGGAGGCGAGCACCATGGTGTAGAGGTTCAGGTTGTGTTTCTCCGGGTCCCAGCCCCCGGCCGTGATGCCGCGGAACAACCGCATCAGATCGGACGGCGCCACACCGCGTTCTAAGGCCACGGCGTGTTCGCGGTAGGACGGGAAGATCCGGTCGGTGGGCAGCGTGGGCCACACAGAACCGACCTGGGCGGCCTCCTGACCCCGCAGGGGCACCCACAGCACGAGCTGGCCCTGACGCTGCAGCGAGGTACCCTCCTCGTCCACGCGCCGCGCCCCGGTCATGGAACGGTAGAGGTGCTGCAACTGTTCGACCGTGACGTCCGCGACGTACGGGGACAACAGGGCATCGTCCGCGATCGCCCCCTGTTCGTCCAGGATCTGGTGACGCGGGAGCGTGCTGGGCACGGCGCCTGCGTGGGTGCGTGATGCCATGGGTGGTGTCGGTCCTTCCGCTGTCCTCGCCTGCCGTCTCGCCACCGTCACGGCGATCCGGGCGTGCGCGGGGGTCTCGGTACTCGTAACGGTCTCAGGGCTGCCCAGGCAGGGGCATGGTGCTGGGGTGCGGGAACGCGGCGCACAGTTCCAGGAACCGGGTGTTCGCCTCGGGCTCCCCGAAACTCACGCGCACCCCTTCCGCACCGAAACGCCGCACGGACAGGGCGTGCTGATCGCACAGCTGGGAGAACGCTTCGCTGTGCTCCCCGAGGGGCAGCCACACGAAGTTCGCCTGGGTGGGCGGGTACTGCCACCCCAGGTCGTCGAGTCCGTGCAGCACGCGCTCCCGTTCGTCCACGACCCGCTGGACCCGTTCCTCGACCTGGTCGATGTTCGTGAGGGACGCGATCGCAGCGAGCTGGGCCACCTCCGTGACACTGAACGCCGGCGCGCTCTGGCGCAGGTACTGCGTGACCTCGTGCTGGGCCACGGTGTAACCCACCCGCAGCCCGGCCAGACCGTGAGCTTTGGAGAACGTGCGCAGGGAGACCACATTGGGGTGATCACGGTAGAGCTCGATGCCGTCGGCCAGGCCCTCGGCGCGCTGGAACTCCCAGTACGCCTCGTCCACGACGACCACCACGTGGGACGGGACCCGCTTCAGGAACTCGCGCACGGCGTCGTCACGCAGGCTGGGGCCCGTGGGGTTGTTGGGGGTGCACAGCAGGATGACCCGCGTGCGGTCGGTGACGGCGCGGGCCATCGCGTCAAGATCGTGCGAGCCGTCCGGGAGGTTGGGCACCTGCACGCCGAGCGCGCCGGCCAGACCCACCGAGATCGGATACGCCTCGAACGAGCGCCACGCGTGGATCACCTCGTCCGGGCGACCGTCCTCCCCGGAACCGGCGAAGGCCGCGAGCAGTTGGTTGAGTGCGCCCAGGCTGCCCGCACCGGCCACGACGTCCTGCGCGGGGACGTCCAGGTACTGCGCCAGGGCCTCACGCAGGGCGCTCGCGGCGGGATCCGGATAGCGGTTGTAGGCGTCGAAGGACGCGAGCGCCTCCCGCACGGCCGGAACGGGACCGAAGGGGTTCTCGTTGGATGCCAACTTGTAGGCCACGAGACCGGGGATCTCGGCGGCCGGCTTGCCCGCGGCGTACGCGGGGAGCTTGCCGAGTGCCGCCCGCGGCGTGACGCGCGTGGTCCGCTGCGGTGACCCCTGCGATCCGGGAGCGGGCGTGGAAGTTTCCATAGCTGCCATGCTAACGCCAGGGACCGCCCCACTTCGTCGGTGCGTCAGTGTTCCTCCCGTCCCTCGTAGACGTACGTTTCGGTGCGCGTCCCGGGCCCATGGGGCACCGCGTCCGCGAGCCGCTGCTCATGGGCCACCACGACCGGGTGCCGCGAATCGGTGATCCCCTGGGCGCCCACCGTGTACACGTACATCTCATGCGCCCCGATCCCCCTGAGCCCCTGCTTCAGGGTCAGCGCATCCTGATAGGGGGTGTTCACGCGCACCGTGGATCGGTGGTCGGCATCCGGGTTGGGCACGCCGTCCAGGGTGGGCACGACGTCGTCCACGTGTTCCACCGCCATCACGGACGTGCCCTCGGGGATCTCGAAGTCCCCCACGGGCGAACCGAACGTGGTGACCGCGGCGACGTCATAACGCTCACGGAACGCACGGTTGGCAGCCAGCCCCGCGGCGTCGATCCCGCCCAGGCTGTGGCCCGTGAGCACCACGGCGTCCCCGGAGCGGATGCCCGCGTCCTGCAGCGCCTGCACGGCCATGCGCTGCGCCTGGGGCAGCTCGGTGAGTGCGGCGTCCGGTTGCGCCGTGATGCCCTGCCTGATCCCCTTCAGATCATGCACGCCGGGACTGTCCTCCCACTTCTCGGTCCCGGTCAGCACCACGGAGTACGCCGCCCTCCCGTTCCCGTCCGTGGCCTTCTGCACCATGACCGTGCTGTTCTCGACCTGCGCCCCGTCCGGGCCCCCGCCCGAGACGATGTTCTTGGCGTCCTTGAGCGCCGCGGCGGTCCCCACGATCGTGGTGGGCACGGCTCCCGCGTGCCGCACCCCGGCCGGAAGCGGTCGCTCGGGCATGCCCGTCATGTGGTGGCGGGCCGCGTTCGCGGCGGTCACCCCGGTGAACACCTCCCGGCGTGCCTCACGTAACGCGCGCGGGGCGAGCACCGGTCGCAGGGCAGCCGGCACACCGCGGTCGAAGGCCTCTGCCGGGGTCAACCGGCGCCCCTTGCGATACGGCGTGTACCACGCGATGCCCGCCAGAGAAACCGACAGCACGGCGGCCGAGGCGGGCGCGAGCATGGCCCCGAGCACCCCGGGTTCCTCCCCCGCTGCATCCCGCCACGGGTCGCCCGCGCCCCCAGTGGTCTTCTCGGACCTGCCGTACGCGGTGAGCAACCCCACGGCCAGCGCTCGCGCGTGCTGGCCCAGCGTTAAGGGCCTCGGCGCCGACGACGCCGCACCGCCGGTTCTCCCGCCCAGCTCCGCCGCGACGGCGCCGGGCCCTGGTGCGTCCGCACCGGCTCCCGGAACGGTGTGGGACCCGGAGGCACCCCCGCCGGGCACGACGGGGTACTGAAGCAGCCCATCCATGAGATCGTCCAGGCCAGGCCCGCGGATGAGGGCGTCGGTCCCGCGCGGACCACCTCCCCGGATGAGGAGCCCGTACTGCCACGGCTGGACCCGCTCGAGGAACTCGTGTGGTGAGTCGATCCCCGCGCGAGCCAGGGCGACGTCCAGGTCTTCCAGGGTCCGACCGCATTCCCGGGCCAGAGGGCGGGTCACACCGTGCAGTGGCAAGCCCCACACCGGCCCCGCCAGGAGGGACGTCAAGGCCCTCTCCACGGTCTCGTAGTTCTGCCGCGCGAGAACCAGTCGCGCGGCAGAGGCCTCCAGTGCGGCGATCTGCGCGAGCAGGTCGCGGCTCACGAGATCGGCGAGCGCCCCCGCACCCGCCAGGGACGGTTGCCCCGTGAGGGACCACAGGTGCAGTTCGGCGGTGACCGGGACGAGCCCGGCGAGGGCGCCGCCCACGGTCTCGACCACCGCGGTGAGCGAGCCCTCGATCCCCGAGATGACGTCCGTGTCCACCATGACCGCGGTGCCGCCCGGGACGCCACCCGAGACCTCCATGCTGGTTCTCGCGCCCTCCGCGGCGGCTGCGACCCGTTCCGGGTCCGCCTGGCCGTCCGGCGCGGGGCGTTCCCCGGAACCAGGGGTGAACAGTTCGCTCTGGAGGTCCTCGGCCCGTCCGTGGACCTCGGTCACGCCGTGTTCCATGCTCACGGCAGTGTCCCGCGGAGACGAGGCGGCCGCATCTTCCGCAACCGGCACGGCGGCGGGGCCACCTCCCGCCACCGGCACGGCCGACCTCCCTGCCTCTTCCTCACCCGCGGCCGGCACAGCTGCGTCCTCCGAAGATCCGGTGCTCGAGCCCAGGACCGTCCGCGCCGCCGCGGTCACGGCGACCCGCCCCACGACGCGCTCGCAGCGTGACCCATCGCGAGTTCCACGCCCAGCACCGTGCTCAGTGCCGCGGCCATGGGAGCTCCCGCCTGGGCGATGCTCTCCACAGCCGCGACCCGTTCCGCGAGCGCGGCCGCCCCCGTCCGCACGAGCTGAGCGGTTTCACGACAGCGGTGCGAAACGTCTCGCAGTTCCTGCTCGTGGCGATCGGCGCGGGCCCGGAAGGACCTGGCACCCGGGCCCTCCCACGAACCGTGGGTCTCCGCGAGGGACGCAATCCGGGAGGCGAGCCCCGCGAGGTGCTCTGCGGCGTCGTCGTAATGACGTGCCACGAGGCAGAGCCGTTCGTGGACCAGCGCCGAGACCGCCGAGGGGGACGTTCCCGGGAACACCGGGCTCGCGAATTGTGACATGACCGGTTCCTTCCCGCGCCCCACCACGCGGGCGCCACGCGACCAGGCTAGGGAACGGCGATCCTGTGCTCGGGCGGCCCCGGAAGCATGTGTATCCACGCCCTGCTCGGCCATCCCGAGGACCGCGGTGCAGGACGTTCACCGCGGCGAGGGGCGCCCCGGCGCGTGAAAGAATGAGGGCCATGTCGAACACCGCGCAGACCCTTCCCTCCGGACGTGTGGCCCTGAGCCAGCAGTCACCCGCCATCGCGCTGGGACCGCTGGACGGCCGTTACCGCCCCCAGACCGCCGTGCTGGTGGACTACCTCTCGGAAGCGGCGCTAAACCGCGAACGGGTGCACGTGGAGGTCGAGTGGTTCATCCACCTGTGCGAGCAGCGAGCGCTCACGGGTCTGGAACCCCTCTCGGATGAGCAAAAGAGCGGTCTGCGTGCGATCGTCACGGACTTCGACGCCGCGTCGGTCGCGGAACTGGCTGAGATCGAGGCCGTCACGGTGCACGACGTCAAGGCGGTGGAGTACTACATCGGGCGAAGGCTGCCGGGGCTCGGCCTCGAGCACCTGACGCCGCTCGTGCACTTCGCGTGCACGTCCGAGGACATCAACAACCTCTCCTACGCGCTCGGCATCCGCGATGCGATCAACCACGTGTGGTTGCCCGCGGCGCGCGAACTGGTCGCGGCGGTGGCCACGATGGCGCGGGACGCGAAGGCCACCCCCATGCTGTCTCACACCCACGGCCAGCCGGCCACGCCCACGACCCTGGGCAAGGAACTCGCAGTGTTCGCGCGCCGCCTGGGCCGCCAGGTGCAGCGCGTGGCGGACACCGAGTTCCTGGGCAAGCTCAACGGCGCCACCGGGACGTTCGCAGCGCACACCGCCGCGGCCCCGGACACGGACTGGCCCGAGACCTCCCGGTCCTTCGTGAGCCACCTGGGGCTCACGTGGAACCCGCTGACCACCCAGATCGAGTCGCACGACTGGCAGGCCGAGCTGTACGCGGACATGGCCCGGTTCAACCGGATCCTGCACAACCTCTGCACGGACGTGTGGTCCTACATCTCGATCGGTTACTTCCACCAGATCCCGGTGGAGGGTGCCACGGGCTCCTCAACCATGCCGCACAAGGTCAACCCCATCCGCTTCGAGAACGCGGAAGCCAACGCGGAGATCTCGTGTTCGCTGCTGGACACGCTCGCCGCAACCCTCGTAACCTCTCGGTGGCAGCGGGACCTCACGGACTCCTCGTCCCAGCGCAACATCGGGGTGGCGTTCGGTCACTCGTTGCTGGCGGTGTCCAACGTGCTCAAGGGCCTCGACCGCCTGGACGTGGCACAGGAGGTGCTCGCCGAGGACCTGGACCAGAACTGGGAGGTCCTGGGCGAGGCAGTGCAGACCGCCATGCGCGCCGAGGCCATTGCGGGCCGCGAGGGCATGGACAACCCCTACGAGCGGCTCAAAGAACTCACCCGCGGTCACCGCGTGGACGCCGACCGGATGCGCGAGTTCATCGCGGGCCTCGGCCTCTCCGAGGACACCGCCCGGCGCTTGAGCGAGCTGAGCCCCGGGCAGTACACGGGCCTGGCCGAGCAGCTCGTGGACCGTTACCTGGACTGAGCCGCCGGCCCGGCCCGACGCCGCCCGGTCCCGCCCCCGGAGCGGCTCCGGGCAGGGCCGAGGCAGCACCAAACACCTGTGTCCCGGAACAGCACGCTCCACGCGTGATCACGTGCTGTTCCGGGACACAGATGTATTCGGGGGGCCCGGCGGAACTCACGAGCGCCGCCGGGCACCGCATGACCCCGCCCGGGGTTGTGCGCCCTACTTGCGCTTCTTCCGGCCCTTCGCGTCGGACTCCAGTTCCTTCCGATCACCGTCGGGGGAACCGTCCTCGAACTTCTCCGCGCGCTCACCCAAGGCAAGGTTGGGCGGGAACTCGTCCGGGAAATCCCCGAAGGCCTCGCGTGAGGCCTTGATGACCTGGCGGGCCATGGCCAGGTTGGCGCCGCCCCCCACCACGGCGCCCAGACCGAACGGCAGCGCGCGGCCCAGCACCGCGCCGGACTGGCGGGCCAGGAACCGCTTGACGAACATGTTGCGGATCGAGCGGCCCACGTCGAAGCGCTGGGAGCTGTCCGGGGACTTACCGAGCATCAGGCCCCACTTGCTCGTGAGGCTCTTGCTCGCGGACGAGCTGGACAGCAACTGGCCCATGAGTGCGCTCCCGTCCTCGCCGAGCATGAGCGCCATGATCATGGTCCGGTTCTGCTGCTCGTCCTTGGGCTCCACCCCGTGCAGTTCGGCCATGGCCTGCGCGTACAGGGCCGTAGTTTCCAGGTAGCCCGCCACGGCCGCGGAGGACAGCCCGAGGGACGCGATGGTGCCGATCCCGGGGACCGCCGCGGTGGCACCCACGGCGCCGCCGCCCACGGTCACGGAGCGCAGGTAGAGCTTCTCGGCACGCTTGGCGATCTGGGCGGGCGTCTCCTTGGGGTGCTGCGCACGCTCCCGCTTGAGCGCCTTGACCACCCACGGCTGTTGGATGCGCAGCACATGGTCCAGGAACTTGTTGACACCGGGCTTGGGTTTGCCGTTCTCGTCGAACGCCTTGTTCAGGGGGTTCAAGTCCATCAACGACCACTCCTCGAAACGGGTTGGGGGTGTTCGGCGGGTACCGCCGAACACATCAGCACTACTATTCCACAGCGCGCAGCGCTTTCGGTGTGCCCGACCCCCGGCGCATATCATGCGCGCGGCCGACGACGCCGCCACGGCCCCGTCCCACGCGCGGCTCACCCCGGAGTCCTGCCACCGCATGGCCGCGAGCAACATCATGGACAGCTGCTCGAAACCGCCCACCGTCTCGATCTTCAGTATCACGTCCATGGACGTGGCATCGAGCTCGGACAGCTGTTCCAGCAGATCCGCGACATCGTCCGCGCTGCGCACGAAGGACATGTTCACGATGTCCGCGTGCCGCGCCACGAAGCGCAGATCAACGGCAGGTGAACTCCGCCCGCGGTCAGTGCGTGCTGAAGTCGGTGAACGCCCCCGTGGGCGGGCCGAAGTGCTCGTCCACGGTGATCACCGCACCGGGGGTGTCCCGGGAGATGAGCGCCTGCAGCAGCTCACCCACGGCCCAGCGCGGACCCTCGGCCACAACGGTCACGGTGCCGTCCGGGTTGTTGGTGGCACTTCCCACGAGCCCCAATTTCTCGGCCTGGCGCCAGCACCAGTAGCGGAACCCCACGCCCTGCACGGTCCCGTGCACCACGGCGGTGAGGGCGATGGTCTCGTTCAGGTCCAGCTTGTCCTGATTGCGGCCGGCTGACGCGGCGGGATGAATCGACGGCATCTCCATGCCCCCAGCCTAGAAGACCCCAGCCTGGAAGACCCCGGTCGCAGCCACCCGGCAGACAGGGCCCGCAGGTCCGGAGCGGCTATCAGGACCGGGCACCGGGGCCGACTGTCGGGCCGAGCTGCTGGAGCCCGAACCATCAGGGCCTGATTCGCGGGGCCCGATCTGCCGCGACCGGGCGTGACAAATCGCCCGGCCCACGCGGACCCCGGTGGGGCCCGCCACGGACCGGGCGATCACGACTGACAAAGGTTGCAGGTCAGCCCAGGTTCTCGAGCGCCTCAGCGATCGGTGTGTCACCGTCGGAGAACTCGATGAACTTCCCGGCGGTGCCCCGCGGATCGGCGAGCGCCCGGGCGGCCACGAGGGCCACGTTGCCGCGTGCCGTCTTCTTCTCGTCGTCGCTGCCGGCGCGGCCCAGCGTGATCTCCCCCGAGGGGTCGTCGTCGGTGAGCGTCCCGGGACCCAGGATGGTCCACTCGAGGGAGCTCGCGCGCAAGTGGTCGTCCGCGTCCGCCTTGGACTGCGCGTAGGAGTAGAAGTCGTTGTCCTCGGGGACCCCGTGGTCCTGCCCGGCGCCCATATAGGACACCATGACGTAGTGCGAGACGCCGGCGGCCTGTGCGGCGTCCATGGAACGGATCGCGGCGTCCCGGTCCACGGCGTACGTGCGCTCGGGGTCGCCCCCGCCCGCGCCCGCGGACCACACGACAGCGTTCTGGCCGGAGAACAGCTCCGTCATGGCCTGTACGTCCAGCTCCTGGACGTCCGCGACGACCGGGGTGGCCCCGGTGTTCTCCACGTCCTGGCTCTGCTCCCGCTTGCGGATCACCGCGTTGACGGTGTCCCCCTGCGTGGACAGCAATCGGCTCAGCTGCAGCGCCACCTTGCCGTGGCCACCGATGATCGTGATCTCGGACATTGCGGGTCCTTCCTGTCGGAACGGGTGTCGCGGGGACAGCGCGTGCCCCCGACATCCAGTACAGCATGCGTCAGCGGCGGATTATTCCGAACCCCCGAGGCCCACCCGGTACCCCTGCCGCCGCGCGATATGGGGGTCCGCCGCGCCCGGTGGGGCCGGGAAGCCTCGGCCTCACGGGCCCGTTACACCCTGCGGGACCTCAGTTCTCGAGGCCGCCGTTGGCGAGGCTCGCGTTGACCACCCGGGCGAGGGCCGACAGGTCCGCCTCCTGCTGTTCGGCAAGCGCGTCCGCGAGCACGCCCAGTAGGCCGTGGACCACGAACCGGTCCCGGATCTCGACGACGCCGCGGCCCTCCCCGCTCTCGCGATCCTCCCGGAGGCTGCGCAGACCCGTCATGGCGTGTTCCGCGACCGCCCCACGTGCCAGGGAAGGACCGGGCCCGCACAGCATGGCCCGGTAGAACTCCTGGTGTTCGTCCAGGTGCGCCACGAGCGGAGGCAGGACCAGGTCCAGCGGACTGGCCTCGCGGTTCTGCAGGGCGCTCGGGTCCAGGGGGACGCGGGCCAGCAAGGATTGCGTGGCGCCGAGCAGCACTTGGTCCCGCGAGCCGAAGTTCTCGTACACGGCCTTACGACTGACCCCCGCGGCCTGCGCGATCTCGGTCATCCCCACCTGGGAGCCCCGGCACGCGACCAGTTCGACGGCGGCTTCTACCACGGCCGCACGGGTGCGTTCGATCCGCCGGTCCATGTGCGCTCCAATGTCAGGGTCGTAGAAAGGGTGCCCATCCATTGAACGCTCAAACAGGAAATTACGCGACAACCTAAAAGGTGAGACCCGAAACCCTCAGCGCGCGGGCGTAACCGCCTCCACGAGGAACACGCGCCCGTCCCCGCTCAGGGTCACCGTGCTCGGGGTCTCCAGGCAGATCAGGGACTCGCCCGACGTCGCTCGCGCACCCTCCGCGTCCGCGTCACCAGCAGAGCGCGCGGAGACCTCCACGCCCCCCTCGGTCACGAGCACCATGCACACCCCCGCGAGCTCCCGGGTGACGGGGCGCTGCGGGCTCACGCGCACCGCGGCCAGGGAGAGGGCGGGGTCCCACAGCGTGTACCGCACCACGCCGTCCTCGGCCTCGCGCGGTTCCAGGACGCTCACGGGTTGCTGGGCGGTGGCCATGACCCTCAGCAGTTCCGGGACGTCCACGTGCTTGGCGGTCAGACCAGCGCGCAGCACGTTGTCCGAGCACCCCATGATCTCCACCGCGGTGCCGCTGAGGTACGCGTGCACCTGTCGGTCCGGGGTGAACAGGGCCTGGCCGGGGGCCAGGTGCACCATGTTCATACACAAGGCCACGAGCAGACCCCGGTCACCCGGGTGGTGGTGGGTCAACAACCGGATCAGGTGCGTTGCGCGTTCCACGGGATCCGCCTCCGCGGACAACCGGGGTTTGTCCGCGTCCTCGCCGCGGGGCGAGGTGGCCGGGGTGGTATCCGCAGCGGTGACGCACGCGCGCACGGCGGCTGCAGCGGCGTCGTCGTCGAGCTCGAGCGCGTACTGCACGGGACACTCGGACGCCGCGGCGTCCGCGAGCCACGGGAGGTTCAGTTCCCGGGCGAGGCGCTTCAGGTCGGCCCGGTCCTGCTGACCCGCGAGCAACCACATGGGTGACAGCGCCACGACCGTCTCCGGTTTGGCGCGCTCGTCCTTGTAATTACGGTGCGCGGAGTCCCGCGCGACGCCCGCGGCGTTCTCCCGCGCGAACCCCTCACGGGCCTGTTCCTCGGACGGGTGCACCTGGATGGACAGCGGCGCCGCGATCGCGAGGATCTTCAGGAGGAACGGCAGGTCGGGGGCCACTTCGTCCAGGCCGCGCTGGACCCCGTCGAGGGTCACCCGGGACGGAGCGCTCGCGTGGGCACCCATCCACAGCTCGGCCTCGGGTTCCTCGGTGGGTGCGGAGCGCCCCTGCATGCCGGCGAGGACCGATCGCGATCCCCACGCGTAGTGCTGGATCGGATTGGTCATCCTCAAGAACTCGGCCATGTCGAACATGTAACCACAGCGCCCCGGAAAACGCCGGACTACCGGGGTTCACCGATCCCGCTCACGTAGAATCGGGACGGTGACCACAGATCTTTCCTCATCATTCAAGGCGTACGACGTCCGCGGCATCGTGGGCGAGAGCATCACCGCGGACAGCGTGCGCGCCACCGGTGCCGCGTTCGTGGACGTCCTGGGCCTGGCCGGCTCCGGGGTGGTCGTGGGCGGCGACATGCGCCCCTCTTCCCCCGAGTTCGTGGAGGCGTTCGCGGCCGGCGCCACCCGCCGCGGTGCGGACGTCACGGTGATCGGCAGCATCTCCACGGACGAGCTGTACTTCGCGTGCGGCACCCTGGACAGCGCCGGCGTCACCTTCACCGCGAGCCACAACCCGGCCGAGTACAACGGCATCAAGATGGCCAAGGCCGGGGCCGTCCCCGTCTCCTCGGACACCGGCCTGTACGAGATCCGCGACGTCGCACAGCGCTACCTGGACGCCGGGGAGATCCCGGCCTCCGAGCACCGCGGCCAGGTCTCGCGCCGGGACGTACTGGGTGACTACGCCCATTACTTGCGCAGCCTGGTGGACCTCTCCGGGATCCGCCCCCTCAAGGTCGTGGTGGACGCGGGCAACGGGATGGCCGGGCTGACCACTCCGGCGGTGCTCGGGGACGCACTGTTGGACCCGCTGCCGCTCGAGATCGTCCCGCTGTACTTCGAGCTGGACGGCACGTTCCCCAACCACCCCGCCAACCCACTCGAGCCCGCCAACCTCGAGGACCTGCAGCGGGCCGTGCGCGAGCACGGTGCGGACATCGGGCTCGCGTTCGACGGCGACGCCGACCGCTGCTTCGTGGTGGACCAGAACGGTGACCCCGTCTCCCCGTCCGCGGTGGCCGCGATCGTCGCCGAGCGCGAGATCACCCGGGCCCGCGCCGCGGGTGAGGACCGGCCCGTGGTGATCCACAACCTCATCACGTCCAAGGCGGTCCCCGAGCGGATCGAGGCCTCGGGCGGGCGTGCCGTGCGCACGCGCGTGGGCCACTCCTTCATCAAGGCGGTCATGGCCTCCGAGCGCGCCGTCTTCGGCGGTGAGCACTCCGCGCACTACTACTTCAAGGACTTCTTCAACGCGGACACGGGCATGCTCGCCGCGATGCACGTGCTGGCCGCGCTGGGTGAACAGGACGCGCCGCTGAGCGATCTCATGCGCACGTACGACCCCTACGTGGCCTCCGGGGAGATCAACTCCGAGATCGAGGACAAGGCCGCCGCGGTGGACCGCGTCCGGGCACACTTCGCAGCCACGGACCCCGCCGTGCAGGTCGAGGACATGGACGGCACCACGTTCACCCACCCCGAGCAGGGCTGGTGGTTCAACCTGCGTCCGTCCAACACCGAGCCGTTCCTGCGGCTCAACGTGGAGGCCCCGGACGCCGCCGCCATGGAGTCGGTGCGGGACACCGTCCTGCAGCTCGTCCGGCAGGACTGAGCCCGCCCGGGCGCCGCGGGTCCCACCCGCGGCACTCCCGCTCGAAACGCCGTCCCCGGGCACCCGCCGCGGGCTGCCCGGGACGGCCCGCAGAACACGACGACGCCACGCGGCCCAGGTGGCCACGCGGCGTCGTCGTCATGTCAGGGAGGCTCAGGCGTTCGCGGCGCGCGCCTCATCGTGGAGCATCCACTGGTCGGGACCGAAGATCTCGTAGTGAATGTTGCGCCCCTGCACACCCTTCTCGATGAGCTGCGAGCGCAGCGCCTTCATGAAGGGCAGGGGGCCGCACATGAACGCGTTGGTGTCCTCGTCCACGTCCAGGTCCACGTCCGCGATGTTCATGAAACCCTCGTGGTCGCCCTCACCGGGGGTCTCCATCCAGGTGATCATCGTGGCGTTGGGCAGGCTGTCCACGAGACGCTCCATGATCTGGCGGCCGGGCCAGCGTTCCTTGGAATGATCCGCGTGCAGCACGGTGACCTTGCGCTGCGAACCCTCCTTGGCCAGGCGGTCCAGGAACGCGACGATGGGCGTGGTGCCGATGCCGGCCGAGGCCAGCACGAGCGAGCCGTGGCCCTCGTCCAACACCACGTCCCCGTAGGGGTTGGAGATCTCCAGGACGTCGCCCTCGTTGATGTCCTCGTGCAGGATGGGCGTGACCTCGCCGTGGGGATCCTTGCGGATCACCACGCGGCGGTGGCCCTCCTGGGAGGGCACCAGTGTGAACTGGCGGGGCTGGCGGATCCCGTCCTTGACCTTGACCTGGATGGTCACGTACTGACCGGGGATGGAGCGGGTCAGCGGGGTGTCGTCCGCGGGTTCGAACTCGAACGCCACCACGCCTTCGGCGATGTTCTCCTTGGACACGAGTCTGAAGGGCGCGAACATGACGTCATTGGCCTGCTGACCGTAAAGGCCCTTCTCGAGCTTGATCAGCGCATCCGCCATGAGCCAGTACACCTCGTCCCATGCGGCCACGACCTCGGGGGTCGCGGCGTCACCCAGGTCCGCGGCGATGGCCCCGAACAGGTGCTCATGGACGGTGGGGTACTCCTCGGGCAGCAACCCCAGGGACGCGTGCTTGTGGGCCACGCGCGAGAGCACCTCGTCCGGGTAGGAGTCCGGGTGGTTGAGCAGGTGCGAGGCGAAGGCCGCGATGGAACCGGCAAGCGCCTGCGGCTGGGTGCCGTTCTTCTGGTTGGAACGGCTGAACATGCCGTCCAGCAGATCGGGGCGGGCGTTGAACATGGACTTGTAGAACTCGGGGGTGATCGCGGGGATCCGCTCGGCGATCACGCCGATGGTTTGCTCGATGACCGGGCGGGACTTCTGGGACAGCATGATGATTTCCTCTCATCGCGGTGTGACGAGAGTCAATTTAGCATTTGAAATGCACGTTAAAGAACCGACGCTTCATCCCTGGTGGCGGGGGTTCGCACGCTCGGGGGACGCAGCCCCAGTTGCACCGCGATGGGGCCCACCTGGCGGGGGTTCACGAGGTCCGCGATGGTGATGCCGTCCAGTTCCCGGTAGAAGGCCTCACGCGCCCCGGCCAGGGCCCGGCGCAGCCGGCAGCCATGGTTGAGCGGGCACGCGACCTCGTCCGCCTCGCACTCCACGATCGCGGTGTCCGCCTCCAGGATCCGCAACACCTGGCCCACACTGGCCTCCCGGCCCTCGTCCGTGAGCATGACCCCGCCAGCGCGCCCGCGTTGCGAGCACAACAGGGACATCCCGCGCAGTTTGGCCACCGTCTTGGCCACGTGGTTGTACGGCGCCCCCACGCCGTCCGCGATGCGCTGCGTGGACATCATGGTGTCCGGGGGCAGCCCTCCCATGAGCAGCAGCACCCGCAGCGCGATGTCCGAAAAAGCTGTCAGCCGCACAGTTGTCCCTTCGTCACCGGCCCGCCCTCAGCCCACCGATGACGACGCCGCGCGGCCGGTCTGGCCGCGCGGCGTGATCATACAGGATGGCCCGGCCCGCGTGACAACGCGGATCGGGAGACCGGCGTCAGCTGTTGCGCAACCGGTCCTCGAGCCCGGCGCGCTGTTCGAGGATCACCTCGGGCACGTCGCCGAGGCGCGCGAACCACTCGTCGATCCCGGGCAGTTCGTTGAGCCACTCGTCCTTGTCCACGCGCAGCGCGGCCTCGAGATCGGCGTCGGAGATGTCCAGGCCGGTCAGGTCCAGGTCCTCCTTGCCCGGGACCACACCCACGGGGGTCTCGTGTCCCTCCGCGGTGCCCTTGAGGCGTTCGACGATCCACTTGACCACGCGGGAGTTCTCCCCGAAGCCGGGCCACGCGAAACCGCCCTCCGGGGTGCGGCGGAACCAGTTGACGTAGTAGATCCGCGGCATGTTCTCCTCGCCCACGCGGGCGCCGGTGTCCAGCCAGTGCTCCAGGTAGTCATTGACGTTATAGCCGATGAACGGGAGCATGGCCATGGGGTCACGGCGCACCACACCCACGGCGCCCTTGGCGGCCGCGGTGGTCTCGGAGGACAGCGTGGCTCCCTGGAAGACGCCGTGTTCCCACCCGAAGGACTCGGAGACCAGAGGCACGGTCGTCTTGCGGCGGCCACCGAAGATGATCGCGGACAGCGGCACACCTTCGGGGTCGTCGTACTCGGGGGCCAGGATCTCGACCTGCTTGATGGGGGTGCAGAACCGGGAGTTGGGGTGCGCGGCGGGGCGGCCGGACTCGGGGGTCCAGTCGTTGCCCTTCCAGTCCGTGAGGTGCTCGGGGATGTCGTCGGTCATACCCTCCCACCACACGCCGCCGTCGTCGGTCAGCGCCACGTTGGTGAAGATGGTGTTGCCGCGTTCGATCGCCCGCATGGCGTTGGGGTTGGTGGACCACCCGGTGCCGGGTGCCACACCGAACAGGCCGGCCTCCGGGTTGACCACGCGCGGGGTGTGGTCCTTGCCGAAGCGGATCCAGGCGATGTCGTCCCCGACCATCTCGGCCTTCCAACCCTCGATGGTGGGCTCGAGCATCGCGAAGTTGGTCTTGCCGCACGCGGACGGGAACGCCCCCGCGATGTAGTGGGACTCCCCCTGCGGGTCGGTGATCTTGAGGATGAGCATGTGCTCAGCCAGCCAGCCCTCGTCATGGGCGATCGCCGAGGCGATGCGCAGCGCGTAGCACTTCTTGCCCAGCAGCGCGTTGCCGCCGTAACCGGAGCCGAAGGACCAGATGGCCCGGTCCTCGGGGAACTGCACGATGTACTTGGCGGGGTTGCACGGCCACGGCACGTCCTGCTCGCCGGGCTGCAGCGGGGCACCCAGGGAGTGGACGCACTCCACGAACTCCGCCTTGTCGCGGGACATCTTCTCGAGGACGGGCGTGCCGATCGTGGCCATGATCCGCATGGAGCACACTACATAGGGCGAGTCCGTGATCTCCACGCCGTACTGGGGCTTCTGAGCGTCCAGTGAGCCCATCACGAACGGGATCACGTACATGGTGCGACCGCGCATGGCCCCGTTAAAACGCTTGGTCAGCGTCTCCTTCATGGCCGTGGGGTCTTCCCAGTTGTTGGTGGGACCGGCACCCTTCTCGGTCTTGGTGCAGATGAACGTGCGCTCCTCCACGCGGGCCACGTCCTCGGGGTCCGAGAACGCCGCGAAGGAATTGGGGAGCTTCTCGTCCGAGAGCCGGACCAGGGTGCCCGCCTCCACCATGAGGTCGGTGAGCCGGGTCCACTCGGCTTCCGAACCGTCTGCCCAGTGGATGTGATCCGGCTGGGCCAGCTCGGCGATCCCACGCACCCAGTCCACGAGCTCCCGGTAATCCGTGGGGGGATTGTCCAGGGACTGCTGGACCTCGCGGTTCAAGGCGGTGGTCCCGGTGGTTGCTGTGCCGTTGTCAGCCATTGACATGTCTCCTCGTTGAGGCCGTCGTACGTGCCGCTTCCCGCCGAGGTGCGCCGCCCGTTCATACTTGCCACGTCACTGTGGAACGGTTCCGGGGGCCGACCTCGCAAGGGGTTGCGCGCGGGTGTGCCTGGAGTCTATCGCGGGGGGGGCCTTCCGGAACGCGAGTTACACCACATCGCGGCCCCGACCACACGGCTCGCACCGCCCAGCCGCCCCGGCACCGCGAGGGCATCGCTCCGGCGCGATTTGTCGCCGGGCACCGGCGGGTGTAAGTTATTACCCGTTGCAAGGGCCTCGGTCGTTGCTTCAGGAGCGCCTGTAGCTCAACGGATAGAGCATCTGACTACGGATCAGAAGGTTGTAGGTTCGAATCCTATCGGGCGCACTTCTTGTCGGACCCCGCATCCCCCAGGATGCGGGGTCCTTCTCATTCACCGCCGCGCCTCGGTATCAGGATCGGCTCCAGGATCGAGGTACCGCCGTGTCCCCTCTCACGACCCCCGTTCGTCGTCTCGCCCTGGGCGCCGCGGCGCTCGCGCTGGCCCTCACGGGGTGCGCGGCTCCCACCGATTCGGCGGCACCCTCCGCGACCACGAGCGCTGCGGCCCCGACGACGGCGCCCGCCGCGCAGTCACCGTCCCCCACCCGGAGCGCGGAAGACGCGACGTCCCCCGCGGCGGCGGCGTCCCCGCAGGACGCCACCGATCACGCGGCGGCCGGGACCGCGCTGGCCGCGCTCGGGGACCTGCCCGTGAAGGGGCGCGCGCCCAAGACCGACTACTCGCGGGACCAGTTCGGCCCGCGCTGGGCGGACACCGATCACAACGGCTGCGACACTCGCAACGACATCCTGCGCCGGGACCTCACGGGGATCGCCGTCAAGCCGGGGACGCACGGGTGCAACGTGAGCTCCGGGGCGCTCGAGAGCCCGTACACCGGAGAGACGATCGACTTCGTGGCCGGGCAGGCCACGAGCTCACAGGTGCAGATCGATCACGTGGTCGCACTGTCGGACGCGTGGCAGAAGGGCGCGCAGCAGCTCGACGCCGCGCGGCGCACCGAACTCGCGAACGACCCGCTCAACCTGCTCGCCGTGGACGGTTCGAGCAACAACACCAAGTCGGACGCGGACGCCGCCACGTGGCTGCCGCCGCGCACCGGCGAGCGCTGCGAGTACGTGGCCACCCAGATCGCGGTCAAGCAGCGCTACGAGCTGTGGGTCACCGACGCCGAGAAGAACGCCATGGTGCGCGTGCTCGACACGTGCCCCGAGCAGCCGCTGCCCGAAGCGCGTCCCATCCCGGATCCCGCGGACTCACCCGCGGCTCCCGTGACCGAGGCGCCGGCTGCGCAAGCGGCAGCGGCCGAGGCGCCCTCGACTCCGGAGGCGGAGGCACCGGCCCCTGTGGCACCCGCTCCGGCCGCACCCGGTGCGGGCGCGGGATCCGATCCTGCGGACGCTGCCGTCGCGGAGGCCGAGGCGCCCGGTGCGGGAGTTCCGGGCGTTCCGGGTGCGGACGTCTACTTCTCGCGGTGCGCCGAGGCGCGCACGGCGGGGATGGCCCCGCTCTACGCCGGCACGCCGGGGTACCGTCCCGGCTTGGACGGCGACGGCGACGGCGTGGCCTGCGAGTCCAGGAGCTGAGCACCGGCTCGGGGTGAACTCCACACCCGAGGGGGCTCCGCATGAGCTCCATGCCTGCGGCGCATGGAACCGTGCGGGTTCTAGACCCCCGGGGTGTGGAAGCGCGTGAGGCGGGCGTCGGCGCCGTCGAGCACGGCCCAGTCCCCGGGGACCTCGAGCACCGCGGTGCCCCCGGTCGGGAAACCCGTGGCGGCCTCCATCATGGCGTCCTGGTCCGAGTCACGAGAGGCCAGGCGCAGGACGGTGTCCAGCACCCCGGGCATGTGGGCGACCACCATGAGGGTGCGCACGGTTTCCGGGGCGTGGTTCACGGCGGCGATGATCTGCGCGTCCGTGGCGTCGTAGAGCCCGTCCCACAACTGCGGAGTGGGGGCCTTCTCCCCGAGTTCATGGCACACCCACGTGATGGTCTGGCGGGTGCGCAGCGCCGGGGACACCAGGATCATGTCCGGCGCGGCATGTTCGGCCAGCCACCGTCCCACGTCCGCGGCCTCACGGGCACCGCGCGTCAGCAGTGGGCGGTCGTGGTCCGGGACGTCCCGCGGGAAGTCCGCTTCCCCGTGCCGCATGATCACCAGGTGCTTGAGGTCGTGGGGTGCCATGGGCCCCAGTGTGTCACGGCGGGGTGCAGCCCGGTCACGGAAGCAACGCGACGGCGCGCTCCCGGGTGAGCGCGGTCTCGCGACTGAGGAGGATCAGATGGAGTACTCGGGCGCGGCCCACACGACGACCTCGGGGTGGTCGTAGAACCGGTACCCCTGACCGCGAACGGTGCGCACGGTGTTGGCCAAGCGACCCAGCTTGGAACGCAACCGCCGCACGTGCACGTCGATCGTGCGCTCGGAGGGGACCTCCTCGGCGTCGCCCCACAGGCTGTCGAGCAGCTCGGTGCGGCCCACGGTGCGGGTGCCGTTCTCCACGAGGTAGTTGAGCAGTTCGAACTCGCGGTGGGTCAGGTTCAGCAGCTCCCCGTCCAGGAACACTTCGCGGCGGGAGAGGTCGATCAACACGCCCACCCGCTGACGGTCAATCGCGCTCCCGGCACCGGCCGCGGGCAGCGGCGCAATGGGTTCGATCACCGGGTCCGAGAACGTGGGGTCACCCAACGCGCTGCGCACGACTTCGAGGTCCGTACCTTCCGCGTGCACCGGGGCGAGGGCCACGGCGGCGTAGGAATCGGACTCGGGGACCGCGGAGCTGATGAACTGGCGGACGTCCTGCACGAGCTGCACGAGGTTGATCCCGCGGTCGGCGGCGGCTTGCTCGTCCACGCCCACGTAGATCACGAAGCCGCGGGCCTCGGTGGGCTGCTGCCCCGCGCCCGGTTGACGTTCCAGGCGTGAATCGGCACCGTGTTCGGCGGCGACGGAACGCAGGTGTCGGAAATCCTCAGCGGTCCCCACCATGCGATGCGCCCCGCGGGGTCGGGCCGTGGACTGGGCTCCACCCAGTCGGTGTCGCTGCGAGATGTGGACGTAACCCGGTGCGCCTGACATTCGAACCCCTGCCTCGTGATGCCCCCGTTCCCATGAATTCCCTGGAAAACGGCATTGCCATCATGTTCTGCGACGCGCGGCTGGATTGGCAAGTAATATATGGGTTTTTTTCTCACATAGTGAGACCTGCTCTTGATTCACGCGATCCCATGGCGAAATGGATTGCATTCTCGCCGAGATGAGGGGCTACTTCCCCGCTCGAGATGCTTTCCGAGAGCCGACGAGCGGGGCCTCAGTGCGCGACGCCGTACAGGCGGTCGCCCGCATCCCCGAGGCCGGGAACGATGTACGCGTTCTCGTCCAGTCGTTCGTCCACGGACGCCAGCACCACATTGACCTCGCTGTCGTCCAGTTCCCGGGTCAACCGGTCGAGGCCCTCGGGCGCCGCCAGCAAGCACACGCACGTGATCTGTTCGGCACCGCGGCGGTAGAGGAACTTGATGGCCTCGCTCAGCGTGCCACCCGTGGCGAGCATGGGATCGAGCACGTACACCTGACGGCCCGTGAGATCGTCCGGCAGCCGTTCGGCGTACGTGATGATGTCCAGCGTGGTGTCGTCACGCGCCATCCCCAGGAACCCGACCTCCGCGGTGGGGATCAACCGGGTCATCCCCTCGAGCATGCCCAGCCCCGCGCGCAGGATGGGCACCACGAGCGGCCGCGGGTACGCGAGCGCGATCCCCTGGGTCTCGGCCACCGGGGTCCGTACCGTGACCGGCTCCACGCGCACGTCCCGGGTCGCCTCGTACGCCAGCAGGGTGACCAGTTCCTCCACCAACAACCGGAACACCGGGGAGGAGGTGTCCTCGTCGCGCAGCACACTCAGTTTGTGGGCGACCAGGGGGTGATCCAAGACAGTGACTCGCATACCTCAGAATCTAGCAGCCGCCGCAGGGCCCGCGGACGTCACAGATTCATCACACGCCGGGGAAGATCAGCCGAAGGGACGAGGACGTGCCATAGGGTCATACGGGAGACTCGACATGGTTCTGCACACGGCAATCCTCGGAAGGGACACCTGAATATGACGGCTCCGGTTCTCGAAACGGAGAATTTGGTCAAGATCTACGGTAGAGGAGAAACCCGCTTCGACGCCCTCAAGGGCATCAACCTGGAGATCGGCAAAGGCGAGTCCGTTGCGGTGGTGGGAAAATCCGGTTCGGGCAAATCCACTCTCATGCACCTGCTGGCGTTGCTGGACGCCCCCACGCACGGCGTCGTGGCCCTGGAGGGCAAGCCCACCGGGGATCTGAATGCCAAAGAAATCAACGAACTGCGCAATTCCGCGTTCGGTTTCGTGTTCCAGCAGTTCTTCCTGACCCCTAATCAGAGCGTGTTGGAAAACGTCACGCTCCCCCTTAAGATCGCGGGTGTTCCGGCCGGTGAGCGCAAACGCCGCGGCATGGAAGTCCTCGACCAACTGGACATGGCGGGCAAGGCCGAGAACAAGGCCACCGATCTTTCGGGTGGTCAGAAACAGCGCGTGGTGATCGCGCGAGCCCTGATCAACGAACCCTCCGTGATCTTCGCGGACGAGCCCACCGGGAACCTGGACTCGGCAACGTCCCGGGTTGTGGAGGACATCCTCTTCGGGCTCAACCGGGACAAGGGCATCACCCTGGTGGTCGTGACCCACGATCTGGACCTCGCGCAGCAGTGCTCCCGGCAGATCTACCTCGTGGACGGGCAGATCGTACCGACCCCGGAGGCGGCCACGAACGACGTCGTCGATCGGCAGCCGCGCCGCGCCGCGCACCCGGCAGGCGCCGACGACGCCACCGGGACCGTCCGGATCACCGAGCCCACGACCGGCGAGATGATCACCCTCAGCGAGGCCGACGCCGCCGAGCTCACCCGCGCCGCCCAGGAACCCGTGCGGCCGGGCAAGCACGCCGCCCCTTGGGCCACCAACACCCCACACCGCCCGACCGACCAGCCAGGAGCCACCGCGTGAAATTCCTCGATCTGCTGCGCACGGCGATCGCCAACACGTTCCGGTCCAAGGCCCGCACCATCCTGACCGTGATTGCCATCTTCATCGGTTCCTTCACGCTCACGCTGACCTCGGGCATTGGCACCGGCGTCAACGACTACATCGACAAGACCGTGGCCGCGTTCGGTAACCAGAACGCCCTGTACGTCCAGAAGGTGTCCGAGCGCTCCACCCCCGGCTCCGGCCAGGAGGACGGGCCCACCGAGTACGACCCCGAGCAGGCCAATGTGCAGACGGGGTTCGGTTCGGTCGAAGGGCTCACGGACGCCGACATCGACAAGATCAGGGATATCGACGGCGTGGAGTCCGTGGACCCCATGTACATGGTCACGCCCACCTACCTGGAGGCCCCCGACGGCAAGAAGTTCCAGCTGAGCCTGGGTTCCCCGGCGGAAGCGGAAGGGCTGCAGCTGGAGGCCGGTGAGACCCCGGACCGGTCCGCGGACGAGATCCTGCTGCCCGCCTCCTGGGTGGCGCCCCTGGGCTTCGACTCCAACGAGGACGCCGTGGGCAAAACCGTGACGATCGCCATGCGCAACGCCGCCGGCGAGACCCGAGCCTTCGACGTCCGGGTCTCCGGCATCAGCCAGGCCTCCCTCGCGGGCGCGTCCACCAGCCCCATTCCCTCGTCGGAGCTGAACAAGAAGCTGTACGAGTACCAGACCTCGGGCTCACCCCGGAAGATGCCCAACACGTACTTCACAGCCACGGCCAACCTGAGCGACAACACCGAGGTGGGCCCCATCAAGTCCCAGCTCGCGGACGACGACATGCTGGGCGTGACGGTCGAGGACCAGCTCGGGATGTTCCGGGCCGTGATCAACGGGATCGTGTGGATCCTCAACTCCTTCGCGATCATCGCGCTGCTCGCGGCCGGATTCGGCATCGTGAACACGCTGCTCATGTCCGTCCAGGAACGCACCCGCGAGATCGGGCTCATGAAGGCCATGGGGATGAGCGGGGGCAAGGTCTTCGGCCTGTTCTCCCTCGAGGCCATCTTCATCGGTTTCCTGGGCTCCGCGATCGGAGCCGCTGTGGGCGTGGCCACCGGCAGCATCCTCAGCGGGGTCCTCTCCAACGGGTTGCTTTCCTCGCTGCCCGGGCTGAGTCTGTTCTTGTTCGACCCGCTCAAGATCGTGATCATCATCCTCGCGGTGATGTTCATCGCGTTCCTCGCCGGGACCATCCCCGCCATGCGGGCGGCCCGGCAGGATCCCATCAATGCCCTTCGATACGAGTAATCCCCCAACACTCACGCAGTATCACTCGCACGATGCACAGGAAGGACAGTCCTCATGAGCAACGACACCCCCAACAACAACCCGCACAACCCTCCGTACGGTGACCCGGGCGCGACCCAGCCCGTGCCGCCCCAGCCCCTCGGGCAGGGCGCCGTCAACGGCTCGCCCCAGGGGCAGCAGTACGGCATGACCGGCGGCAAGTACGGCACCTCGGAGTACAACCCCAACCAGTACACCGGCACCATGGACCGCCCCTCCACGGTGGACAAGCTGCTCAAGCTGACCCTGGCGTCCCTGGGGCTCTACGTCCTCAACGGCATCATCGGCCTGATCGCGGCGAGCAGCGTGGACTACACCCAGATGTACCGCGACATGGGCCTGAGCACGGAAATGGCCGATCAGAGCGCGAGCCAGATGGCCATGACCACCGGTCCCGTCGCCAGCATCATCAGCCTGATCATCGGACTCGCGCTGTACTTCCTGGTCTACAACGGCCTGAAGAAGGGCAAGAACTGGGCTCGCATCCTGGGCACCGTCCTCGCGGCCATCGCCATCCTGAGCGGAATCTTCGGCCTGTTCGGTGTCTTCATCTACCCCGCGCCGTGGAACATCATCATGGCCATCCTGATGATCGTGAAGGTCGTGGTGGACATCCTGTGGATCGTGACCGCGTTCCGCGCCCCTACCTCCGCGTGGTTCAACCAGAACCGCGTCCAGCGCTGACACAGCGTGGCATTACCGCACACCGCCAGGTCCATCCAGCTCTCGGGCTGGATGGACCTGGCTCTGTCAGAGGCCCGCGCCACGGAAGGCACGGGGGACGTGCCGATCGGCGCCGTCGTCCTGGACCCGGACGGCCGGGTCATCGGGCGCGGGTACAACCGCCGCGAGGCCGACGGCGATCCCACCGCCCACGCCGAGGTCCTGGCCCTGCGAAAGGCTTCCCGCGCGCTGGGGTCCTGGCGGCTGGAAGGCTGCACCCTGGTGGTGACGCTCGAACCGTGCGCCATGTGCGCCGGGGCGATCGTGCTGGCTCGGGTGCCCACCGTGGTGTTCGGGGCATGGGACCCCAAGGCGGGGGCGTGTGGATCGGTGTTCGACATCGTGCGTGATCCGCGCCTGAACCACTGGGTGGAGGTCACGGGCGGGGTTCGCGAGGCCGAGTGCGCCGCCTTGCTGCACGAGTTCTTCCGGGGCCACCGCAACCCCTGAGCCGGGCCGCGCCCAGCCCTGGTTTGGAGGGGTTGCGCCCCGGGCTGTAAAGTGCTGGGAGTTGGTGACGTGTCCGAGCGGCCGAAGGTGCATCACTCGAAATGATGTTTGGTGTCAAAGCCAACGTGGGTTCAAATCCCACCGTCACCGCCAAATTTCGAGGCCCCTGCCTCCCCGAATTTCCGGGGAAGTAGGGGCCTCGTTCATGACCGGAGCCGGTTCACCCCCGGCCCGCGAAGCCGTCCACGAGGGCCACGGACTCCGGAGTCCCGGAGCGCTCGGCGATCACGCTGATCTCCTCCGCCAGGTGGGTCTCGTACTCCGCGACGACGCCGCGGCGCAGCAAGCGCTTCGTGGACCCGTAGGAACCGGCGGTTCCCGCGACGAAACGGTCCTCCACCTCCGTCAATCGCTCGGCGAACTCCTCCGCCGAAACGGATTCAGCAGCAATCCCCCACTCGACCGCTTCCGTCCCGGTGAGCCGGCGACCCCCGAGGGCCAGTTCCACCGAACGTTGATGACCCACTGCGCGGGGCAGCAGATAGGACACACCTGTGTCCGGCGTCAGGCCGATCGCGGCGTAGGCGGCGAGCACGGTGGCGTCCTCCCGGATGAGCGCCCAGTCGGAGTTGAGGATCACCCCCAGTCCGGCCCCGGCCGCCGTGCCATTGACCCCGGCGATGATGAGCAGCCGCGAGCGCACCATGGCCAGGGCCAGATCCCGGGCCGCGGAAGCGAGTTCCCGCAGGAACCCGGGACGCTCGGTGGCCGGACGACCGGCCATGCCCTTGACGTCACCGCCCGCGCTGAAGAACCGCCCCGAACCCGTGAGGGTCAGCACGTGGACGGTGGGATCGGCTTCCGCCCGTCGCAGGGCGGACAGTGTCTCGCGCGCGAGGCCCAGGTCCACGGCGTTGCCGGTGGCCGCGCGGTCCCACACGATCCGCACCACGCCGGCTCTGTGCTCCACCCGGACGGCATCGGGGTGTTCCACGGTGTCCTCCTGCCTCATACCGGGTTCGTCCGTTCCGCCCGCAGTTCGCGCTTGAGCAACTTGCCGGACTGGTTGCGGGGCAGCTCCGCGACGAAGTCCACACGCTTGGGCACCTTGTAATCGGCCAGGCGGGCCTTCACATGGGAGCGCACCGACTCCGCGGTGAGCTCCGATCCCTCCTTGGGGACGATCACCGCCGTGACGGCCTCGATCCACCGTTCGTCCGGGAGCCCCACCACCGCGACCTCGGCGACGTCGGGCAGCTCGTAGATGCAGTCCTCGATCTCGCGAGGAGCCACCAGGACACCCCCGGTGTTGATCACGTCCTTGATCCGGTCCACCACCTGAATGTACCCCTGTTCGTCCTGCACCACCTGGTCCCCGGAACGGAACCAGCCGTTCACGAACGCGTCCGCCGTGGCCTCTGGCTTGTTCCAGTAGCCGGTCAGCAGCTGCGGGGAGCGGTACTGGATCTCCCCTGGCTCCCCGGGTTGAGCGACCCGGCCCTCGGACGTGACCACCCGCGCCTCCACGTTGAACACGGGACGCCCACACGACGCCGGACGGGCGTCGTGCTCGGCGGGTGTCAGGACGGTGCACAGGGGCCCGAGTTCCGACTGCCCGAAGCAGTTGTAGAACCCGATGCCCGGATAGCGGGAGCGCAACCGTTGCAGCACCGTGACGGGCATGATGGACGCGCCGTACTGCGCCTTGCGCAACGACGACAGGTCCCGAGTCTCGAGGTCGGGGTGATTGCTCAGCGGCACCCATACGGTGGGCGCCAGGAACAGCGAACCCACGTGCTCCTCCTCGACCAGCCGCAGGATCTCGGCGATATCCGGTTTCCGGGTCAATCGCACCGCCGCCCCCAGAGCGAGGTAGGGCAGCAGGAACACGTGCATGCCCGCCGAGTGGTAGAGCGGCATGGCCACGAGCGGACGGTCCTCCGCGGTCAGGTCCAGCGCGATGATCGCGGACATGTACTCGGCCAACAGAGCGGCGTGCGTCATCATGGCGCCCTTGGGCGCGGACGTGGTGCCGGAGGTGTAAAGCAGCTGCAACAGATCGTGGCCGCGCACCGTCACCCGGACGGTAGCGTCGTCGGCCCGGGGATCGAGTGCGGTCTCCTGAAGCGAGGTGTCGTCGTCCTCGCCGCCGGGCAGCATGGGCAGGACGCGTTCGACGGCGCGTGCTCTCCCGGAGTCCCGGACCTGCGCCACGAGCGGCAACAGTTCGGGATCGGCAATCACCGTGGTGGCCCCGGAGTCCTCGAGAACGTACGCGAGCTCGTCCCCTTTCAGCGCGAAGTTGACGGGGACGTGCACGAGCCCCGCTTGGGCGCACGCGAGGTACAGGATCGCGTAGACGTCCGAGTTCACGCCGAACGCCGCGACGCGCGTCCCCGGGGTCAGGCCCGCATCGGCCAGACGGCGGGCGACCCGCCGGACCGCGTCCCCCAGCTCCCGGTACGACCAGCACCGGTCCTGGAAGAGCAACGCGGTGGCACCGCCGTTGCGCGACACGGCCCGTTGCAGCAGAGCCCCCACGGTGTCGGCGCGGGCCTCGCCCTGCGGTTCGTCCTCGGTGGATGGCGGTGTATGCGGTGCGGGATCGGTCATGGCGGGGTTCCCCTCATGGTCGGGTCCTCGGAGTCGGCGCGGATCCGGGGACGACGGCGCTCCCCGGGCCCGCGCGCGTAGTAGCCACAGTGCCTAAGTGCGGGGGTGTTGTCCAGATCACGTCGGCTCCGCGCCACATCCGCCCTCCTCGAATATTTAGTGGAGCAAAAGCAGCTCGGGGTGCTCGGATGCTGCTTCTACTCAGTAAAAGCAGAGGGGTGCAGGGGGCGCCCACATGCTGGACGCATACTGCACGTTTACTTACTAATAGGTAGAACTGGGGTATGGGCCACCCCCGGATCAAGGGATTCTTTCGTGCAGCCGCTGGAATTCTGAGCTACCCCCAGGACCCGCGGTCCTTCGCGCAGGTCTTCGGCTCCCTGACGAGCGCACATTACACACGAGGCCACATCACGCACGTGCGGCGCGAGACCCCCCCGACACCGTGACCCTGTTCTTCACCGCGGGTGAGGGGTGGATCCCGCACCGGGCGGGGCAGTGGGCGCGGATCGGCGTGGAAGTGGACGGGAAGCGGATCTGGCGTCCGTACTCCATCAGCGCCCCCGAACACGGTGACCCGTCGATCACCGTCAAAGCGCAGGGCCTGGTGTCCGAACACATCGTTGAGCGCGCCGCCCCGGGCAACGTGCTCTACCTGGAACGCCCCGAAGGACAGTTCCTGCTCCCGGACACCCCCACAGAATTGCTGTTCATGGTGGCCGGTTCCGGGATCACCCCGGTGATGTCCATGCTGCGGACCCTCATGCCGCGCAGGCCGGACCACGACGTCGTGCTGGTCTACGTGTCCCGGAACCGGGAGTCGTGCATCTTCCACGACGAGATCCTGGAACTCGCGGACCAGTTCCCGGGTCTGCGGCCAGTCTTCTGGTTCACCGAGGAACGCGGCTGCCTCGACGCCTCCGACGCCGATGCCCTGGCCGAGCTGTGTCCCGATCACGCGGACCGGGTGACGTACGCGAGCGGCCCGGACTCGTTCGTCAGCGCCGTGGAGGACCTCTCGCGCAGCCACGGCGGCCCCCCGTGGTGGAACGCTTCGATGTCACCAGGCAGTTCAGCGGCGGCCAACGCGGGGAAGTTTGGTTCACCCGTTCCGAGATGACCCTGGGGGTGGGCCTGGACGAAACCGTCCTGGAGGCCGCCGAACGCGCGCAACACCAGCTGCCCCACGGATGCCGTATGGGCATCTGCCACAGTTGTCTGGTTCCCTTGACGGACGGGGCCGTGACCAACATCCGCACCGGTGAGCTGCACCGTGAACCCGGTCCCGTCCAGACGTGCGTGACCCGACCCGCTCCCCACGCCGCGATCCGCTGCGCCTCACGGAGGCCGAGCTCGCGGAACTCGCGGCCGATTTCGACGCCGTGCGGGACGAGGTCTTCTCCCGCCGCGGCCAGTCCGACGCCCAGTACATCCGCCGCGTGGTGGTACTGCAGCGCAGCCTGGAGATGACGGGGCGGGCCTGTCTGCTCTTCTCCCGTCACACACCCCTGTGGTGGGCCGGTGTGGGGTGCCTGAGTGTGGGCAAGATCCTGAATACCATGGAGATCGGCCACAACGTGCTCCACGGGCAGTGGGACTGGATGAACGACAAGGAGATCCACTCGACCACGTGGGAGTGGGACTTCGTGGCGCCGTCGGCGGGCTGGCAGCGCACCCACAACGAGACGCACCACACGTGGACCAACGTGCTCGGCAAGGATCGGGACGTGGGGTACAACGTGCTGCGCATGGACCCCGATCAGCCATGGAAGCCCGTGAACCTGCTGAACCCGGTGATCAACCTGGGCCTGGCACCGGCATTCGAGTGGGGCATCGCGATCTACGACATCGAACTGGACCAGTTCCTGGCCGGCAAGAAGTCCGGGCGGGCCACGTTCGAGGACTTCAAGCGCGTGATGAAGAAGCTGGGCCGCCAGTCCGCCAAGGACTTCGTGTTCTCTCCGCTGCTGGCGTCCCTCACGGGTTCGGGGAAGGCGTCGCTTAAGGGGTTCCTGGCGGCGAACGTGATCCGCAACGTCTGGGCGCACACGGTCATCTTCTGCGGCCACTTCCCGGACGGCGCGGAGACCTTCACGGAGGAGGACGTGCGCGACGAGACTCGGGGGCACTGGTACCGCCGCCAGGCCATGGGCTCGGCGAACATCGACGGTTCACGCCTCATGCACTTCATGAGCGGGCACCTCTCCTTCCAGATCGAACACCACCTCTTTCCGGACATGCCGTCCAACCACCTGGCGCGCATCGCACCCCGCGTGCGGGAGATCTGCCGTAAGTACGGCATCCGCTACACCTCCGGCCCCCTGCCCCGGCAGGTCTTCCAGGCGTGGCGCAAGGTGTGCCGGCTCGCGCTGCCCTGACGACGCCGCCGCTCGCGGCCCCGGCGCTCGCATCTACCGGCTCCGAATTCCCAGTGGAGTAGAAGCAGCTCGGGGTGCCCGGATTCTGCTTTTACTCCACTGGAGCAGCCACCCGCGGGGAGGGCCGGGCGGGCGGTTGCCGGGCGGGTGCGCGGGTCGTGAGCCCGCGGGTGGGCGGGCAACTCGTCCTGCCCGCCACGCGTCGCGAGTCCGATAGGTGTTCCCGCGACGCTCCCCTAGGGTGTATTCCGGCACACACTCGCATCGCGGGCGGCCATGTTCCAGGAACCGGACGCGGCCCCGCCCGCGGTCAGGACAGGCAGGAGCACGCATGAGTACCGAAGAAGCCCCCGGGCACCTGGGCTCCAACGGCGAGGACGTCCCGGACGCCCACTACGTGCGCACGAGCGATCACGGTTTCCGCACCACGGTGTACACGCAGGGAGCGTGGAGCCCCCTGGAACAGCACATGGCGGCGTCGTCCGGCCTGCTGGTACACGAGATCGAACGCAACCACCCGCGCGAGGACGTGCTGCCGGTGCGTTTCTCCTTCGACATTCTGGGGGTCATCCCCGGTGGTGAGATCGAGGTGCACACGCGCGTGCTGCGCCCGGGCAGGACCATCGAGTTGGTCGAGGCGACCATGAGCGCCGGCGGGCGGGACTGCATCCGGTTGAGCCTGTGGCGGCTGAAGACCTCGGACACCCAGGACGTGGCCGGCGGGGAGATCGAGCCGCTGACCCCCGTGGAGCAGTGCGAGCCGGTCAATATGTCCGAGGCGTGGGGCGGCGGGTTCATCAGCTCCGTCGAGGCACGTATCGCCCGGCGGCCCCGACCCGGCAACGGCGCGGGCTGGCTGCGGATCACCAAGTCGGTGGTCGAGGGCGAGGAGTCCTCCCCCACCGCCCGGTTCATCAGCTCGGTCGACGCCGCCAACGGGATCGCTCCGCGCGCGGAGATCGGACCGTGGGCGTTCCCCAATGTGGACCTGAGCATCCACATGTTCCGCGCCCCGGTGTCCTCGTGGGTGGGACTCGACACCCGGGTGGAGTTCGGCGGGGACGGCGCGGGCCTGACTCATTCGGAGCTGTTCGACGAGCACGGTCCGATCGGCCGGGTGGCCCAGGCGCTGACCCTGCGCCGGACGAGCTGAGAAGCCGGTGGCCCGCCAGGACTTGGGCGGGCCGGAACCGCCCGGCTCCACCGGGGGTTGAGCAGGGGCCGGGCGGGTGCGGGTCTCATCACACTTCGCCACGCGATGTCCCCGGAGTTGACGCCCGATCATAGAATGGCCGCTAGTTCCCAGTAATCCGCAACATCCGGACGGGGTAGAACCCCAGGAGGTCCAGCCGCGTGAGCAGCATCCTGATCAATGTGACCAACCGCGAGGGCGAGCGCACCGAGGGCGTCGAGTGGAAGGACCACGAGACGCTCATGGAGTGCCTCACCCGCCACAAGTTCCCGATCCTCGCCACGTGCGGCGGCAACGCCTCGTGCTCCACGTGCCACTCGTACCTGGACCAGGACACGTTCGTGAAGACGGGCGGGACCAACGAGGAGGAGGAAGACCTCCTGGAGATGCTGGACGACACCCGCCACGACAACTCCCGGCTCACGTGCCAGGTGGAGTGGTCCGAGGACCTCGCGGGCGCGGAGATCACGATCGCCCCCGAGTGGTGATCGTCCGCCGCTGACGCGGTGGCAGCACGACACCGCCGCCCCGGCCCGGCGGTGTCGTCACCGGCGGCCTCGTGACCGGTGACACGAGTTGGTAACGCGGCGCCGCGTGGGTGAAAGTTGGAGCATGACTGCTCTCCGGGATGACCTCACCACACGCGCCGCTTACGTCTCGGACGCCTCGATCTATCGCCGGCTGCCGGCGGCGGTCGCGGAACCGCGCTCGGTCGAGGAGATCCGTGAGCTGTTGGCCACGGCCCGGGAGAACGGCTGGCCTGTGATCTCCCGCGGTGGTGGCACCTCCGTAGCGGGCAACGCGATCGGTGACGGGTTGGTCATCGACACCTCCCGGTACTTCAACCGCATCCTGGAGATCGATCCGCACGCCCGCACCGCCACGATCGAACCCGGTGTGATCTGCGATCAGTTGCGGGACGCCGCGAGCGAGTTCGGCCTGACCTACGGACCGGACCCCTCCACGCATTCGCGGGCCACCGTGGGCGGGATGGTCGCCAACAACGCGTGCGGTTCCCACTCGGTCGCGTGGGGTACGAGTGCGCAGAACCTCGTCTCGCTCACGGTCATGCTCGCCGACGGGCGCGAGGTCACCCTGGACGCGGGCGGCACCTCGGACGCCGCACTGGATTCCCAGCTCACCCAGTTGCGGGACCGGCACCTGGCCATGCTGCGCACCGAACTGGGCCAGTTCCCCCGCCAGGTCTCCGGGTACGGACTGCACTACCTGTTGAGCGAGAACGGTTTCGACGTGGCCAAGGCGTTCGCCGGGACCGAGGGCACGTGCGGGATCATCACCCGGCTCACCGTGAAACTCGTGGCCAAGCCGCGCTTCACAGCGCTCGCGGTACTGGGTTTCACGGACGCGATCGCGGCGGCCACCGCGGCCCCGAAGTTCCGCATCCGGGGCGTCACCACGATCGAGGGCATGGGCTCGGACCTGCTGGACGCCCTGCGCACCCGTCCCGGTCAGGAGAACGCGGGCCGTGAGCTCCCCGAGGGCGGCGGCTGGCTCTACTGCGAGGTGGGCGCGGACACCCAGGAGGCCGCGTTCGAGGCCGCCCGGGCGCTGCCGGGACTCGTCGAGGAGACCGTGGTGGATTCCGTGGTCGTGGGCGATCCCGCCGAAGCCCGCGCCCTGTGGCGCATCCGCGAGGCCGGTGCGGGGATCGTGACCCGCTTGCCGGACGGCGGCGAGGCGTGGCCCGGGTGGGAGGACTCCGCCGTGCCCCCGCAGCACCTGGGCGCCTACCTCAAGGACCTCTACGCGCTGCTGGACGAGATGGACCTGCGCGGTATCCCGTTCGGCCACTTCGGCGAGGGCTGTGTGCACATTCGGATCTCCTTCGATTTCAACACGGACGAGGGCGTGGCCCACTGCCGCCGGTTCATCGAGCGGGCCGCGGAACTCGTGCACCGCTACGGCGGCTCGGTCTCCGGGGAGCACGGGGACGGCCGTGCCCGCTCGGAGCTGCTCAGTACCATCTACTCCGACGAGGCACGCGGCGCCTTCGCCCGATTCAAACGGATCTTCGATCCCGACAATTTCTTCAACCCCGGGGTCGTGGTGGATCCCGAACCCCTCGACCGGGGCATCCGCCCGGGTCCCGGCGCGCGCACGTTCGAGCTGACCCCGGTCCACGCGTTCTCCGCGGACGACGGCTCGTTCGGCCAGGCCATCAACCGCTGCGTGGGCGTGGGCGCATGCCGCTCGGACTCGGGGGCCATGTGCCCGTCCTTCCACGCGACCCACGACGAGGTGCACTCGACCCGCGGGCGCATGCGGTCCCTCGCCGAGATGCTGCGCGGCGAGCACATCACGGACGGGTGGAAGTCCAAGGAGACCTACGAGGCCCTGGACCTGTGCCTCTCGTGCAAGGCGTGCGCCACGGAGTGCCCCGTGAACGTGGACATGGCCACCTACAAGGCCGAGTTCCTGCACCACCACTTCCGCCAGGGCCTGGGCTCGTTCGTCGGCAAGGACCGCCGGCCCATGGCGCACCTGACCATGGGGTGGATGCCGTGGCTCATGAAGCTCGTGACCAGGGTCCCTGGTTCGCTGCGCGCGGTGAACTTCCTGGAACGCTTCCGTCCCATCGAGGAACTGACCAAGAAGCTCGGCGGCATCGAACCGAAGCGGCGGATGATCCGCTTCAACGACACCCCGCTCACGTCGTGGTTCAAGACCCGCACCCCACAGGGCGCGGTGGCGCGCGGAGGCGGCCGCGCGGCGTCGTCGGCGGAGAAACCGTCCGTGGTGCTGTGGCCGGACACGTTCACGAACTTCTCCGCGGACGGGCCCGGCAAGGCCGCCGTGGCGGTGCTAGAGGCCATGGGCTACCGCGTGCTCATGCCCATGGGAAACGTGTGCTGCGGACTCACGTGGCATTCCACCGGGCAGTTGGACATGACCCGCCGGACCCTGCTGCAGACCCTGGACGTGATGGAGCCGCTGCTCGAGGCTGGCTACCCGATCATCGGGCTGGAACCGTCTTGCACGGTGATGCTCCGGCACGACATCACCGAGCTGCTCCCAGATGACCCGCGCGCCCACAAGGTCCGGGCCCTCACGGTGACGCTCGGTGAGTTCAGTGCGCGCCACGCCGAGGACGGCGGGGACTGGCCGTTCGACACGCTCGAGACCCACGCGGGACCGGGCACCGCGGTGTGCCAGGTGCACTGCCACGAGAAGGCCCAGGGCGACTTCACGCCGGAACTACGCGTGCTCGAGAAGCTCGGGGTGGACACCGCCGTGGTGGGCGGTGGCTGCTGCGGTCTCGCCGGGAACTGGGGCTTCGAACCAGGTCACCACGAGATCTCCCAGACCCTCGGGGAACGCAACCTGTTCCCCGCGATCCGTGCCGCGGGGCCCGGTTCGATCGTGCTCGCGGACGGTTTCTCGTGCCGCACGCAGATCGCCCAGGGCACCGACGCGGAAGGAGTCCACCTGGCACAGGTGATGTATGCCGCATTACGCGCGGAAAAGTAGCACACTGTTGCCATGAGGAGTCACTTGCCCGTCCCCCGGGGCACCCACACCGCCACCCGTCCGTTGCTCGCGGCCACCGCGCTGAGCGCTCTCATGGTCCTCTCGGCCTGCGGTTCCTCGGACGGCGCCTCGTCCGAGGAGCAGAACACCGCACCCGCTGGCGCCTCCGTCTCCGCGAGCGCCACGGCGTCCCCGAGCGCCTCGTCCATGTCCCCGAGCCCGTCGGCCAGCCGGTCCGCGAGCCCGGCTGCGAGCGCCGAGGCCACCGAAGCCACAGACGCCGCGGCGTCCGGTGGACAGGAGGGGCAGGCCGCGGAGTCGGCTCAGCCGTCCGCCGAGCCCGATCGCCTCGCGTCCGCTCCCGAGCTGGGCATGCCCACTGCGAGCCCGTTCGACCAGGCGAAGGCGGATGCCCAGCGCGCCGGCGGCACGTGCAGTGCCGGGCAGCTCTCCGGATCGCTCACGCCGCAGCAGGGCGCGGCGGGTTCGGTCATTGCGTCCCTCACGCTCACCAACAACGGCTCCGCACCGTGCACCCTGAGCGGCTACCCGGGTGTGTCCTTCGTGGACGCGAACGGTGCTCCCGTGGGTGCGCCGGCCTCCCGGGACGCCTCGGGTGCGGGCACCGTGACCCTACAGCCCGGCGCGTCCGCGAGCGCCGGGGTGCGGATCACCCAGCCCGGTGTGATCGGTCAGGTGTGCAACCCGCACCAGGCCGCGGGCATACGCGTGTACCCGCCGGACAGCTACGAGTCGCTCGTGGTGCCCTACTCGGGTCAGGCGTGCGGCAACCCCAAGGTCTCCCAGTTGCAGGTCAAGGGTTTTGGGTCCTGACCCCGTCCTGAACCTTTTCTCCCCCGCGACCGCGCAGTGGTTCGACGCCGCGTTCAGCGGGCCCACGGCGGCCCAGCGCGGCGCGTGGGAAGCCATCTCGGCGGGCCGCCACGCTCTCGTGGTGGCCCCCACCGGTTCCGGTAAGACGCTTGCGGCGTTCCTGTGGTCGATCGACCGCTTGCTGACCAACAAGAAGGCGGACGGGTCCGACGACGCGGAGGACCGCACCTCGGTGCTCTACATCTCCCCGCTCAAGGCCCTGGGCGTGGACGTGGAACGCAACCTGCGCGCACCGCTGATCGGGATCACCCAGGCCGCCAAGGCCGCCGGCGGGGAGCCCCCGGAGATCTCGGTGGGTGTGCGCTCAGGTGACACCCCGCAGGCGATCCGCCGCGCCCTGTTGGCGCATCCCCCGGACGTGCTCATCACGACCCCGGAATCGCTGTACCTCATGCTCACCTCCAAGGCGCGGGAGACCCTGCGCCACGTGAACACCGTGATCATCGACGAGGTGCACGCGGTGGCCGGGACCAAACGCGGGGCGCACCTGGCGGTGAGCCTCGAACGCCTCGACGACCTCCTGGAACGTCCCGCGCAACGGATTGGGCTCTCCGCGACCGTGGAACCCGTGGACACCGTGGCCGGGTTCCTGGGCGGCTCCCAGCCCGTGGACGTGGTGCGCCCGCCGTCCGAGAAGGACTGGGACCTCACGGTGTCCGTGCCCATCCCGGACATGACCGTGTTGGGCGGGGCGGCGGCGTCGCCGTCGTCCGGGGACCTGGACGGCAACCTGGAGGCGTCCGACTACCAGGCCACCGCGTCCATCTGGCCCCACGTGGAGGAACGGATCGTGGACCTCGTGGAGGCGCACCGTTCCACAATCGTGTTCGCGAACTCGCGTGGCCTCTCGGAGAAACTCACTGCGCGACTCAACGAGATCCACGAGTTCCGGCTCGCCAACGCCGCGGAAGAGAGCCCCGCGGATTTGGACGGTGGCGATCCCGTGGCGCTGGGTGATGCGCTCTCCGACCTCCTGGACGGCGCCGCCGCGCAGGCCGACGACGCCGCGCGCAGCGAGGGCGCGGTCAGCGCTTCTCGGGCCCGCGACTCCGCCCCCGCGGACATCCCCCGCCAGCACAACCGCCACGAGGGCGCGTCCCCAGTGCTCGCGCGCGCCCACCACGGCTCGGTGTCCAAGGACCAGCGCGGTCTGATCGAGGAGGACCTGAAGACCGGGCGGTTGCGGTGCGTGGTGGCCACCTCCTCCCTGGAGCTCGGGATCGACATGGGCCACGTGGACCTGGTGATCCAGATCGAGTCCCCGCCTTCGGCGGCGTCCGGTTTGCAGCGCGTGGGCCGCGCGGGCCACCAGGTGGGCGAGGTCTCGATCGGGCGGATCTACCCCAAGCACCGCGGGGACGTGCGGGACGCGGCGGTGATCGCTGAGCAGATGCTCGCGGGGCACCTGGAACCGCTGTCCGTGCCCACCAACCCCCTGGACATCCTGGCCCAGCAGACGGTCTCGGCGGTTGCCGCGGAGGACGTGGACGTGGAGAGCTGGTACGACACCCTGCGCCGCAGCGCCCCGTTCCGTTCGCTGCCGCGCTCCGCGTACGACGCCGTGCTGGACCTGCTCGCCGGGCGGTACCCGTCCGACGAGTTCGCCCAGTTGCGGCCCCGGCTGGTGTGGGACCGCGAGACCGGGACCCTGCAGGCCCGCCCCGGTGCCCTGCGGCTCGCAGTCACGAGCGGTGGCACCATCCCGGACCGCGGTCTGTTCCCCGTGTTCCTCGTGGGCGAGCAGGACAGCAAGTCCCCCAAGCGCGTGGGTGAGCTGGACGAGGAGATGGTCTACGAGTCCCGCGTGGGGGACATCATCGCCCTGGGTGCCTCGAGTTGGCGCATCGAGGAGATCACGCACAACCGGGTGGTCGTGGCCCCGGCCCCGGGCGTGCCCGGCAAGCTCCCGTTCTGGCACGGGGACGGTCTGGGCCGGCCCGTGGAATTGGGCCGCGCCACGGGTCGGTTCACCCGTGAACTCGCCGGCGCCCAGGACACCGAGGCCCGCGAGCGCCTGGCCGCCTCCGGCTTGGACGAATGGGCCCGGGACAACCTCATGGCCTACCTCTCCGAACAGCGGGAGGCCACGGAACACGTTCCGGACGATCGCACGCTCGTGGTCGAGCGGTTCCGGGACGAACTCGGGGACTGGCGCGTGGTGTTGCACAGCCCGTTCGGCACCCCCGTGCACGGCCCGTGGGCGCTCGCGGTGCGCGCCCGGTTGGACGAGCGCTGGGGTCTGGATGCCAGTTCCCAGGCCGCGGACGACGGCATCGTGCTGCGCGTCCCCGCCACGGACGAGGAACCGCCCGGGGCGGAGCTGTTCCTCTTCGACCCGGACGAGCTCGAGCGCACCGTGACCGAGGAGGTGGGCGGCTCGGCGCTGTTCGCGTCCCGGTTCCGGGAGAACGCCGCGCGTGCCCTGCTGCTGCCGCGGGCGGATCCCGGTAAGCGCACGCCCCTGTGGCAGCAGCGTCAGCGCTCCGCCCAGTTGCTGGACGTAGCCCGCAAGTACCCGCAGTTCCCGGTGATCCTCGAGACCGTGCGCGAATGCCTGCAGGACGTGTACGACGTCCCCGCGCTGCTGCAATTGCAGCGCGATCTGGCCGGGCGCAAACTGCGCATGGTCGAGACCACCACGGACACCCCCTCCCCCTTCGCGCGCACCCTGCTGTTCGGGTACGTGGCCCAGTTCCTGTATGAGGGCGATTCGCCCCTGGCCGAGCGCAAGGCCGCGGCCCTGTCCCTGGACCCCTCCCTGCTCAACGAGCTGCTCGGTCGCGCTGAGCTGCGCGAGCTGCTGGATCTCGAGGTCATCGAGACCACGGTCCTGCAGTTGCAGCGCCTCGCGCCGGACCGCCGGTTGCGCGGCGTGGAGGGCGCGGCGGACCTCCTGCGCCTGCTCGGTCCCATGACGGCCGACGACGCCGCAGTGCGCTTGCGCGCGGAAGGCACCGCAACGGCGTCGCCCCCCGCGCAGAGCGCGCAGGAGACCCCCGATGCCCCGGAAACCGACGACACCGAGGATGTCGACGCGGCCGAGGACGTGGCCCCCGAGTACCAACCCATCAGCGCGGACGCCGCCCGCGAGCTGCTGGACGCCCTGGTGTCCACGAACCGGGCGATCGTCCTGCGCGTGGGCGGGCGCGAGGTCTACTGCGCGGTGGAGGACGCCGCGCGGATGCGGGACGCCCTGGGCCAGCCCTTGCCCATGGGTGTGCCCCTGACGTTCCTGGAACCGGTCGCGGATCCCGTGGGGGACCTCGTGTCCCGGTACGCGCGCACCCACGGTCCGTTCAGCGTGGCGGAGGCCGCGCAGGCCCTGAGCCTGGGGCCCGCCGTGGTCGAGACCGCGCTGCGCTCGCTCGCCAAGCAGCGGCGCGTGAGCGAGGGGGCGTTCCGCCCGAGCGGGGACCCCGCGGCGTCGGAGTCGGAATGGTGCGACGTGGATGTGCTGCGGACCCTGCGCCGCCGTTCCCTGGCCGCCCTGCGCGCGGACGTGGAACCCGTGGACCCGCAGGTATACGCCACCTTCCTGCCCGCGTGGCAGCACGCCGTCCCGGGGCACCAGTTGCGCGGGTTGGACGGGGTGCTCACGGTGATCGACCAGTTGGCCGGGGTGCCCGTGCCCGCGTCCGCGTGGGAACCGCTCGTGCTCGCGCAGCGCGTGGTGGACTACCGGCCCGCGATGCTGGACGAGCTCATGGCCGCGGGCGAGGTGCTCTTCTCGGGCGCGGGGTCCCTGGGCGGTGAGGACGGGTGGGTCGCGTTCCACCTGGCCGAGTCCGCGGAGCTGTCCCTGCCGCCCGTGCCGCAGCTCGAGGCCGCCGCCGAGGCCCTTGACTCCACGCTGGAACGTGAACTGCTCGCCGTGCTGCGGGCCGGTGGGGCGTACTTCGCGTGGCAGCTCATCCAGCCGCTCGCCGAGGCGGGCGTGTCCGTGGACATGGCCCAGCTGCGCACTGCGCTGTGGAACCTGCTGTGGGCGGGGCTCATCACCAATGACACCTACGCCCCGGTGCGCGCACTCGTCTCGGGCGGGCACTCCGCCCACAAGACGCCCAAGCGCCCGGGCCGTTCCCGTACGGCCGGGCGGCGCGGCGCCGCGCGGTTGCGGGCCGCGTCCCGCGGCCCCGGCGGTGTGGATCCGGCGGCGTCCGCGTCCGGCGACGGCGCTCGCGTCGTTCGCGCCGCGGGGGGCGGTGAGGACCGTGTCACGGCCGGGCGCTGGTCCGTGCTGCGCCCCGAACCGCTCAACCCCACCGTGCGGGCGCAGGCCCAAGCGGAGCTGTTGCTGGACCGCTACGGCATCCTCACGCGCGGTCCCGTGGCGGTGGAGGACGTCCCCGGCGGGTTCTCCACCGTCTACAAGGTCCTGCGCGCCCTCGAGGACGCGGGCCGCGCGCGGCGCGGGTACTTCATCGAGGGCCTCGGCGCCGCCCAGTTCACGCAACCCACGACGGTTGACGTGCTGCGCAGTTTCACGGACGACGACGCCGCTCGCAAGGCCGAACCCCGCGTCCTCGCCCTCGCGGCCACGGACCCCGCCAACCCCTACGGTGCCGCGCTGGACTGGCCGGAAGCGGTGGCTCTCGAATCCAGCACCAAGCACCGCCCGGGACGCAAGGCCGGCGCCGTGGTGGTACTCGTGGACGGGGCGCTGATCCTCTACCTGGAACGTGGCGGGAAGACCGCGCTCGCGTTCGTGTCAGACCCGGCCCTGCTGCGCCTCGCGGCGGAGGCCGTGGCCGGGCTCGTGCAGCGCAGGGCCATGGACTCGCTCGTGGTCGAGAAGGTCAACGGCGACTCGGTGCTCTCCTCCGAGGACCTCGTGACCGCGGTCCGGGACGGTCTGCTGGCGGGCGGCTTCTACCAGACCCCGCGCAGCGTGCGGATGCGGGCTCCCGTGGGCGGGGGCAGGTCCGGCTGATACCGCTTTGATACCTTGAGGGGCATGGCGATGACTTTGCGGCTGACCGAGGACGACGAACGCGCTCTCGCCGCCCTGGCCGAAGCGGACGGCATCAGCCGTCAGGAAGCCGCGATCCGAGCCATCCACGAAGTTGCGGCCCGGAGAGGTCACGAGCGGCAGGTGACCGAAGCGTCGGCGCGTGCACGTGCACGCTATGCCGATGTGTTGGACCGGCTCGGGCGGTGACGCGGTACCTCACGACCGAGGACCTACTCGTGGTGATCAACGATCTCGGAGTCGGCCCATTACGCGATGTGGGGTTGCTGGAGGCCACGGCGAGTGGCCGAGTCGATCTCCCTGATATCGCCGCAATGCTGCGACGGTGGCGCTGACGCCACAGCTGCGAACTGCCGCCGAGCCCACTCCCGTTCGACACTGAACACCCCACCCTACCTAGGAGGCCCAGGTGCCTGAAGGTGATTCCGTCTACCGCCAGTGCAAGATGCTGCGCGAGGCGCTGGAGGGGTCCGTGATCGTGAGCTCGGACTTCCGGGTGCCCTCACTCGCCACATCGGACGTGTCCGGGCGCACGGTCGTGGCCGTGGTGCCGCGGGGGAAGCACATCCTCATCCGACTCTCCCAGGCCCCCGATGCGGCCGAGCTGAAATCCGGGGCCGAGCCCCTCACCCTACATTCCCACCTCATGATGGACGGCACGTGGCGAGTCTTCGACCGGGAACCGGCGGGGGGCGCCACAACCGGCTCCGGCGGGGAACCACGAGCGGCACGCAGCAAAGGTGATGCTCCGGCCGGAAGCGGGCGAGCGGCGTCGTCGTCACGAGCAAGGAACGGAATGCGCACGAGCCGACCCGGGGCGAGTCCCTACCGACCGCGGGGGCAGGCCGGGCGGGGCGGCAGCGTGCGTTCACGCGCAGAAGCGAGGACCCGGCTCAGCGCGGACGTGTCCATCGGGCAGGGCTCGCACACCATTCGCGCGATCCTGCGCACCGAGGACGTCGAGGCCGTGGGTTTCGACGTCAAGGACGTCCGATTGGTGCCTACCCGCCTGGAGGACGAGCAACTCGTGGGGTACCTGGGCCCGGACATCCTCGGACCGGACTGGGACCTGGAGAAGGCCCTCGAGCGGCTGGGTGCGCAACCGGACCGGGCGATCGGCACCGCGCTCATGGATCAGCGCAACCTCGCGGGGATCGGCAACGTGTACCGCGTGGAGGTGCTGTTCATGTCGCGCACCAATCCGTGGGTCACCGTGGGCTCCCTACCCGAGGGCAAGCTGCGCGAGATCGTGACGCTCGCGCACAAGCTGCTGCACCTGAACAAGGACCGTTCGATGCGCTCGACCGTGGGGCAGGCACCGCAGGGTCGCCCCCTGTTCTGGGCCTACGGCAGGGACGGTCAGCCGTGTCGCCGGTGCGGCGCGGTGCTGCGTCGCGGAGAGATCGACGACGCTCTGCTCACCGCCCCCGCGCCGGACGGCACCACGACGGCGCCGGGCACCGCAGTGCAGCACCTGCGCAAGATCGTGTGGTGCCCGCGCTGCCAGAGCGAGTGACGGGCTGACGAAAAGGGAATCGGCTGCGGGGTGCGCCCGGGCCTGTCAGGACCGGAACGCACCCCGCGCATCCGCCGTCTCCGCGTCCGGGTGTACCGGTTCGTGGTCCGTCAGCGGGTGACCCAGGTCTTGCCCGTGACCGAGGACCAATGGACGGTGTAGCCCTTGGAGAAGCGTTGGCGCATCTCGGAGCCCACGCGGTACTCCTCGGTGACGGGGTAGCCCCACCCGCGCTCGAAGCCGGCTGCCTTCCAGCGCTTACCGATCGCGCCGGTCTCCTTGATCACGTGCGCGCCGGAGGACGGGGACCACATGAACTTGTACTGGGCGCCGCCCGCGGTCCTGAAGTTCTGGTAGACGCCGCCGTTGACCAGGCCGCCGCGTTCGTTCATGGTCGGGTAGCCGAACTTGGCGGCCCCACCCAGTGCTTGGTACCGGCTCTTGATGCCGCCCTTGACGGTGTAGGCCGGGGGTGCCACGCGTTTCGCGGCCACGGGGGCCACGGTGTCGGCCTGAGGGCGCGGCGCTGCCGCGGTGACCGTGCGGGTGACGTCCGAGGGACCGCTGCCGGCAGGGTATCCGTAGGAATCCACGGTGCCCACCAGGCGCCAACCCTCGCCCGTGCCGGACAACCGGCCGTCCACGTAGGTCAGTCCGATCCCCACGACCTGCATCCGGGGGTCCGTGAGGACCTTGTTGTGCGCGTGGGAGCCCTTCCACCAGTTCATGAGGTCGGGAACCGAGTTCTGCCACGACAGCGCGTGGATCTCCCCCGCCGCGTTGTACCCGGCGGCCCGGCGGTCCGTGAGGAACAGGTTGCTGTGGTCGATGACCTCTTCCTTGACCAGTCGGTCGGACTGGCTCTGGGCAATGCCGGACAGCGACTTGGAGTACTTCACCGGGGCCAAGCCCTTGGATGCCCGGTGTTGGTTGATCAGGTTCAGGAGCTTCTGGGCGTCCGCCGCCCGCGTGCTGCTGGACACGGACACGATGTCGGAGGGCGCGGCCTGCGCGGGGGTGCCGGTGAACAGGCCCCCGCTCAGGATCATGAGAGCCGCAGTGATGGTCGCGGCCAGGTTCGAGAAGGCTCGTCGGGTCGGGGAGTACCCGTCGATGGCAGGAATGCGGTGATGTGACATGGGGACCATTTCGTCGTTGGGCGCACGCGCCCGCACCTCCGTGGCATGACACCACGAGGGTGTGACAGACGTACGCGCTGTGGGGGGACAGCTCGTGGTGGCATGTGCCAACCGACTCGGGGCTGCGTGTACGACAACCCCTGTACGGGCCCAATGAGGGGGGAAGACCCGCTGATAAGGGTACCCCGGGGTAGCCGGGTTTTGGTGTGTTACATCACACTCGGTCGGAACGTTTCGGCATCCTTCGACGGATGTTCAACTTTGCCCTTGCAGGTCAATGTGTCAGAAGTTCGCTGGGCGCCCCGGATCGACGAGCCGGGTGGGCGCTGGGTGACAGACGTGAGCTCACGGTGATCGTCTCACCCGTCATGGGATGGGTGAAGGTCAGGGAGCGGGCGATCAACTGCATGGGGTTGTCCGGATCCTCCACGTCGAAATCGTCCAGCGGTACCGGGTACAACTTGTCCCCGCGTAATGGGAGGCCCAACGAGTTCATGTGCACCCGGATCTGATGGGTGCGCCCGGTCAGCGGAGCGATCTCGTAGCAACCCCACTGCCCCGCATCATCGGTGAAGCGTTCGAGCAGGCGGATGTCCGTGACGGCGTTGACGTCTCCCGGTTCCTCGAAGGCCTGCACGACTCCCTGGATCTTGCGGATCCGGGACTCCACGCGCACCGGCTCCTTCCCCACCCGATCATTGACGCGGGCCACGGCCCAATAGGTCTTGGTCACCGTGCGCTCCTGGAACATGCGGTGGAACACCCCGCGGTCCGCCGCGTGCTTGCTCAGCAGCAGCACCCCGCCCGTGGAGCGGTCCAGCCGGTGCACAGCGGAGATCTCGTCGTTGTGGAACTGGCACCGCGCAGCCACCACCACGGAGCGGCGGACGTTCTCGCCCTTCGGGGTGCTGCACAGCCCGTGCGGTTTGTCCACCGCCAGGATCCATTCGTCCTCGTACAGCACGTTGAGGGTGATGGGTGCGGCGTCGTCGTCCGGGACCGGGCGGTGGAACCATACCGAGGCCCCCGCTTCGTAAGGGGTGGCCGGGGTGACGACGGCGCCGTCGTCCCCGCGGACACGACCGGCGGCGACCTCGTGGGCGAACCACGCGGCGTCGTCCGGGAAACGCTGCTGGACGTAGTCCGCGGCCGTGGTCGGGAGACCGTCCAGAGCCCGCAAGACCGGGTCCGGGGAACCCGGGCCGGGCATCCGGACCCGCGCGGGCCCCACGCCGCGCACCATGGGTAGCGGAGGGTTCACGCGTCGTCTCATTGCGTGTCCGATCCGGCGGTTACCATGGCCTGGAACCTAACACATGACCGTGAGGCGGCCTCGTGAGCGAGCACACCAGCCCGGAGCGCGTGGTGCTCCTGGACGATCAACACCAACCCACCGGAACGGCCCTGAAATCCACGGTTCACACCGAGGACACCCCCCTGCACCTGGCGTTCTCGTGCCACGTGCTCAACTCCCGCGGCCAGGTCCTGGTGACCCGCCGCGCGCTCGGCAAGCGCACGTGGCCCGGCGTATGGTCCAACAGTTTCTGCGGTCACCCGGGCCCGGACGAGTCCTTCGAGGACGCCGTCGCCCGCCGTGCCCAGCAGGAACTCGGTCTGGAGATCCGCAACCTCACCGTGGTGCTGCCCGAGTTCCGCTATCGCGCCACGGACGCCTCCGGGGTCGTTGAGAATGAGTTCTGCCCGGTGTTCATTGCCGTCGCCGACGACGATCCCCGTCCCGCCGAGTCCGAGGTCGCCGAGTACTCGTGGGCCGCCCCCCACGACCTCGTGACCGCGGTGGAGAGCGCCCCGTTCGCGTTCAGCCCGTGGCTCGCGGACCAGATCCGCGAACCCGTGCTGCGGGAGGCGCTGGGCTGAGGGCCCAGGTTCACCACCCTGGATCGGGTCACCTTTGACCGTTGTGTGTTGATCGCCCCTCGGGTCATTCGGGGCGCAGAAATCTGGCATCAGTGTTCTTCCCCAGTGCGCCAAATTACCTCCGCCCTCGGTGAGTGGGATCGACTCCACCAGCTTCTCCGGGGAGCACCCGACATACACGAGGCAACGGGAGGCCACCAAGACGGTCAGCGAGGTAGAAAGCACAAGGTTTTTCCTGAGCTGGGTCTGCTTCACCAGGCCATGGGCGTAGTTGTTCCGCAGGCTCTTCACTTCTGTCTTCCACAGGTCGTGTGCCCCGGCAGCCGCCCCACAGATTATCGGCACCAGTGGCTGTACATCGTCCAAGATGTCCTGGATACGCTGATCAAGTGTGGGTTCTCCCAACTGGCTATTGAGGACACGATTTTTCAGGGTGGGGGCTATGAGATCGTCTATTTCCCCTTCATCCTTGGCCCTCGCGATGATGTCCCCGATGGCGCGACGGGCCTTTTTTCTTGAGCTTTTGTCAGGGCACCGGTTTTCCCAGAGTGAAATTTGCGGTGTAGCCCCTCCAGCGACATGACCATCGTGGAGAAGTCTGCGTCCACGAACCGTTCGCCATGCGTGCCACGAGCTAGAGCATTCGCTGTCAGTTCAGGAGCCCGCCCCAGTTCTGGACGTCGTTCCAGCCAGGCAGCAATGAGCTCGGCGCCAGACTCGCCCCTCCGAGCGGCCATGCCGTCATGACGTTGATCGCCTAGGGGATCTTCAACCATCCAACCGTCGACCTCCAACGACCGCTCGGGCCCTCCGGCGATCCTCACTCGGTACCGGTCGACCACAGCCCGGTTCATGCGCAGCAAGGAGAAGAACTCCTACAGGTGGACAGCAAAGCATTGAGTCACTTCTTGTAGCGGCATCGGTTCACGGCCCGTCCACTCCAGCCGTGTCCGCCTGACCAAAAATTTTTGGTGAGCTTCGAATCGTCGCTCACCAGGAAAGGTGAGTCGCACTGTTCCGGGCAGCGGTCCGGCCACCGGCGCGACCAAGTTGTCGAACCCCTGCCGTTCCTCAGCTTGGTCAGAAGTGCTCTCCAGGGACGCGATCGGAGCTTGCGCCCAAGCCTCCAATCCGCTCAGATGCACAAACAGACAAAGTGGGGTGATCTGGGTCGATGCCATACACGAGCTCGCGCACCACGCGCCTAGTCCACCCGCAAGTGATCACTCCTCGTGCATTTACTGGGGCCATGCCGAGCACTCGGCCCCGACGGTCGTCCCTGCCTGCCGGCGATGGCCGCACGCTGCTCTCCGTGCACCCGGTGGGGCCGTCCTTCGAGAACGCCCCCTATGCCCAGACCCGGGCTTTCTACACCAGGATGGGTTTCCTTCCCCTGGAGGAGCACGAGGACCTCGAATGGCCGGGCCCCACGCTCATCCTGGTCCGGGCCTTGCCCGCGACAGGCCAAGGCCACACTGAGAGCTAGTCGGCGGGGCGGCGTCGTCGACCGACGAGCCAGCCGGCGCAGAACGCCCAGAGGAGTAGGCCGACCAGGAGACTGACCCACCCCGCGATGGCCGCCGGCGGGAAGAGCGACGACCAGGGATTCTCGCCGAGGGGAGCATACGTTTCCTCGCTCAAGGGGGCGTATGCGAACCACCCGAACGTCAGGGTGGGCGGGTTGGACACCACCAGCAGGGCTCCGCTGAGAACCAGGACCACACCCAAGGACATCAGCACCACCAACCAACGGGGCAGGCGGCGTTGGGAGCGAGATGTCGGGGAATCGATGGGGCCCATGAAGCGAGTGTATGGGGAGGTGCTCAGGGATCCGCGCACGCCTCGACGCGAATTCCTGGTGGAGTAAAAGCACCCCACCACGGGGAAAAGCTGCGATAACTCAGAAAAGGCAGCGGGGCCACCGGGGCGAGCCGCAGCAGCACCGGGCGATAAACTCCTCACACACCCCGCCCGTCCTCCCAGGAGCCCCGCGATGTCCGAATCCTCCGCCCAACGCGCCGCGAAGGCCGCGCACTCCGTGGACCACCTGTTCGGTGCGCGGGCGCTGCGCGTGCCGGGCACGTACCTGGGGGCTGTCGCGTTCCCGCGCCCGTGGCGGGGGCCGTGGCACTACTGGTGGCAGGCCCATTTGCTGGACGCGTTCGTGGACGCCGCGGCCCGCGAGCGCCACGCCGGCAACCAGGACACCGCTGAGCTGGCCCGCTCCCGCGCGCATCGGTTGCTGCGGGGCATCGCCGTGCACAGCGGCGGGCGGGTGACCAACAACGTGTTCTTCGACGACATGGCCTGGCTGACCCTCGCCCTGGGGCGCCTGCGTGACGAGGACCTCGCCGCCACGGGCCGCACATCGCGCGCGGTGCAGGACGACGGCGCTGCTCTGGCCACGCGCCTCGCCTCCGGTTGCGACGACACCATGGGCGGTGGTGCGTGGTGGAACACCACGCGGGACTACAAGAACACGGCGTCCACTGCCCCGGTGGCGCTGACATTCCTACGCATGCACCGCACTGCCGAGGTTCGCGCACTGCTCACGTGGTTGTTCGACACCCTCTTCGACGCCGAGCGCGGCGTGTTCCTGGACGGCATCCGCATGGCCGCGGCGGGCTCCGGGAAGGAAATCACGTCCGTGGACCCGCACGTCTACACCTACAACAGCGGCCCGGCCCTCGGTGCGGCCCTTGAGCTCGCGGAGGTCACCGCGGACCCCGCCAAGCGCGCACTGTGGCTCGACCGGGCGGCACGGCTCGTCCACGGCGCGGCCCGGGAGTTCACGGTCCCTGGCCCCCACGGTGCACCCGTGTTGCGCGGCCAGGGCGGCGGTGACGCCGGGCTGTTCACGGGCATCCTGGTGCGCTACCTGGGCGAAGCCGCGTCGTCGTCGTTGCTGGACGACGACGCTCGGGCCATCGCCCGCGCGCTCGTCACCGACACCGCGGACGCCCTGTGGGGCGGGCGTCGGGAATTCGATCCGAACGAGGACTTCACGGTGCCCGCCGCGGCGCGAACGGTGGGCGAGACGGTCGCGGTGTTCTCCCCCGAACCGGCGCAGCACGCGAACCAGGCGCAGCGGGCCGGCGCCCCGGTGGAACTCAGCACGCAGGTGCAGGCGTGGACCGTACTGGAAGCTGCCGGGCGTTCGGCTGATCGCTGAACTCGGCCGCTGACGCCGCGGATTCCTGGCCTGCGGGGGCGTCACGACGGTAGAAACGAACCATGAGTTCAGTACGCACCCCGGACCCCAACCCTGGCTGGCTCAGCGAGGACGACCTCAATCGTGCCCGCGCGTCCCTGCCGATCGTGTACGTACAGGCCATCCCCGTGCGCCTGGACCCGCTCGGGTGCCTGTCCGAGATCGGGTTGTTGCTCACGCCCAACGACGAGGGCCGCATGGTGCGCACGTTCGTCTCGGGACGCGTGATGTACCGCGAGACGGTGCGTGCGGCGCTGCTGCGTCACCTCGAGAAGGACCTGGGACCGCTCGCCATGCCGCAGATGCCGTCCACCACGGTCCCGTTCGCGGTGTCCGAGTTCTTCCCGTCCCCGTCCGAGACCGGGCTGACCGACGACCGGCAGCACGCGGTGGCGCTGAGCTACATCGTCCCCGTGCGCGGTGAGTGCGAGCCCCGTCAGGACGCCCTGCAGTTGTCGTGGATGACCCCGGACGAGGCGCTGTCCACGGATGTCCAGGACGAGTTCGAGGGCGGGCGCGAGGACCTCATCCGCCAGGCGATCGCCCACGCGGGATGGGGCCGCTGAACAGCGGATGATCTGCCCGGAGGGCGTCACGTGCCCCCTTGGCCGCTTGCCGCATGAGCGGGATCGCCTGGGTGTCCGCCGCGACCATGGCCCAGTAGCTGTGGGACAGCCCGCTGAGGCTGCCCAGGATGCCGGCCACACCCGTGGCCAGGAAAAACCGACCGGCGTGGGCCCGCGGCTGTCCCGTGGTCAGCCCATCATGCTCCGGGACGGGCACCACCGGTCCCGACGCCCCCAGGTTGGACAGCAACACACCGAGCATCACGCATGCTGTGATGAGAACCCCCGCCTGGGTCTGGTGCGTGAACCGCGCGCGGATGGGCTCGTTGCGCGCGTAGATGGAGGTGAAGGCACCGAATGCCGCGTAGATCGCCAGATCCGTCCGCCCGACGACCAGCAGGAACAACAGGGGCAGGGCGATGCGGCCGGGACGTGGTTGCGCTGGGACGGTGGGACCCTGAAGAATTCTGTGACCTGACTCACCGGATTGCGCTCGTTCTTTCGGCATCGGGTGGAGGGGACACCACATTGTCTCTCGCTTTCGCGCAACCGGCACAATGGTGTGGTGTCCAGCACCGAATCCCCCTCCCCGTTCACCTTCCGGCTCCACACGCGCCTGCGTGATTCTCCCGTTCCGCAGCAGCGCATTCGTGACAATGGCGGCCAGTTCCAGGCCCGCACGGGCACCATCACCACGCCGCACGGCCCGATCCGTACCCCGGCGTTCATCCCGGTGGCCACGCAGGCCGCCGTGAAGGCCGTGCTCCCGGAGTCCATGGCGGCGGAGGGCGCCCAGGCGATGCTGGCCAACGCGTACCACCTGTTCCTCGAGCCGGGCGACGACATCCTGGACGCCGCCGGCGGCCTGGGCACCTTCATGAACTGGCCCGGCCCCACGTTCACCGATTCGGGCGGGTTCCAGGTGATGTCCCTGGGTTCGGGACTCGGCAAGGTCATCGACATGTCCGCGCTCACACCGTCCCCTGGGGGCGCACAGCCCGCCCCCGGGCACAAGCGCATGGCGCGCGTGGACGACGACGGCGTGTGGTTCCGTTCCTACCTCAACGGGGACCTGCACCGGTTCACGCCGGAGGTCTCCATGCGGGTGCAGCACAACATCGGCGCGGACATCATGTTCGCGTTCGACGAGCTCACTACGCTCCACGATTCCCGCGAGTACCAGGAGGACGCCCTGGAACGCACCCGCAAGTGGGCCCTGCGCTGCGTGGCCGAACACTGCCGGCTCACCGAGGCCCGTGCGGACAAGCCCTACCAGGCGCTGTTCGGGGTGATCCAGGGCGCCCAGTACGAGGACCTACGGCGCATGGCCTGCCGGGACCTGGCCGAGATGGGCTTCGACGGGTTCGGGATCGGGGGTGCCCTGGAGAAACGTCAGCTGGGGACCATTGTGCGGTGGTGCACGGAAGAACTGCCCGAGGAGACCCCCAAGCACCTGCTGGGCATCTCCGAACCGGACGACGTCTTCACCGCGATCGACAATGGCGTGGACACCTTCGACTGCGTCTCCCCCACTCGCGTGGCCCGCTCGTCGGCCGTCTACTCCCCCGATGGCCGGTTCAACCTCACGAACATCCGCTTCAAACGCGACTTCACGCCCATCTCGGACACGTGCCCGTGCTACACGTGCGCCCACTACACCCGCGCGTACCTGCGTCACCTGTTCAAGGCCAAGGAGCGCAACGCCGCAACACTCGCGTCCATCCACAACGAGCGCTTCATCCTGGACCTCGTCTCCGGCGCGCGGGACGCCATCGACGCGGGGACGTACTTCGACTACCGTGACGATTTCCTGGCGAGGTACTACGGCGCGCCGTCGACCTCCACTGTTCCTTCCGAAACGGGAGGCCCGCGATGAGCGACCCCAAGCCCGTGCACGCCACCCCAGGTGTCCTGCGCCGCGTGAGCGCGTGCGCCGGCGTGGTGCTCGCGCCCAATCCCGGGCCCATGACCCTCGACGGCACCAACACGTGGATCCTCTCCGCCCCGGGGGACGGCCCGGAGCACCCGAACTACGGCCACCACCCGTCCGCGCAGGGCCGGGGCGAGTGGCCCGGACCGGACGTCGTCGTCGTGGATCCCGGGCCCCTGGACGAGGCGCACCTGCAGGCGGTCGCGGCGACCGGGACCGTGGTGCTGATCCTCGTGACGCACCGCCACGGGGATCACACGGACGGCATCGACCGGCTCCACGAGATCACCGGTGCGCCCGTGCGTGCGGCCCTGCCCGAGTTCTGCCGGGACAGCGGCGAGCCCCTGCGGGACGGCGACTGCATCCTGGCCGCGGGCGTGAGCATCCGCGTGCTGGCCACCCCCGGGCACACCTCCGACTCCGTGTGCTTCCGGTTGCCCCACGACGAGCCGGAGACGGTCATTACCGGGGACACCGTGCTGGGGCGCGGTTCCACCATGATCGACCACCCGGACGGTTCCCTGGGCGACTATCTGCGCTCCCTCGAACTGCTCGGTCAACGCTCGGGCGCCACGGTGCTACCCGCTCACGGCGCACCCCTGCCGGATCTGCAGGAGGTGTGCGAGGAACTCACGGAGCACCGGCTCGAACGCCTGGATCAGGTGCGGGAGATCGTCGCCGGACTCGGCCGCGACGCGAGCGTCGAGGCGATCACGGACGCCGTCTACGCCGACGTCCCCGCCGGGGTACGGCGCGCCGCGGAGCGCTCCATCGCCGCGCAGCTCGCCTACCTGGGGTACTGACCCGGGGGCACCTCGCCTACGTGGGCTCCCGAGCCGGGGGCACGACGACGCTGCTCGCGCCCTGCTACCGCGCGTTCGCCTCCTCGAGGGCGCGCGTGTCGTAGCCGGGTTCGCGGCGCTTGATCCAGCCGATCACCGCGTACGTGACCGGCATGATCACGACCTCCACGAGGACCTTGTAGACATAGCCCACCAGGACGTAGTTGAAGAACGCGGACCACGAGTCGATCCCGATGATGGGAGCGGCGATCGAGCAGAAGATCACGGTGTCCACGAGTTCGCCCACCATGGTGGAGGAGATCAGCCGCGCCCACAGGTGCTTCTCCTTGGTGCGTTCCTTGACCTTGACCATCACGTATGCGTTGAGCAGCTGACCCACCAGGTAACCCAGCAGGGAACCCGCCACGATCAGCGGGACCGGGCCCAGCACCGTCTCGAACGCGCTCTGGTTCTCGTAGAAGGGCGCCGGCGGCAGGATGATCACGATCCAGAACACCAGGGAGGAGAACGCCCCGAAGAAGAAGGACGTGATGATCGCCTTGCGTGCGGCTCGGAAACCGTAGACCTCGGAGACCACGTCCCCCAACACGTAGGCCAGTGGGAACAGGAAGAACCCGCCGTCCGTGATGATGGGGCCGAACTGCACGCCCTTGGTCGCGCCGATGTTGGAGAGCACCAGGATCACGCAGTACGCGGCCAGGATCACGTCGAAGTACGTCCGGGGGCGGCGCGCGAAGAGGGACTGCCGTTCGCCCTGCGCGAGCGCGGCGGTGCGGGAGGAGGAAGTGTGGGGCGGGGTGGCGTCAGACACGGGTGTCCTTGGAATGTACGGAAGGGTCAGGGACGTCGTCTGCCACCCGGCGTCGAGCCCAGTGTAACGGGGTGGTGCGCCGAGTCGCGGGCACGTCCCGCCCGGGAGCACAATAGCTTGCATGAGCGAAACCACACGTAACCAACCGCCCGTTGCCATGACCGTCGCGGGCTCCGAGGCCACCGGCGGTGCCGGGGCGCTCGCGGACATCAAGACCTTCACGTCCCTGGGGGTCTTCGGATCGCTCGCGCTGACGTGCATCGTGGCGTTCGATCCCGAGAACGACTGGGGCCACCGCCTCACGCCCGTGGACCAGCAGACCCTGGCGAACCAGCTGCAGACCATTTCCGCGGCGTACGACCTGGACGCCGTGAAGATCGGCATGCTGGGTTCCCCGGACACGATCCACACGGTCGCCACGGCCATGAAGGACCTCGCGCCCCGCCACCTGGTGCTGGACCCGGTGCTGATCTGCAAGGGCCAGGAACCGGGCGCCGCGCTGGACACCGATCAGGCGCTCAAGGCACAGATGCTGCCCCTGGCCACGTTCGTGACCCCCAACCACTTCGAGTCCCTGTCCCTATCCGGGATGGAGGAGATCAACGACGTGGAGGACCTCAAGGAGGCGGCCCAGCGCATCCACGACTCCTGCGGGGCCACCGTGCTCGCGAAGGGTGGCGTGCGGCTCTCCGGCCCGGACGCCGTGGACGTGTTCTACGACGGCTCCACGCTTGAGGTGCTGTCCGAACCCAAGGTGGGCGAGGTCCCGGTCTCGGGCGCCGGCTGCTCGTTGGCCGCGGCCGTCACCGCAGAGCTGGCCAAGGGCGCCTCCCCGCTCCAGGCCGCCCGCACCGCCAAGAGTTTCGTCTCCGCCGGCATCCGGCACCGGCTGGGATCCCACCTGCCGTTCGACTCCCTGTGGCAGGGCGGGCTCGCTGCCGAGGCCTGACCGAACACCGGCGACGAAGTTCCTGAAAGCCCGCGGGGAATGCCCTGAAGTAAGGGGCATTCCCCGCGGTCATGCGGTGGAATGGGGCAAGAACACACACGGCCCGTCAGCGCCCCGTCCTTTTGCTGACAGAATCAGGTAAGGTGTCGTCATGCCCCGCATCACCGCTTCCAGTAATGCCGCCCAGCGCGAGCGCACGCAGCGTGCCGTTCTCGACGCTTTCGGGGACCTGCTGTACAGCAACGGGCTCACCGATCTGACCATGACCCAGGTGGCCAAGACCGCCGGGGTGGGGCGCACCGCGGTGTACAACTACTTCGCGGACATGGGCGAACTGCTCGTGGCCTACGCCCTGGACAAGACCGAGCGCTTCGTCTCGGATCTGCATCGAGAACTCGCCGCGGTGGAAAACCCCGTAGACCAGTTGGGCGTGTACGTGCGGTTCCAGATCGAGGACCTCAGCCGCCGGCACCTGCCCCCCGGCCAGGCCATGCGCACCGTGTTGTCCCCGGAGGACTTCGCCAAGCTCGGCGAGCACGTGCAGCAACTGCAGTCCCTCCTCGCGTCCATCCTGCAGCGCGCCATGGACGAGGGCTACCTCCCGGAGGGCGACACCGACGAGCTGTCCGACCTGGTCCACGGCTCCCTCACCTCCACCGCGGATCGCAGCAAGTCGGTGCAGAGCGAGCGCGCCCAGCGCGAACGCACCCTGGCCACGGTCCGGTTCATCCAGCGGGGTCTGGGCGCCCAGTTCGACGCCGACTCCCGCCCCGTGCGCCTGCCCTCGCAGCCGCCCGCGCTGAGCGCGGTCTCCTGATCCCGAGCCCGGCCCCTCCGTCGGGTCCGGTCGACTTGTCCAGACGCCTGCCGCCTGCTGCAGCACGGGGAGCCTTCAGCCCGGCCGACGACACCTACTCGCCACGTACGCCCCGGTTCTGCGGACCGGGGCGTACGGCTTTAGGGTGAATCCATGATTTTCAAGGCCGTGGGAGACGATCGCCCCTATCCGGACCACGGTCTGGTCACGCCCTCCGACTGGTCCAAGGTGGCCCCGCAGCAGGTCCGCCTGGGGGATCTGGTGACCACGACCTCCACCCTGAACCTGGCCACCCTCCTGGACTCGGACTGCACCTTCTACGGGGACCTCTTCCCCCACGTGGTGTCCTGGCGGGGAACCCTTTACCTCGAGGACGGTGTGCACCGGGCCCTGCGCACGGCCCTCCACCATCGTTCCGTGATCCACGCGCGGGTCCTGGAGCTCTGACCGCGCCGCCGCACGAGCCTTCCCGGCGTAAGTAGCACGGATCACCAAATCTTCACTTTCCCGCCACGACCTGGTCGTTCGGCCTCCCTACCCTCGGGTCATCTCGTTCTGACCTGGAGGTTTGCCATGCGTCTGCGTTCTCGTACCGCTGTTGTCTCGGCCGCGGCACTGGCCGGAGTCCTCGCCGTGACCACCGTGGCACCGGCCGCGGCGGGGGAAGGCCCGCGAGCGGCGTCGTCGTCCAAAGGACACGAAAGCCGGGACAAGCACGGACTGCGCGTGGCCACGTACAACGCGTCCCTGAACCGGGGCGAGCAGGGGCAATTGCTGCGGGACCTGTCCACACAGGACAACCAGCAGGCCCGGAACATCGCCGAGATCATCCAGATCAACGATCCGGACATCGTGCTGCTCAACGAGTTCGACTACGTCCCGGGCGGACGCGCCGCGCGGGCGTTCCGCGACAACTACCTGGCGGTGAGCCAGAACGGCCACGCGCCCGTGAACTACCCCTACCACTACGTGGCGCCGGTGAACACGGGCGTGCCGTCCGGTCTGGACCTCAACCAGGACGGCACGGTGAACGGACCGGACGACGCCTGGGGCTTCGGGCTGTTCCCGGGCCAGTACGGCATGGTGATCTACTCCAAATACCCGATCGCCCGGGATCGGGTCCGCACGTTCCAGCACTTCCGGTGGCAGGACATGCCCGGTAACCGCATGCCCACCGACTACTACACGCCGGAGCAGGCTGCGCAGCTGCGGCTGTCCTCCAAGTCCCACTGGGACGTCCCCGTGCGCGTGGGCCACAAGACCGTGCACGTGCTGGCCGCGCACCCCACGCCACCCAGCTTCGACGGCCCCGAGGACCGTAACGGGCGCCGGAACAACGACGAGATCCGGTTCTGGGCCGATTACGTCACGGGCACCAAGTCGGCGCGCTACATCTACGACGACGCCGGGCGGCGCGGCGGCCTGCCCCGCGGCGAGCGCTTCGTGATCGTGGGCGACTACAACTCGGACCCGAACGACGGCGATTCCTTCCCGGGTGCCGCGCGGCAGCTGCTCGACAACTCCCGGGTGCGCGATCCGCAGCCCACGTCCACGGGCGCCGTGGTGGCGAGCGCGCGCCAGGGCGGCGCCAACCGGACGCACGTGACGCGCCCGGCACTCGACACCGCGGACTTCTCGGACGATCCCGCCCCCGGGAACCTGCGGGTGGACTACGCGTTGCCGTCCAAGAACCTGCCCCTGCTCGACGCCGGTGTCTTCTGGCCCGCTCCGGGCCGGCCCGGTTCCGAACTGACCGGTGAGTACCCGTTCCCGACTTCCGACCACCGCCTCGTGTGGGTGGACGTCAAGGTCCCGGGCAGGCGCTGATCCCCGCACGACGGCGCGTCCCGGGTCTTCGTGTGAAGCGTCGCCCGCTTCCGTCACCGCCTGTCACGCACCCCCTGTTTTCGCAGCCTCTGTTTGCGTAACCCCGCCCCGGAGCGTGCGATCCCGATCCCCCACCCGACAAACCCTCGACTGGAGACCCCTCATGCCCGTGACATCACCCCTGTTCAGCCTGCGGACCCGCATCGCAACCGTGTCCTCCGGCGCGCTCCTGCTGTGCGGCGGCCTGGCCGCAGCACCCGCGGTGGCCGCCCCCGCGCCTTCCGGTTCCACCGGGACCGTGTCGATCGCTCAGATCCAGGGCACCGGGGACGAGACGCCCCTGAAGGGCCAGACGGTCACCACCGAGCCCTCCGTCGTCACCGCCGTGTACCCGGGTGATCCGGGGACCCTGGGCGGATTCGTGATCCAGACCCCCGGAACCGGTGGGCACGTGGACACCTCCCGGGCCTCGAACGCCGTGTTCGTGTACACGGGCGCGACCCAGTCCACGGTCGCCGTGGGTGACCGGGTACAAGTCACGGGTGTGGCCGGGGAGTTCAAAGGCCTGACCCAGCTCGCGGGCAACGTGGAGGTCACTCCGGTGCGCGACAAGCTCCCCGCAGTGAAGCCCGTGACGAACAACTGGGCGTCCACCGCCGCGAACCGCGAGAACCTCGATTCCATGCTCTACCTGCCCATGGAGAAGTTCCGGGTCTCGGACACCTACGGCGTGGGCCGCTACGGTGAGCTGGGCCTGTCCGCGGGCAAGGAGCTGCCCGCCCAACCCACTCAGGTGGCACGCCCGAACAGCCCCGAGGCGCGCGCCCAGGCACAGCGCAATGACGCCATCTCGGTCACGTTGGACGACGGCACCAACCGGGGCTTCGCGGCCTCGCCCACCCAGGAACCCCGCCAGGTCCCGTACCTGACCCCCGAGAACCCCGTGGCCGTGGGCGACACCGCGCGGATCACCGCCCCGGTGATCGTGGACTACCGCTTCGACAAGTGGCGCCTGCAGCCCACCGCCCCGGTGGTCCCGGGCAAGGAACCGGCCCGGTTCTCCGGCTCGGCGGACCCCAAGCCGGGGGTGGGTGGACAGGTGCGGATCGCGTCCTTCAACGTGCTGAACTACTTCACCACCGTGGGGCAGGACAAGGGCTGCCGCGGCGGGAACTACTCCACGGACGGCACGTACAACGTGGCGCAGGGCTGTGACGCGCGCGGGGCCTACGACCGCGCGGACTTCGAGCGCCAGCAGGCCAAGACGGTCTCGGCGATCAACAAGGTGAATGCCTCCGTGGTCGGGCTCATGGAGGTCGAGAACTCCGCGAAGCTCGGCGAGCCCAAGGACGAGGCGCTCGCCTCCCTGGTCAAGGCGCTGAACAAGGCGGCCGGCTACACCAAGTGGGCCTACGTCCCCGTGGCGGATTCCGAGCTGCAGCCGGTCGCAGAGCAGGACTTCATCACCAACGCGATCATCTACCAGCCCCGCGAGGTCACGCAGGTGGGTCAGGCCCGGGCCCTCGGCTCCGAGGCCGTGGCCGGCGGCGCCTTCGAGAACGCGCGCACCCCGATCGCGGCCACGTTCACCGCGACCAAGGGCAGCGGCAAGCACAGCGCAGCACCCACCACGGTGGTGGTCAACCACTTCAAGTCCAAGGGCTCCGCTCCCCGCACCGGTCCCAACCGGGACACCGGTGACGGCCAGGGTGCCTGGAACGCGTCGCGCGTGGCGCAGGCGAGCGCCGTCGTCGACTGGATCCCCGAACTCACGGCCGCCGCGGGCTCCCAGGACGTGGCCGTGCTCGGCGACTTCAACTCGTACGCGCAGGAGGACCCCCTGCAGGAGTTCTACCGCGCCGGGTACGCACGGGCCGCCGAGGACGACTACACGTACGTGTTCGGGGGCCAGGTGGGTTCGCTCGACCACATGCTGATCTCGCCGTCGCTCGCCAAGCGCATGACCGGCGCGGCCGCGTGGAACATCAACTCGGGCCAGTCGCCCTTGCTGCAGTACGCCCAGTACCGCACCACGGCCCTGGACTACTACGTCCCGAACGAGGTCGCCTCCTCCGACCACGACCCGTTCATCGCCGGGTTCCGGGCGGGCACGAAGTAGCCTACCCTCCGGTACGACGACGCCGCCCGGCCCGTTGCGCACGAACGCGGCCGGGCGGCGTCATGCTGCCAGCCCCCGCGACCTCGGAGGCGCGGGACTCCCCGGCCGCCACGGGTGGATCGGGGAACTCCGCGGACAGCAGCGACCCCATCGGCGGGATGGCCGCGGTGACCGGCTCGCTCACGGCGGCCGAGACGTGCGAGCACATCGACGCGTTCCGGACCAACATGCCGGGGCAACGTGAGCAACGATCCCGCGGGTGCCCGCGAGGCCGTGGCGCGGCGGCACCGCAGGAGCTCAGCGGTAACCTGCGCGGCATGAAGCAGGTGCTGTACAACTTCGAGAACGGCAACAACCCCATGCAAGCGGTCGAGGGCAAGATGACCGGGCTGACCAACCAGTGCCGGGGCCTCGCGAACCGGTGACGGATCCGCGCAGACATGTGCGATCGTAATTATTCGGCAGATATTACTCAGGGGTCATTCCTGTTCCTATGATGTGCTCACCCCCCTTGATCGGTGAGTACCGCACGGGCCGGCGGAGCTGTCATCACACGCCCGCCACGAGGTTCCTCACCCTTAACGAAGGATCCGCGCATGTCCGCCGCAACCTCCATCCGCCGCTCTGTCACGACCGGGCTCATCGCATTGTTCCTCGCCTCCGGCACCGTTGCCGTGGGCTCCTCCGCACCGGCTGAGGCCGCCGTGGTCAAGCCGTGCAAGGCCAGCATGTCCGTGACGCAGCCCCGCCAGTACACCAAGACCTCCGTGAAGGTCTCTCAGGTGGGTGCACACGCCAAGGTCACCACCACGGCCAAGTACAAGACCACCACGACCAAGAAGACCGCGGTCGCCTCAACCAAGGGCACCGCCGTGACGACCTACTCGATCGGCCGGGCCACCCTGAACCGCAAGGTGGTTGTGGACGTCGTCGCCACCTCGGGCAAGACCACGTGGAAGTGCTCCACGTCGTTCACGCCGAAGCGCTGACGCCTCGGGTGGGGGGCCACCTTCCCACCCCTTCCGCTGGTGAAAATTAAGTGGAGTAAAAGCAGCCTGGCGCGCGTGAGGTTGCTTTTACTCCACGAGGAATCCGACACGAGGTTCGACGCAGGGCCCGCGCCCACGCACCGACGTTCACGAATGAGAAATGCGCCCCGTGCTGACACGGGGCGCATTTCGTCGATCACAGCGCGGAGGATGGGGGATTTTGCCTAAATCCTGAAAACACGCGGTAGATCAACAAATCTGGAGCCCTCAGAAAACCGTGTCACCCTGAATTTCACCCTATTTTCGGCGCGAGCGTGAAGGCCTGGCAACTCGGTGAAAACTGTGTCGCAAAGACAAACACAGTAGCCTGCAGCCAGACAGACGACTTTTCGGGCGGCGCATGCACGGTCGGCACCGGTCGGACTTGCTGTTCGGCGGCAGTCTACTGCGTGCGGAGCTGCAACCGCAGGAACGCAGAGCCCTCGATCCAGTAAGATGAGCTCAGGTACGTAGGTGTGCCTTGAGACTCTTAGCAAAGGCGAGAATTATGCCCGTCGATCTATCTTCACGCCTTGTGGTGGGCGTCGCATCCAGTGCTCTGTTCGACCTGGCTGAGTCAGATGCGTTTTTCAAGAAGCACGGCGAGGACGCTTACCGCTCCTACTCACACGAACGATTCAAAGAACCTTTAGGGCCGGGAGTAGCATTCCCGCTTGTTCGGCGACTGTTGAGCTTGAACGACCTCGCTGAAGACGCCGATCACCCACTCGTGGAGGTCGTGATCCTTTCTAGAAACGATCCCGAAACCGGCCTTCGAGTTATGGAGTCGATCCGACATCATGGTCTCGCCATGACGAGGGGAGTCTTCATGCAGGGCAAGTCTCCGTACAAGTTCTGCAAGGCATTCAACGTGTCCCTCTTTTTGTCTGCGGAAGACCAGGATGTACGAGACGCCACCGCAGTCGGGCTAACTGCCGGCCGAGTGATCGGGCAGCCTGCGAGCGATTCCACGGGGAACGAGTTGAGGATAGCCTTCGACTTTGACGGAGTGCTCGGCTCCGACTCCGCAGAACAAAAATTGCTAGAGCTAGGCGGCAACCTCGATGAATACAGCAAAAGTGAGCTCGAAGATGCCGACAAGCCAATTGAACCAGGCCCGCTACTTCCATTCTTGCGAGGCATCAACAAAATCCAGCGGCTCGAAGACAAACGCCTCAGCTTAAACGTGGACTACAAGCGGCGAGTTCATGTGGCCGTCGTTACGGCACGCAACGCGCCGAATCATCTGCGAATGATCCGCACGCTACAAGCGCATGAAGTGCGCATCAACGACGCGTTTTTCATGGGAGGAGTCGACAAATACCCTGTGCTACGTGAGCTGCGCCCGCACATCTTCTTCGACGACGATCCCAATAATTTCAAAACCGCGACCAACGACGTTCCATCGGTGCACGTGCCGTACGGCGTCAAGAACGTGATCAAGGAAGGCACAGCGCCCGATGTCGAGATCACGCAGACTGCAGAAACCCACGGCGCCCGGTAGTTTCTCAGCGGCGAAAGACGGAACTGAACTTTTCGTCGGCCCGCGCGACTAAGTTCTCGTAGTCGGTCTCGCTCACGCCGACGACAGACCACGGATCGTCCGGGTAGTTGTTCCTAACAGCCCGTAGTTTCTTGCTGATGGCGACGTACTCTCGGTCGAGCTCAAGCCATGCCCACTCGTCTTCAGTTTTCGGGCTCATCACAAAGCAGGGTGTAGCGGGGGACTGCTGCACGATAGGTGACATCTGATCTGGCTTGCCCGGAAGGGTGGGCCTGGAAGGATGTTGCTGTGCCCAAGCCCTACCCGTCCGAGTTCCGCGACGACGTTGTGCGCGTCGCGAGGAATCGCGAGCCCGGAGTGACGATCGAGCAGATCGCGAAAGACTTCGGGGTCCATCCGATGACGTTGCAGAAGTGGATGCGCCGCGCTGATATCGACGACGGCACGAAGCCTGGCCAGCCCCGGGTCGAGGGCGCTGAGCTGCGGGAGGCGCGGAAGCGGATCCGGCTGCTCGAGCAGGAGAACGAGGTCCTTAGGCGTGCGGCGGCATATCTGTCGCAGGCGAACCTTCCGGGAAAAGGTTCTACCCGCTCGTGACGGAGCTCGCCGACACGGGGATCCCTGTGACGGTGACGTGTCGGGGGCTCAAGCTCTCTCGCCAGCCCTACTACCGGTGGCTGACTGACCCCATCACGCCGAGCGAGGTCGTGGAGGCGTATCGCGCGAATGCGCTGTTCGACGCCCACAAGGACGACCCGGAGTTCGGGCACCGGCTCCTCGCCGACGAGGCGGCGGAGGCGGGTGAGGCGATGGCCGACCGGACCGCATGGCGGATCGCGTCAGCCAATGGCTGGTTCAGCGCGTTCGGCAAACCGGGCCTTCACAGCTGAGTGTGGGTAGCGGTTCTCCGCCAGGGGCGATGACCGCCTGCGGCGAGCAGAGCCCGTAACCGGTAGTTGTCGAAGTTGCGGAAGCCGCGGGCGACGCGACGCATGGTCTCGATGACGCCATTGACCGCTTCCGTGGGCCCG